>JALOPH010000113.1 GCA_025453995.1 Desulfobacterales bacterium
ATTTAGAAATAGGACCAAGGCATTTGCGCTGTCCATGGTGAAGCTTTTTCATCTGCTGCCCAAGACGGTGCCGGCACAGATTCTTGGGAAACAGGTCTTGAGATCGGGCACCTCCGTGGCCGCGAACTACAGGGAAGCTTGCAGGGCAAGAAGCAGAGCGGAGTTCATCTCCAAGATCGGCAACTGTGAACAGGAAGCCGACGAGACTGATCTGTGGCTCGAACTTTTGGAGAAGGGCTGCGAGGTTAAGCTTCCGCTGCTCACAGCTTTGAGAAAAGAGGCGAACGAAATCGTGTCAATTCTGGTGACGATGTCGAAGCGAGCCAAGGAGAACGAATAGGCGCGAAGCGTTCACCCTTCTGGAGATTTTAATCGCCATTACGATCTTTAGTGTTCTCGTGACCACCATTTACAGTTCCCTGAATGCCGTGTTGTCGAGAAATGATGCGATCGCATATGGAGCGGATGTCCATGAAAAGGCGCGGTCATGTTTAAACCGCATGGTCATGGATTTAACTTCCATTTATGTTGAACTTTTGCCGTTGTATAAACAGCCCGAAACGGTCTCCGAGCCCGATCCTTATCGGTTTGTCGCAGAAAAAGTCACTGTCGGGACAAACTATTACCCTAAGATCAGATTTACATCCATGGCCCATCTCCCTATGTCCGGAAGCGCGGGCGCAGGGATTGCCGAAATCGTCTATTATGTGATTGAAAACGACGACCGGGACGCCGGTTTTGTTCTCAAGAGAGCCGACAGAGGTTACCCGTTCTTTCAGGATGATGATTTTGAAGAACAGGAGGGTGATCCAACTTTGTGCGAGGATGTCGAGGAACTTATCTTCACTTATTATGACCAGGACGGCGAAGCCCATGAGGAGTGGAACTCCGAATCAAGTTTCTATAAATATGCTACGCCCAGAATGATAGGTATCCAGTTGAAGATTAAAAAAAAATCTGCGGTTTATGATTTTAACACACAGATCATGCTCCCGGTTTACCGGGAAAAGCCTGAATAATCTGATGGCGCCGAATATCAAAAAAAACGAGCGCGGCATCGCGTTGATTATCACCTTGACAGTGATTACGCTGCTGGTTTCCGTGACGTTTGAGCTTAACCGCCAGATGCGCAACACGGTGACGGAGTCGGCGATATCCAGAAACAGAATGACGCTGCTTCATATGATATCTTCCGGAGTCCAGGTTGCCGAGGCGATGCTTATCAAGGACAGGACCGACACTGAAATTGATTCAGTTCAGGAAGATTGGGCAAATCCGGACAAAATAAAAGAATATCTGGCTCAAACTTCTTTTGAAGACGGAAACATTGACCTGATGATCAGCGACGAGCTTGGAAGAATTCAGGTGAACGCTCTGGTTGCTTTTCCGGACGGAAAAGATTACAAGCCGGCTCAAAGGGATTTCTGGTATCGATTTGTCGGCACGCTGCTGATGGAGCAGCAGATGGAAGAGACATCCCCGTTTAAGGATATTTCTGATCCCGGAGAACTGATTAATCCGATCAAGGACTGGATGGACTCAGGTGACAATGATACGCTGACTGGATTAAACAGCGCGGAAAGCGATTATTATGAGGCTTTAACACCTTCATACCCCTGCCGGAACGGTCCGTTTAGGCATGTTGATGAACTCATGCTGGTAAAGGGTATTACCCCTGAGATATTTAAGAGCGCACAGGATAAGCTTTCAGGCATATCCAACTATATTACGGTGTATGGCGCTGCAAAATCCGACAAAAAATTTGTTTTTGACGGTAAAATAAATATAAATACCGCTGAACTCCCGGTTGTGGCGGCGTTGTTGCCTATTGAACAGATGTTTTTGGCGCCTGAAATATGCGATTTCAGAATTGAAAGCGCCAACGACCAATTTATTCACGATCTTTCTAATCCTGCATGGTATAAGGAAGTTCCGGGTTGCAGCGATCTTGAGATCAACCCCGATCTGATCACCAACAAAAGCGATATTTTCAGGATCCAATGCGCGGGCGTGCTGCAGGATACGAAAATGGCCGCAACGGTCATTGTTCAGCGAGAAAAAAATGAAGAAACAGGCAAATGGTATTGCCGGGTGTTGAATTGGAGTTATGAATAGGATATATTCGCCCAAACGCCCAAACTCAATTTGACACTAAAAGACAGTGACCATTTTGAAATCGTTCTCAAGTGTAAAGTGATATTATGACCAGAAAAATTATTTCTCTGGATATCCGAAGCGATAAAATATCGACCCTTTTAATCAAAACCAGTTTAAAGGGCCATTCCGTTGAAGCGGTTTCTTCCGTTCCCATTCCAACTCTTTCCGAGGTCCATGATGAATCTGTAAACAGGTTTGTCGCAGCACTTGAAAATTCGGTAAAGGGCATGGATCTGTCCGGCGCTGAATTTGTAATTTCAATCCCGCCCAATCTGATTTCCTACCGCAATCTGCGGGTGCCGTTTAAAGACCGGAAAAAGATACGCCAGGTGCTTCCCTTTGAGATCGAGCCGACCTTGCCGTTTCCTGTTGAAGAAGCCTTTCTGGATTTTCAGGCCGTCCGACAGGGCGATCAGACGGATATTATTGTTTGCGCCGTCAGAACCCCTGATCTGACGGTCATCGTGGATGCACTGAAAAGCCTTGACATGGATCCCCAGGCCGTCACCGCTGGCGGTCTGCCCACGGCTTTATGCTTGGCCAGGTTTTCAAATATCGCGACGCAATATCTGTTTATTGATGTTGATTGCTGCTGCTGCACGCTTTATGCCATTATATCCGGCCAAATTCATCTGGTTCGAACATTTCAATTTGATCCTTCACGAACCGCTGAAAAATATGACGTTATTTTCAGGCAATCCCTTCAGTTCCTCGCCGCGTTTGAGGCGTTTTACGACTTTAAATTCGAACCTGCCATCCTGTGCTTTTCCGGTGAAGGGATTGACGCGGATGTTTTGAAACATCGTTTCGATCCTGTCATGGAAGTGTCGGTTCAACCTGTCAATATTTTGAATGACATCATGAAGAGCACGCGCTTGGCTGATGGGCTCCCGTATTCACCCCAGGATTACAACGGCGCGCTGGGCATGGCAGCGCTTGAAATTCCCGGCATTGACATGATCAATTTTTATGGCGAAAGGACCCTGTTCAAAAGATACTGGGAGGAGAACAAAAACGATATTATTAAAACCAGCGGCATAGCGCTTCTCGTCTTTATCTTTTTCATGTTCAATGTTCTGTTGGAAGCCCGCCAGCTTGATAAATCGATACGCAGCATCAATCAGAAAATGACCTTGATTTTTCAATCTACGTTTCCGGATGTTGCCAAAATCGTGGATCCTGTTCAGCAAATGCGAACCAAAATTCAGGACATTAAGGAACAAACCAGTTATGCCGGCGAAATCGGGGACATCAAGCTCAATGTTGACATCTTAAACGAAATCAGCCAGCTGGTTCCCAGCCCCATTGATGTTGAAATTACGCAGTTTGTCCGTGGGGATGACAATATATTGATTTCAGGCCATACAGACACTTTCAATGCCGTGGATGAGATTAAAAGCACTCTTGAAAAATCCAAGCTGCTGAAAAACATAACTATCAATTCAGCCAATCTGGATGCGGCCTCCAACCGTGTCCAGTTCAAAATGAAGGTTGATTTTTAAATCCCGGAAACGTGATTCATGAAATTTAAATTAAATCTTAATCTAAATAAACGCGAAAAAGCCGCTGTGTCTGCAGCCGGTGTTTTTATCGCTTTTTTTGTGTTGATCCAGTTTATCATTACCCCGGTGTTTGAGCGGCGCAATGAACTTCGGGAAAGATTGAACACAAAAAAAGAAATGCTGGTCGAGATGAACAAACTGCAGCAGGATTATTTTGTCATGCAGAAAAAACTGGAGATCTCGCGCCAGGGTTTTGCCAGGCGTCCCCCCGGGTTTACCCTGTTCTCTTTTCTGGATAAACTTGCGGGCGAAACAGGCGTTAAAAACAGTATTTCATATATGAAACCCTCCTCAGTTGCAGGGGAAAATTCAGGCGCAAAGCTGTCGAAGGTAGAAATGAAACTTCAGGGAATCAACATAAACGATCTGGTTTCTTATTTATACGGGATTGAAAATTCAGAGAATATGGTTGTAGTAAGGCGCCTGTCGATCACCAAGGCAGGACAGGGCAACAACTTGCTCAGCGTGGTGATCCAAGTTGAAACGATAGAATCCTAATGAATCTCAATCTTGTCTGTCAATATATACAGGTAAATAAAACAAAATGAAAAAATGGGTCGCTTTTACCGGCTATATAATATTTGCTACGCTGATTTTTCTTTATTATCTTTTCCCGACGGATGCATTGATAGGTTATCTTAATTACAAACTATCCGATTCCATCCCGGGGTTTCACTTCACTGCGGACCGGATTCGCCCGAGTTTTCCGCCGGGGCTGAAACTGGAGGCCCCGGTGCTTATGCGCAAAGAAAAAGAATTGATAAAAATTGATCACCTTTATGTCAGGCCCAGATATTTGACGATTTTTTCCCAAACCAAGGCGTTTCTTTTTGATGCTGTTCTCAAAACCGGCAGTATTGCGGGAACTGTGGAAGCCACCTTAGACAAGCCGGCCTTAAGCATCGATCTTTTATTTGAGCAGCTTGAACTCGGCGCAATTTCAGCCTTACAAGAAATAACCCCTCACGGCATTTCCGGCGTTTTAAACGGAAAATTGAATTATACCCATCACCCGCCATACGGCAGCGGCAGGGTTGAATTTGTCATCTCCAGCGGTGTAGTTGATTTTAAGCCGGTCTTTTTTGGGGTGGAGCAATTAAAACTCGATACAATTAACATGAATGCCGAACTGGCCGATCAGACATTAACCATCGAATCCTTTGAAGTCAAAGGCCGGGAGTTGAACGGCAAGGCTACAGGAACGGCAAACTTGAGAAATCCATTGATTCTAAGCGCATTAAACATTTCGGGACTTGTCACTCCGACTCCTCTATTGATGAAAAGCTTAGAAGAGATTTTTCCCATATCCGCCATGATTGAAAATAATGAATCAACCGGCGGAATACCATTTAACATATCGGGAACAATAGAAAATCCGGGTTTTTCTTTGCGGTAGGGATTGAATGAAAGAAATATGTTTGTTCGCGGCAAGAGTTATGTTACGGATGAAGATAGTTTGATTCCCATGTCAGGCCGTTCATTGTGAATATGATTAAATACGCGTTTTCCATAATTAATATATTGCTGATAACCGCGACATCTTTTTGGGGCGTCCAGTTATTTTATCAGATCGTTTCAGGCAAGTTAATCGAAGCCTCTTTGTCGGCCAAAGTTCAATCGGAAGCCGGTCTGCCAGACAATTCCGACATAAAGGGAGCATTTACATCGCAGCCGAAACGGGAATTCACCTCATATCAGATCATCTCCAGCAGGGATTTATTCAAAACCAATAAAAGTAAAGCCGATAAAACCACCGAACAAATCGAACTGGATCAATTAAAACAGACCCAGTTGAACCTGAAGCTCTGCGGAACTGTCAGCGGAAGTCCGGATAAGGCTTATGCAGTCATCGAAAAGAAGCAAAACCGAAAGCAAGCGCTCTTTAGGGAGGGCGATTCCATTGAAAATGCGCTGATCAAAAAAATATTGCGAAATACGGTTGTTTTAAACGTAAACGGCAAAGATGAAATATTGGTCATCAAAGAGGAAAAGAGCAAGTCCGGGGGCAGGCCCCAAATTGTTCCAGAGGACACTGAGGAAATTCCCGAGCCTGAAGTAATGGAAGAACCTCCGCCTGAAGAACCAGAGCCTGAAGAAGAGCCGTCTGAAGAAGGCGATACGGTGAGTATTGATCGAGATAAAGTCAATGGCGCCCTAAAAAATATCAATCAGCTTATGAGCCAGGTAAAAGTCAGGCCTCATTTCAAAGACGGGAAACCCAACGGTTTAATGTTAAGTCACATTCAACAGAATTCCATATTCATGGATATGGGACTCCAAAGCGGCGACATCGTTAAAGGGGTCAATGGCAATGCTATTGAATCAGTTGACGATGCGCTGAAATTCTATGAAAACCTTAAATCATCATCGTCTGTTAACCTCCAGATCGAACGCCAGGGCGAGCAGATGAGTGTAGATTATCAAATTCAATAATGGCCTGTTTGACGGACAATATTAATTTTAACATCAGAAGTCGGACGAGTGACATGAGACGAAAACCTTATAACGGTTGTTTAATATGGAAGCTGTTGACCCTTTTGCTTTTTTCCTTTGCGGTGTTCTTTTCATCATTTGTCCATGCACAACCATCTCAACCTATTACAGCAACTGAAACGCTGCCTGAGGATGTCGGTTCTTCACGGAAGATCACCCCTGAAACGCCGGCACCGCAGTCGGACTCTGATCAGCGTTTTATCTCCATCGACTTTAATGATGTGGATATTGATGTGTTTATTAAATTCATCAGCGAACTGACGGGTAGAAATTTCATTGTAGACAACCGGGTAAAGGGCAAGATTTCCGTTATTTCACCCACCAAGATCTCCATTGATGAAGCATATAAAGTGTTTGAGTCCGTCTTGGAAGTAAACGGATTTGCGACTGTGGACGCCGGAGAAGTGACAAAGATTATTCCATCTCCATATGCGCGGACCATGAATATCGAGACCCGGCTTGAAAAAACAGATGATTCGCCGGAAGATAAGGTCGTCACCCAGTTGATTCGGCTGAAATATGCGGACACGAATGAAGTCAAACAACTCTGTGCGCCGCTTGTTTCCAAAAGCAGCGTCGTGCTTTCATATACCCCGACCAATCTTTTGATCATTACGGACGTGTATTCAAACATCAAGCGGCTTATTCAGATCATTGACGCCATCGATGTGATGGGGATCGGCAAGGAGATTTCCATCATCTCCATTGAATACGCCAACGCCGATGAATTGGTTAAAACCCTGGATTCAGTCTTCAATGCGGAAAACCAGGCAAAAAAGCAGGGTCAGAAAGATATCATCCTGGTTCCGGATTCCCGAACCAACATGCTGATCATGCTGGCCAGTGAAACCGACACTGATCGCGTCAAAAAACTAATCGAAAAGCTGGATAGGGAAATCCCAAAAGGGAAAGGGAAAATCCATGTGTATTACCTTGAAAATTCGAAAGCAGAAGACCTAGCAAAGGTTTTGCAGGAGATTCCATCCAAAGAATCCGGGGGGGGCGGAGAAGCCGGCAAAGAGAAAAAAGCGGCGCCGCTTCTGTCTCAGGATATTAAGATTACAGCCGACAAAGCGACCAACAGTCTTATTATTTTTTCCGAACAGGATGATTATGACGTTTTGTCAGAAATCATATTAAAGCTGGATAAGAGACGCTCCATGGTTTATATCGAGTGCCTGATCATGGAAATGGACAAAGCAAGATCACTCAATCTCGGTACAGAATGGCATGTGGGCGGCAATGCCAGCTACAATGATACATCCGGCATCTGGGGCGGCGGATTTTCAGGCGGGGCCATGGGCGGCGATCCAGGTTATTTCTCATCACTATCTCAATCAGCAGCAGCGGCCGGTTCAGGTTCAGGATCTTCAACCGCTGGGGCAGCAGCGTCAGTCCTGCCGCCTGGATTTTCAGTCGGTGTTCTCGGTGAAGCGATCACCATCGGCAATGTCACATTCCCGACGGTTGCGGCAGTCATCAATGCGTATAAAAAAGACAAAGACGTGCATATTCTTGCGACCCCGCAAATCCTCACGACTGATAATGAAAAAGCCAAAATTACGGTGGGTAAAAATGTTCCCTATCTGACAAAGGCAAGCTCCGGCGATACAAATTATGCCAACTATGAATATAAAGATGTCGGAATCAGCCTTGAAGTCACGCCTCAAATCAACAAAGACAGGCAGATACGCCTTGAAATAAAACAGGAGGTGACAAAGCTTGAGAGCACGACGGATTTGTTTCAGCCGACCACTTTAAAAAGAACAATTGAATCGATCGTGGTGGTAAATGATAAAAATACTATCGTTATCGGAGGGTTGATCGATGATGCCATATCCAAGACCGATTATAAGGTTCCCTGCCTGGGCAGCATCCCGGTGATTCAATGGCTTTTCCGCTCGTTGGGTACTGCCAATGAACAGACCAACTTGTATGTGTTTTTAACCCCACATGTTGTTGAAAATGCCGATGAAGCCAAGCTGATTACTGAAGAGAAGACGGATGCCCTGAGAAAAATAGAAGAAGAAACGATTAAATTATATGATTTTTATGAACGGGAACTGACCTTTGAACCCAAAACAGAAACACTCGCGCCCGGCAACGAAAATCAGCAATGACCATTTTGTGGATATTCCGGGCGCCGGTTTTTGAATGACAACCATTTTCGCTAATAATTATTTTTCACATTCATGATAAAACAACTTTCTCAGATTTTATTGAATGACTATGGCGTTTCTGAAGAATCGTTTAGAGATGCCCAGGAAATTCGCGCGGAGCAGAATGCCAATCTTACGGATATATTATTGAAAAAACAGGTTGTCAGCGAGAACCAGCTTCTGGAGGCGTACAGCAAATTGTATGCGATCCCATTTCTTCCAAAGATTTTTATCGAGGATTTTAACACTGATTTTACCCGTCTGATATCCATTCAGTTTTTAAAAAAATATGCGCTGGTCCCCATTGAAACAAAACAACCGATTGCAGGAATTGCGGATGTTTTCAAGCAGGACGGGCATGAAAACAAACGGCCGGCCCGCGCCATCATCGCTTTAAACGACCCGTCTGTGTTTCAGCCGCTGGACGATTTAATCAGAATCCTCGGATGGCAACAATATGATTTGGTCTTATCCAGCCGGGATTCCATTTTTTCTCTCATCAACATAGCCTATGACAGCAGCAGGGATACTGCCCAGCAATTGGTTGCCGATATGGCGGAGAACGGCGCCGACATTATCAGCGAAATAGAAGAAACCGCCGATCTGCTCGACGACACGAGCGATGCCCCGATTATCAAGCTGGTGAACCATATCATCTCTCAATCCGTCAAGGGCGGTGCAAGTGATATTCATATTGAGCCTTATCAGAATAATTTTAAAATCAGATACCGTATTGACGGTGTTTTGTATGATCTGCTGGCCCCCCCGAAATGGATGCAGGCATCTCTCATTTCCAGAATTAAGGTCATGGCGAAAATGAATATCGCCGAAAAACGGCTTCCCCAGGACGGCCGGTTCGAGGTGAAAATCGGTGATCAGAATATTGACATACGCGTATCCACGATCCCCATCACCAATGGCGAGCGCCTGGTGCTGCGGCTGCTGAACAAATCAACCTCGCTGCTCAAACTTTCCGATCTCGGCTTGAGTCCAGATAAACTGGACCTGGTCAACAGGCTTATAAAAACGGCCCACGGCATTATTCTGGTGACAGGTCCAACCGGCAGTGGGAAAACAACCACATTATACGCCACATTATCCAAGCTCAATTCCCCGGATGTCAATATCATCACCATCGAAGATCCCGTAGAATACCAGTTAAAAGGCGTTGGCCAGATCCAGGTGAATCCCAAAATCGACCTTACTTTCGCCAAAGGTTTGCGCTCCATTGTACGCCAGGATCCTGACATTATCCTCATCGGAGAAATGCGGGATCTTGAAACCGCCGAAATCGGAGTGCAATCCGCCCTTACTGGGCACCTGGTCTTTTCGACGCTTCATACCAATGATTCAGCCACAGCCATAACCCGTCTGGTTGATCTCGGGGTTGAGCCTTTTCTGATTTCCTCAACCGTCATCGCCGTTATCGCCCAGCGCCTTGTCAGAGTTTTGTGCGATGAATGCAAAGAACCTTATCATCCGGACAGTGAAACGATGAATCGGCTTGGGATCACCGCCGATTCCTCATCATCCTCATTGATTTACCGGGCAAAGGGATGCCCTAAATGCTTTAACAGCGGCTATAGAGGCCGGCTTGGCATATATGAAATCATGGTTTTAAACGAGCATCTGCAGACGCTTATTTTAAAAACTCATGATTCCCATCAGATAAAAAATGAAGCGATTCAAAGAGGGATGACCACCCTGTATTTAGACGGTATAGAAAAAGTAATAACCGGAATCACTTCGATTGAGGAAGTGTTGCGCGTCACCCAGACATAACGCTTATTCTTAACGACTCAGATTTTCGGAAATCAACCCCAAAGAAATGTCCAAATCCAGACTCCCCATCACCATTTTGAACTTCAGGCGAGATGATTATTCATGCTGTTTTTTTAGTTTTTTTTCCATGTGGTGCTT
>JALOPH010000303.1 GCA_025453995.1 Desulfobacterales bacterium
TTGAGACTTTGTAAAGAAGATAATGGTTGTGATTGTTAAAATCTTTTTTCAATAAATTTCACGGCGATGACCGATGGCCAAAACCAGGGCTACAACTTTTTCGTCCTGATTTTCGCATAATACTCTGTAATTCCCGATCCGATAACGCCAGAAACCGGTTTAACCATTTTTTAACGGTTCTCCAAAATGGCGCGGGTTTTTTACGGCCCTCAATACGTTCAATGAGCCAGTGGAGTAAGCATTTGCTGTAAAAGGTCGGCCCACACAAATTGTCTCGCAATAGCCCGAGTTTCAGCTTTCTCTGAATGCTTTCTTGACACTTTGTCGAATTTGCCTTACATATCAGTAAGAATTGGCATTAAAGTAAGGAGGAACTCATGGCACTGGCAACCATCACGACGAAAGGACAGCTTACAATCCCAAAGGACATAAGAGATTCTTTGAAGTTAAATACAGGCGATAAAGTCGAAATTTTCATATCAGACAAAAGGGAGGCAATCATCAGGCCAATTTCCAAAAAAGTTGATGAAATTTTTTGTAAATTACATAAGCCCGGCAGAAAAGCGGTTTCTTTTGAAGAAATGGAGGGCGCGGTTAGAAACCGCATGAGAGAACAATTCAAATGAAAGCTATCGATACGACTATCCTGATCCGTTTTTTAACCGGTGATGATCAATCCCAGTCAGAAAAGGTTTACGCACTTTTTAAAAAGGCTGAATCGGAAAAAACAGAACTGTTTGTGCCCCTGCTTATAGTTTTAGAAATGATTTGGGTATTGGAATCCGTTTATGAAGTTTCACGGACAGAAATTTTGGATGCAATAAGTGATCTTTTACTCATGCCGGTTTTAAAATTTGACCAACATGTATTTTTGCAGAAATTGATCCGCTCTGCACAGGCAAATACATTCGATCTTTCGGATTTACTTATTGCTTATGCCGCCAATACAAGCGGGTGTGAGAAAGTTGTTACTTTCGACAAGGATGCTGCAAAATTCAATTTTTTTGAACTGTTAAGGTGAGTCGCCGGTTGACATCTAAGTTTAAAGGGGCTACTTTAGTAAATTAAGTGGCTACATATAGGAGGTATGAACATGCATCGCGCAGGGATCAAAGAGGTCAAAAACAACCTGAGCCGATATTTAGCCAGAGTTAAATCAGGAGAGGAAATTTTAGTCATGGAAAGAGGCAAACCGATTGCCAGAATCATAAAAGAAAATAATGGAATCAGCTCGATTCGGGATGCTTTGAGTTCTTTAATTCAAGATGGATTAATTTATATGCCGGACAGAAGTATTAATAAAGACACCCCAAAAAGAATAAAAGCTTCCGGGAAGCCCGCTTCTGAAATGGTTGCAGAGGATCGTCGGTGATTCTATATTTGGATACAAGCGCGCTTTTGAAAAGATATTTTCAGGAACCCTTTAGTGAAGAGGTTTTATCAAAATGGGATCAATCAGAAGCAATAGTTACGTCCGCAGTTGCGTATGCGGAAACCATGGCAACAATATATCGTAAAAAAAAAGAATCCGGACTCAAAAAGAATGTCGTTCAAAATATTGTGAATGCTTTTCAAAAGGATTGGAGCGGAATAATTCATGTTGGAGTGACCGAAGGGCTCAATGAAATTATTGATAAATTAGTTATAACCCATTCGCTTCGCGGATTTGACGTCATCCATCTTGCCTCGGCGCTTGTTGTATATGAAAAATTGCCGGAAGGGTTTTTCTTTGCATGTTTTGAGCAAAGGCTTAATCAGGCCGCCCGTTTTGAGGGCATTATGACTTTTTCCTGTGTTTAACAAATAGAGAATGAAGCAAAAGAACTTCGCATGTTTTAAATTCATTTGAAAAGAAAAAATGAATCAACCTAAAACAAAAGAAAAACAAAAGCCCTTTGATCCATATATATGGCGCCAATACCGTCATCGCCGGATCCAATCATTTGAGAAAATTCGAATATCGGTTTTAGGTCAAATTTGCGACGCATTGGCTTTCCTAAGCCATCAATATGGGTGGGAGGAAGTTTACGTATTCGGCTCGGTCATTAAACCGGGAAGATTCCAACCCCGTTCAGATGTTGATATCGCTATCAAGGGGTTGGATAAGTTTCAATTGTATTCTTTCATCTCCGATATCTCGACTTTCCTGCAGCGCGATGTGGATATAATCGCTTTGGAAGAATGCCATTTTTCTGAATTTATTATAAGAAGAGGTGTAAAATGGAACCCGGCGAAGAAATCGTTATATTCTTAAGCGAATTTGGCTATCGGTGAGAATGCTTGAACAGATATATATGACAATAGAGAAAAAGAAAGAAATGCTTGATCAGGAAGGGCCTGTTCCTGAATTGGTGGAAAGCGCCGGTTACTGGCTTCATAATTTGTATTGCGGGTTTGAAGATCTTTTTAAGCTGATCGCAGGTTATTGGGAGAACCATGTGAAGATGGATGGAGAGTATCACATTCAGTTATTAAAGCGGATGCATTTTGCTTGAAGGTATTCGGCCTGCTTTATTTACCGACAAAAGCTTTCGGGATTTGAATGAACTCAGGGGTTTTCGACATGCCTTTCGACATGCTTACACTTATGGGCTGGATCATGAACGGGTAGGGCATTTGCTGCACCGAATTATTATCTCTAAAAAACAGATTTTTATCGATATCGAAAATTTTAGAAACACGATACAGGTTCTCAATAAAATTTGATCTGATATGAAATTAATCATTCAAATCCCCTGCTACAATGAAGAAAAAACGCTGCCCCAGACCGTGGCTGACATCCCGCGGAAAATCGAAGGCATAGACTCCGTGGAGATTCTGGTCATTGATGACGGAAGCACCGATAAGACCATAGAGACGGCAAAGGCGTTGGGAGTTGATCACATTGTCAGTCATAAGCGAAACAGAGGGCTGGCATTGACGTTTATGACCGGGCTTGAGACCTGCTTGCGGCTGGGCGCGGATATCATCGTGAATACGGATGGGGACAATCAATATTATGGGGCGGACATACCCAAGCTCATAACGCCGATTTTGATAGGCGGGGCCGACATGGTCATCGGCGACCGGCAGACAGATGATATCGAACACTTCGGATTTTTTAAAAAGAAGCTTCAGAAAGCCGGCAGCCAAATGGTGCGCATGCTGTCCAATACCGATGTGCCGGATACGGTCAGCGGGTTTCGGGCGTTTTCCCGGCAGGCAGCCCTGCAGATCAATATCGTGTCCCGGTATTCTTATACGGTTGAATCGGTCATCCAGGCGGGGGACAAGCGGATGAAGATCGCCAGCGTGCCGGTGCGGACCAATCCAAAGACCCGTGAGTCCCGTCTGATTAAGAGCATCCCACGCTTTGTGATCAACCAGGTAAGCACCATGGTGCGCATGTACACCATGTTCAGGCCCTTAAAGATGTTAGGCAAGGGAGACGGGCATATTCAATCTCTTGTCATGGCCATGGTTTTATTGTTGATCGGCATCCAATTGTGGGTTCTGGGATTATTGGGCGATGTGATCTCATTTAACCGGAAGCTCATCGAGGAGGCTCTGCTCAGGGTCCGGCGGATTGAAATGAAAGAATCAGATAAAAAGAATTCAGATTAATCTGAATTATGAACATAATTTCATAGCAGTGTCTGAACGGAAAGTTTAGATTTTGATTAAAGACAAGGCCGCAGGAATTTTTTGACCGCAGGCGTAGCGGCGCTACGTCGAGGATCAAAAAAATTTCGAGAACGCAGTATTTGACCAAAAGATGCAGTTTCCTTTCGGGCACTAAATACGGTAACGTAACTTAAGGCGGGGATAAACCCCGCCACTACATGAGATGGAGAAGGTTGGTGTTGTGCAGGGCGCGGGGTTTATCCCCGCCATATTTAGGAATGAGAAAACTAAGGAAATAAAATAAAAGGAGTCTGTAATGGCGCAACCGGAAGAAATGTATCAATGTCAGATGGTGAATTGCGGGTATATTTATAACCCGGATAAAGGTGATCGGAAGGGGAAAATTCCCAAGGGCACGGCATTTAAGGGCCTGAGCGATGACTGGTGCTGCCCGGTCTGCGGGGCCAGCAAGAAGAGCTTTAGGCCGCTGGCTGGACCGGGTTCTGCACTGGAAGAAAATAAATCCACCTGATTTGAAAGATAAAGATTT
>JALOPH010000114.1 GCA_025453995.1 Desulfobacterales bacterium
CTGAAGAAGCAGCCCTACGCTCCGATAATAAGGAAAACATCGGCGAATAGGAATCAACGCGAATTTAGAAATTTAAAATACCTGGCCAGCGGTATTTTATCATGAATGTTAAAAAATAGGGATGACCGCCATAGGGGAAGCCCGATGCGCAGCATCCCTATTTGTTTAAAGGTATTCGGACAAACTTAATCAAGGATTATTCGAACAGGCTGACATCTCCTGATCCCACCCGGAGGATTTCCGGCATGTCATTGATCAGGGAAATCACACTCGATGGCTCTCCGGAAACAGGGCCGCCGTCAATGACCATGTCGATGGCGGCGCCGAAATGATCATGAAGCAGCGAAGGATTGTCAAACACTTCGCCTTCTGAGTGGCTGGCGCTGGTTGAGATGATGGGATTTCCAAGATCTTCAACGAGCTTAATGCAGATTTTATGGTCAGGAACCCTGATCCCCGCGGTCTTTCGCTTGGTGAGCATTATTTTGGGAACCATCTTTGACCCTTCGAGGATAAAGGTGTATGGACCCGGCAGCAGGCGGCGCATGGTTTTGTATGCATAATTGGAAACCTTGGCGTATTGACTGATGTTTGTCAGATCAGAACAGATGAAGCTGAATGGTTTGTTTTGATCCCGGCGCATGAGGCGGTATACTTTTTCAATGGCTTTTTTGTTCATGATGTCGCAGCCGATTCCATAGATGGTGTCCGTGGGATACGCGATGATGCCCCCGTCTTTGAGGATTTGAACCGCTTTGGCAATCAGCCGGGGCTGAGGATTTATCGGATTGATCTGAACCAGCATGTCGAGTCGGATACCCCCAAGATCTCAAGAAAATGAAAACTATAATATAAATTCTTCTATAACTATTTTATCGTTGTCGGAGTTTTATGATAATGATATTGATCTTGTCAAGTTCGTAATCATCCGGGAAACCGGTTATCAGTATATGTGATGTGGAGGATTTATGAATTACCAAGCCCCTGAAGAAGCCTATTCTTTTGATGATGTATTGTTGCTGCCGAATTATTCGGCTGTGCTGCCCAGCCAGGTGGAGACCCGGACCCGGTTGAGCAGAAACATTGACTTAAACATTCCGCTTGTGACAGCGGCCATGGACACGGTCACCGAAGCCAAAATGGCGATCAGTATGGCCCGAGAGGGGGGAATTGGGTTTATCTGAGCATCAAAAACCAGTGCCGTGAGGTTGAATTCGTTAAAAAATCTGAAAGCGGCATGATTGTCAATCCCATCACAACTGAACCGGACGTTCCCATACGGGATGTCCTTCAGATGATGGAGCAATACCATATATCCGGGGTTCCGGTGACCAAAGGAGATAAACTGGTGGGGATTGTAACCAATCGCGATCTCCGGTTTGAAACCAATCTGGATAAACAGGTCAATGAGGTGATGACCAAGGACAATCTGGTGACCGTCCATGAAGGCATCGGCCTTGAAGAATCCAAGAAAATCCTCCACGAGCACCGGATTGAAAAACTGCTGGTTGTCAATGCCAAGGGGCGACTGACAGGCATGATAACAATAAAAGATATTGAGAAAATCAAAAAGTATCCCAACGCATGCAAGGACTCCCTCGGACGCCTGAGGGTGGGAGCGGCCGTCGGCGTGGGATCGGATATGGAATCACGGGCTGATGCGCTGATCAATGCAGGAGCTGATATTCTGCTGATCGACACTTCCCATGGTCATTCGGCCAATGTCATCAAGGCGTTGAAGCGGTTAAAAAGCATGTTCAAGGACGTCGATATTATTGCCGGCAATGTGGGCTCCGCCCAGGGCGCTGAGGAATTAATCAACGCGGGGGCCGATGGCGTCAAAATCGGCATCGGTCCGGGGTCAATCTGCACCACCCGCATCATCACCGGTGTCGGTGTTCCTCAGTTGACCGCCATTATGAACTGCCGGGAGATATCCGACAAAAGCGGGATACCGCTGATTGCCGACGGCGGCATCAAATATTCTGGCGATATTACGAAGGCCATCGGAGCGGGCGCCCATTGTGTCATGATCGGAGGTCTGTTTGCGGGAACCGAGGAGAGCCCTGGAGAAAAAATTATTTTTCAAGGCAGAAGTTATAAAGCCTATCGCGGGATGGGGTCCCTTGAAGCCATGAAGCACGGAAGCAAGGATCGCTATTATCAGGGGGATGAATCCGACGGGGACAAACTCGTTCCCGAGGGAATCGTGGGGCGCGTTCCATATCGGGGGACGCTTGCTGAATATGTTTTTCAATTAGTGGGCGGATTGAAGTCAGGCATGGGGTATGTCGGTTGCCGTACCCTTCAAGAATTGCGTGAAAAAGCACGATTTATCCGGATCAGCCCTGCGGGGCTTCGGGAAAGTCACGCCCATGATGTCATCATCACCAAGGAAGCGCCAAACTATACTTTGGACTAACAAACTTTCAGGTCCATGGTTCAACGGTTCACGGTTTTAATATATTGGCCGTGTTGTTTTTTTATTTGTGAACGGTGAACCGTGAACCAAGAAACCATTTGCAGTTTAATCATATCGCACGTGAACCTTTTCTCTCCTTAAGGTATCGGAATCATGTCATTTAAAACGAGCGACTTCGTCCATCTTCATGTACATACGGAATACAGCCTTTTAGACGGCGCGATTCGCATTGATCCTCTGTTAAACAGGGTATGTGAACTCAAAATGCCCGCGGTGGCCATCACGGATCACGGCACCATGTTCGGCGTGATTAATTTTTATGAAAAAGCGGTTCAAAAAGGCATTACGCCTGTTATCGGATGTGAATGCTATGTGGCTCCAAGAACTATCCATGACAGGACGCCCCAGGACCAGGAAGGCCTGACCCATCTGCTTTTGCTGGCAGAGACGCAGGAAGGCTACAGGAATTTATGCCGGCTCGCAACCTTTGCCAGCGTCGAAGGCTTCTATTATAAACCCCGTATTGATAAGTCATTGTTAAAAAAACACAGCAAGGGATTGATTGGATTGTCGGCATGCCTCAAGGGAGAAATCCCGAGACTGCTGCGCAAAGGGAGAATTCAAGAAGCCGATGATGCCGCCCGGTTTTATAGCAAATTGTTAGGAGAAGGGAATTTCTACCTGGAAGTCCAGAACAATGGGCTGAGCGAACAGGAAACCGTCAATTCGGCATTGTTGGAGATGAGCAAAAGGCTATCAATCCCCTTGGTCGCGACCAATGACTGTCATTACCTCAATAAAACCGATGTCAAAGCCCACGATGTCCTGCTCTGCATCCAAACCGGAAAAACAGTCAAAGAAACGGACCGGTTTAAATTCCGAACGGATCAGCTGTATTTCAAAACGCCGGAGGAGATGAAGCAAAGTTTTGCAAACTATCCCGGCGCCATTGAAAATACGAAAGCCATTGCCGACAGATGTCAAGTGAAATTTGATTTTAAAGTCCACCACTTCCCTCGGTTTGAAACGGAATCCGATAGAACTGAAGAGGAAATTTTTGACGAAAAAACCCGGCAGGGGTTTGAAAAAAGGATGGCGCTGATCAGGCAGAAGCATCCGGGCCTTGAAGACGCCCCGTATCGCGACCGCATTGAATATGAAATTTCAATGATCAAGAAAATGGGCTTTTCCGGATATTTTCTGATTGTGGCGGACTTCATAGAATACGCCAAAAAGAAAAAAATTCCCGTGGGACCCGGCAGAGGATCGGCTGCGGGCAGCTTGGTTTCTTATTCTTTGGGTATTACCGATCTAGATCCAATCGAGCATGGATTGCTTTTTGAAAGATTTTTAAATCCAGAGCGCGTCAGCATGCCTGATATTGACGTGGACTTTTGCGTCAATGGCAGAGAAGATGTCTACCATTATGTCGTCAAACGATATGGCGGCAGCGATTATGTTTCCCAGATCGCGACCTTTGGAAAGATGAAAGCAAAGCTTGTGATCCGGGATGTGGGAAGAGCTTTGAATATCCCCCTTGCCGATGTGGATGCCATCGCCAAGTTGGTGCCCGATGACTTAAATATTACCTTGGAGGATGCGCTTCAAAAGGAACCCCGGCTGCGTGAGAAACTGGAAGAAAACAAAACCGTTGCAGAACTGATTGATATATCCAAAGTCCTGGAAGGTCTGAGCCGTCACGCGTCCACCCATGCAGCCGGCGTGGTGATCGGCGATAAGCCGCTGGTGGAGTATCTCCCACTTTACAAAGGGAAAAAAGGAGAAGTGCTGACCCAGTTTGACATGAAGCGTGTCGAGAAGATCGGATTGGTGAAGTTCGATTTTTTGGGGCTTAAAAACCTTACCATCATCGCCGATACCTTATCCATTATATCAGCCCAAGGGAAAACTCCGCCGGACATGGAAAGCCTGGATTTAGGAGATCCGGCTGTTTTCCGGCTTTTATCGTCAGGTGACACCAACGGCGTGTTTCAACTTGAAAGTTCCGGCATGAAGGGTTTGCTCACGAGGCTCAAGCCTGAAAATTTTGCCGAACTTACGGCGCTGGTGGCATTATATCGGCCCGGCCCGATGGGCAGCGGGATGGTGGATGATTATGTGGAGCGGAAGCACAAACGGACAGATGTGGTATATATTGTTCCTGAGCTGGCGCCCGTATTGAATGACACATTCGGCGTCGTTTTGTATCAGGAGCAGGTTATGAAAATTGCTGGTCAACTGGCCGACTACACAATGGCGGAAGCCGACATACTGCGAAAAGCAATGGGTAAGAAACAGGCGGACGAAATGGCCGCCCAGCGGGACCGTTTTGTTTCCGGCGCAGTGAAAAAAAATATCCCTGAGGATAAGGCCCACCAGATATTCGATCTGATGGAAACTTTTGGCGGCTATGGATTCAACAAATCCCACAGCGCCGCTTACGCCATGCTGGCTTATCAGACGGCTTATTTAAAGACGTACTATCCGGTTGAATTTATGGCGGCCCTCTTGAGCAGCGCGATCAATTCCTCCGATACCGTAGTCAAATATATTGCGGAATGCCGCAACCATAATATAACCGTGATGCCTCCGGATATAAATGAAAGCCATAAAGGGTTTGCCGTCAAGGAAGCCAGCATCCGTTTCGGCTTGGCCGCTGTGAAGAATGTCGGGGAAACCGCCATTGATTCCATAATTGAAGTTCGCCGGCAGGGTAAATTTTCTTCTTTATTTGAGTTCTGCCAGCGGGTGGACATAAGGAAAGTCAACAAGCGTGTTCTTGAAAGCCTGATTCAATGCGGGGCATTTGATTCAACAGGCTGCCGGCGCTCCCAGATGATGGCGGCAGTGGAGGACGCCCTGGATTATGGTCACAAAATTCAGAAGGAAGCCGCGGACCCTCAGATGCAGTTATTCGGCAGGAAGACAAACGCTCAGCCGATGAATCCGCCGGCAATGCCCGATATCCCTGAATGGGATCAAAAGCAGAAGCTCGAACTTGAAAAAGAGGCCACGGGCTTTTACATCACCGGACACCCGCTGGATCAATATCAGGACCTGCTGGAAAAATTTACAAACACAAATTCCATTGCATTGAAGGAGGACAGCGTAAAGAACGGTGCGGTTGTTAGGATCGGGGGCATCGTAAATAGCGTAAAGAGCTTCATTACCAAACGCGGAGAACCGATGGCATTTGTCGATCTGGAGGATATGCATGGTTCGGTTGAAGTGACCGTTTTTGCGTCCACCTATGCGAATGTGAAGGATATGCTGATTGAAGAGGCACAGGTCATTATTCAGGGAGCGGTGGAGAAAAAGGAAAAGACCGTCAAGATTATCGCCGACAGCATTGTCCCCGCGGAAAAAGCAGAAGAAATATGGACCGCCAGTATTCATATGACCATCGACCCAGATCGTACGGAAAATGAATCGCTTGAAAATCTCAAGAGGACTCTGTTAAGGTATCCCGGCAATTGCAAAGGATATCTTCATGTGGTGATACCCGAGAAATCTGAAACGATTATTGAATTGCCGGATCAAATGCGCTTGGCGGCCAGTGTGGGCCTCACTCGGGAAATTAACCGGCTGCTCGGATACAATGCGGTGTATACCCGTTGTGCGGTTGTTCCGCCCACATTGAAAGATAACGGCCGGCGGGGTAAAAAATTTCCCCCAAAAAACAAGACCAAATCGTTGCCGCGAGAGCATTGACATGGAAATGTTTCATGAACATTTGAAATGGAGGCGTTTATATGAAAACATCGGTACTAAGGATATGTCATTATTTATGGGTTGTATTGTTTCTCTTTATGCTTTCAGGATGCACGGGATATATCGAGTATATGAAACGGAGCCCCGGATCCAATAGCCGACAAACGCGGACGGTCACCCAGTATGACTCCAATGCCTATGAGGTTCTTGGTGTCGTGTCTGCAAGGGGCACTTCCAAGTGCGTCCTGGGCTTTATTGTCGAAGGCGAGGAAGGTGAAGGTTTGCTTTGGAGTTCGGCCAAGAGCGAATTCGGGGATCGAGTGACCGGCATCAAGGATATTAATGCCTCCTATGTTTACCAAAGCATTCTGCCGCCCATATTTTCTGAAATCACCACCACATATGTAGGGACCGCCATACATGAAAAATAATCTTAATCTGAAAAGGGACTCGACGCATGCAAATTCCCCTTCTTGATCTGAAAGCGCAGTATCAGAAAATCAAAGAAGAATGCCTTAAAGTCACTGCGGAAATTTATGAGAGCCAGTATTTTATTCTGGGCCCTCACGTGGAAACGCTTGAAGTTGAAATAGCAAAATATTGCGGTTCTGAATATGCCGTTGGCGTTTCTTCCGGCACAGACGCGCTGCTGCTGGCATTGATGGCGGCTGAAATCGGTCCGGGCGACCGGGTCATCACAAGCCCGTATACGTTTTTCGCTACCGCCGGGTCTATCTGCCGACTCGGCGCTGTTCCTGTCTTTGTCGACATCGATCCAGACACCTATAATATATCGCCTGATGCCATCAGATCCTGCCTGTCCGCGATGTCGCAAGAAGATAAAAAGACTCTGAAGGCGATCATGCCCGTTCATCTTTACGGCCAGTGCGCAGATATGGATCCGGTCCTTGATATTGCAAGAGATCATCATTTGCTGGTGATCGAAGACGCGGCCCAGGCCATCGGTTCAGAATATAAAGGGAAGCGGGCAGGCGCAATGGGCGGTATCGGGTGTTTTTCTTTTTTCCCGTCAAAGAACCTCGGCGGATTCGGAGATGGGGGCGTGATGACCACCAATTCAAAAAAACTATATGATGACATCAAAATTTTGCGGGTGCACGGCGGCCATCCCAAATATTATCACCAGAAAATCGGCGGCAATTTCCGTCTGGACGCGCTTCAGGCGGCCATTGTATCAATTAAATTGAGATATCTGGATGGCTGGACCGCCGGAAGGCAGAAAAATGCGGCCGCTTACAGGCGGTTGATCGCAAGCGCCGGATTGGATGGGGTTGTGAGATGTCCGGTGGAAAAAGAAACCCGGCACATATATAATCAGTTTGTCATTGATGTGGCTGAAAATCGCGATGGACTCAGGCAGTTTTTAACAGACAACGGTGTGGGGAGTGAAGTTTATTACCCTGTGCCGCTGCATCTCCAGAAATGCTTTGCTTATCTGGGATATGGTCGCGGAGACTTTCCCGTGTCAGAACATGCCGCTGACCACACCTTGGCGCTTCCTATTTATCCCGAGCTTTCAGAAGATCAAATCGCCTATGTCGTTGAACAGCTGAAGAAATTTTATCGCTGATTGTATCAGTGCGATGCCGGATAAAACTATTCATAATATTGATTTTATAGATGTCGAGTTGGCGCGCCGGCAATCTTGCAATCAATTAAGACGGCTTCGGGCCGTCAGCCCTGATGGTCCAGTCCACGTCAATGTAAATGGCCGCAATTTATTGAATTTCTGCTCCAATGATTATCTCGGTCTTTCCAAGCATCCCCTTGTACGGCAACGATCCATTGAGTTTCTTGAAAGCCAGGGCGCCGGGGCAACAGCATCCCGTTTGATTTGCGGCAACTATGAATGCATTGAGCGGCTGGAAAAAAAACTCGCTGTATTAAAGGGCGTGGAGTCCTCTCTGGTGCTTGCCTCCGGCTTTCAGGCAAACCTGACAGTGATTCCGGCGCTGGCGGACAGGGGCGCCTTGATTCTTTCAGACCAACTCAATCATAACAGCCTGATACTGGGAAGCAGGCTTGCAAGATGTGAGGTCGCTGTCTACCCCCACTCGGACATGACGCATCTTGAGCAGTTGCTTGAGGTAAATCGGTCTGGTAAATGCGCAAGGCCGGTCATTGTGACGGAATCTGTTTTCAGCATGGATGGCGATACCTGCGAAATGGATATTCTCGAAGCCCTGGCAGAAAAATATGATGCGTTGTTGGTGATTGACGATGCGCATGCGATGGGCGTTATGGGCGCAAACGGCATGGGGCTTACTTGCGGACGAAAAGCCGATGTTGTCATCGGTACATTTGGAAAAGCCGCCGGATCATTTGGCGCTTATCTGGCTTGCAGGGAAAAAATCAGGGATTACATGATTAATTGTTGTGCAGGGATCGTTTATTCAACGGCTTTGCCGCCGTCTGTCATCGGCGCAATTGACGCAGCCCTTGAGCTGATTCCGTCAATGGACAAGGAGCGTGAATCACTTTGTTTGAATTCGGATTATTTGAGGTTTTCTCTCAATGAAATGGGGTATGATACCGGAGGGTCATCTACTCAAATCATCCCGGTGATCGTCGGCAAAGAAGAGGCTGCTTTGAATCTTTCGGGCTGGTTGGAGAAAAACGGGATTCTGGCCGTTGCCATCCGCCCGCCCACTGTGCCTGAAGGACAATCGCGCATCCGGGTGTCGCTTTCAGCGATGCATACCCGCGCCCACTTGGATCAATTGATTGATGCAATGAAAAGATGGCGTCATCAGAAATAGCGCTTTAATCAGATTGAAGGAGCCTTGCTTTTCCCAATGCCTGACAGTTTTTTCCCCAGAGAATTTTTTGTCACCGGCACTGATACCGGCGTCGGCAAGACGCTCGTATGCGCCATACTGATAAAAGGCCTTGCAGCAGCTTACTGGAAGCCCGTTCAAAGCGGCGTTGAAGAAACGACCGATACAGAATGGTTGCAGGCTGTGACCGGACTGCCGAAATCCCATTTCATGCCCGAATCATACCGGTTGACCAAACCGCTATCACCCCACGCGGCGGCCGAATTTGACGGAATCCGGATCTGTCTGGACAGCCTGAATCTGCCTCAGGCAAATGAATTTCCGCATCTTATTGTCGAAGGCGCAGGCGGCGTCATGGCGCCTATAAATGAGAGTAAGTTTATGAAGGACCTGATCAAGCATCTCAACATTCCAGTTCTTTTGGTAAGTCGGAGCACTTTGGGAACCATCAATCATACCCTTCTCTCCCTGCAGTGTCTTCGTCAAGCCGGTCTTGAGGTATTGGGCGTCGTCATGAACGGCCCCCAAAATCTGATCAACCGCAGGGCCATAGAATTTTATGGCAAGGTAACCGTATGTGCTGAAATTGATATAATACCGGCAATAACGCCCCATGTCCTTCTTGAATCTTTTGCAAAATATTTTCATGTCATATAATTTAGATCGTTTAAAATGATGAGTAAACATAATCCTAATCCACTGTCATCAGTCTGGCATCCCTTCACCCAGATGAAAACCATGCCTGACCCGCTTCATGTGCGCTCAGGAAAAGGTGTTATGCTTGAACTGGAAGATGGCAGGAAGCTCATGGATTGTATCTCGAGCTGGTGGGTGACGCTTCATGGGCATGCTCAGCCGGAAATTGCCGGCGCTATTCACCAGCAGGCGCTCAGACTGGAACAGGTGATTTACGCCGGTCTGACCCATGAACCGGCTGAGCTCCTGGCCCGTCGTCTCATTGATCTGCTTCCGGAAGGTTTAACGCGTGTTTTTTATTCCGACGACGGGTCGACTTCAGTTGAAGTGGCTTTGAAAATGGCTTTTCAATACTGGAAAAACCAAAACTATACCGGACGGACCCGTTTCTTATCCTTTGAAGGCGCCTATCACGGGGATACTTTGGGCGCCATGTCCGTCGCCCACAGGTCTGTGTTTACAGATTCATTTAAAGAGTTGATGTTTGATGTGGATTTTCTGCCTTATCCAGAAACATTTATCGATGATCCGGACATTGACGAAAAGGAGTGTGTCGCGCTTACAGCGTTAGATGGTCTTCTTGAAAAAAGAGGGAAAACTTATGCGGCATTGATCGTCGAACCTCTGGTTCAAGGAGCCGGCGGCATGCGCATGTGCCGGCCTGAATTTCTTGTATCCCTTCGTGATCGCCTGAAGCATTTCGACATTTTGATGATATATGATGAAGTGATGGTTGGGTTCGGCAGGACAGGGGATTTTTTTGCCTGCAGCAAAGCCGCAACGGTGCCGGATATTTTATGTCTGGCTAAAGGGCTCACGGGGGGATTTCTGCCGCTTGCCGCCACTATCTGCAGTGAAAAGATATTTCAGGCTTTTTATGATGATGATCCCCATAAAACTTTCTATCATGGGCATTCATATACGGCAAATCCTTTGGGTTGCGCGGCAGGTCTTGCCTCGCTTGATTTGCTTAAAGCCAATCAAAACCGCTTCATGCGCATGGATGCATGGCATCAAAAAGGATTAGCGTTATTAAAAAATTGTTCAACGCTGAATCGGCTGAGGCTTTGTGGCACCATTTCGGCCATGGATGTCCATGTCAAAAGTGATAAAGGATATTTAAGCGCTATCGGTCCGATATTAAGAGAAAAATTTCTTGAAAGAGGATTTTTGCTGAGACCCTTGGGCAATGTCCTCTATATTTTGCCGCCATATTGCATTACAGAGGGAGAGCTCATTTCAATTTATGAGTGTATTCAAGATGTTATTATGAAAATTGATGTATGATCTTGTGATGTTTGTCAAAATCCTGCAACAGCAGGGGGATTAGCCTTATATATTTTATGAGATAAATAAAATATTTAATGAAATTAAAAAATTAATGGTTGACAAACCATATCATGGCGTGTAGATACGCACAATCTGTTTTTTGAGCCCAAACTGTCAATGATTGGTTGATGCAATTATTATAATGATAGGCATAAAAACTTATTGACAGATGGAGTCCAAAAATATATAAATAATAATTGTTCCTGATGGAACAATAGGCTTCAATTTAATTTGAATGTTGAATAAAATTAAGCCCTTGATCTTTGGAAACTAGGTAGAAGCGTATGATATGGGTTTCTGTTTATGCCTTATGGGTTTAGACGAGAGATTTTTACAGGATTAAGATATTAATTGG
>JALOPH010000304.1 GCA_025453995.1 Desulfobacterales bacterium
CGCCCAACAAGTTCTTCGATTACCTGAAATGACCGGATGCTTGACCTCTCCTTGAAATTTGAACACGAATGATTCAATATTCACACCGGCAAGCGCATCGATCAAATCAATATTAAATTCAGCCTCCAATGGAATATGAGAGCGAGGTAAGCCAGGCGATTTCCAAACAATTTCGGGCGGCTCAGTATCATTTAATATATGAAAGGAATATTCAACAGTTTCCATTACATTCACTGAATCCACGGCTAAATCACTTGCATTGATTTTAATATTCACAGAATCGCCATACCAGAACGGATCAATTGGTTTGTAGTGGGCACTTTCTCGCCTCCGAAACAAAATCCTTCTTATTATTGACTTCATGAAATGAGGCCATCGTTTGACCTGCCTGATGGCCTCAACGCTGTTCCCCCGGCGGGCGTCAATGGTTTTATCAGTGCTCGTTGCGGATTTTTCTTTTTTTTTCTTCATACCGTCAACTCCAGAATCATCTATCCGATGAACCTTTCTTTCCGGCAGCAAATACGTAAGCAAAAACAGCCAGGGCCAATACAGCAAACAGCTTCAAAAAGAGCATAAAAACCTTAAAGGAGATCCACGGAAACTCAACCGGAAGATCATGCCATAGAATCAGGGCCGACGCAGCAAGGCCGCAGATCAGAATAGCGGTTTGTTTTCCATTCATTTTCTAACTCCTTGCAGAAGAATCTGACGCCATTTCAAGAATGCGCTGTCCATATAATGTTTTTAGAGCCTCAAGATATTTTCGGTCGACAGGGCCCTTCCATGTGGTGATTTCGGTGAATCTTTTGGGGATTGAAACTTGTTCGGGCCTGAATCCAGACCCGATCCGCATCCGCCATCGCAATTGCTGGATTTCCTTTGCCACATCGCCCATATTTTCGGCAAGCGCCGGGTATCCGACACTTTTTAAACAATCTGCCAGAACATCGTCTGTATATACGCCTCTGGCGAAAAGACAGGCGACCATGGATGTGAGAAAGCACCTGTCCTTTTCGTCTTCCAGCAGAAAGTCTGCGGCATCTTCGACCGAATGGCCTGACGGTTTCTGGTCATAGGCATATCCGCCGGCGTCCAGATGGGAGTGCCTCAACCCCAGGGCCTGGGACACGAAAAAAACTTCTCCCGTAGCGTAGCCCGCCATTTCCTGACCCAGGACGCAGGCAAAATCACCGCCTCCATATTTTTCCACTGCCTTCATGGTTCCCTGGGACAACAGCTGATAGAACTCATTGGTTCCGTATGCCAGATGCTCGATGGCTGCCTGGTAGGGGGCCGAATCGCCGAATTTTAACGGTACGATGGTCTCTTTCTCCGTGATGATCCCTTTTTCCAGAGCTTCCGTAGCCCAGGCCAGCGCGATGCCGGGAGACAGCACATCCAATCCCATCTTTTCAGCCACATCGATGAGTTTCAACACTTCAAAGCAGTCCATAACGCCAAGCATGGAACCCACGGTGACGATCAGTTCATGGTCATAGGAAATCTGCCGGTAAAGATAGCGATTGTCTTCCTGGAACCGTTCCCGAACAAAACCGATATGGATGCACCCCACCGGGCATCCGGCGCAAGCCGCGTTTCTCAGCAGAGCCTTCTCGGCGAAACGTTCTCCGCTGATCCCTGCCACCCCTTGATCTGTCGTCGCCTGGAGGTTGCGTATGGGGAGCGCCTTGATTTCATTTAACATCGCGACGTTCACCGGCGTACCGTAATTGTGGTACTTGCGCATCATGTCGGTGTCGGTCACGTTCGTGAACACTTTGTCAAAAAGCCTTTGGTAGTCTTTTCCTTCTGGCAGCGGCATGACTCCATCGCCATGGATCATGATGGCCTTTAAATTTTTAGCCCCCATCACAGCCCCGCCGCCGAGCCGCCCGAAGTGGCGATAAGTGTCGGCCGTAATGCAGGCCATGGGCGACTGCCGTTCACCTGCCGGGCCAATCCGCAAAATCGTCCGGTGGCCTGAGCCGGTGAACATGCGCCGCAGGGTCTTTCCCGCCACCTGGAGGTCGGTCCCCCACAGGTAATGGACATCTTTGATCTCTATCTGCCGGGACCCCACCACAATCGCGGACGGCGATTGGGCTTTGCCGGTGATCACCAGCGCATCATAGTCTGCAAGGCGAAGCGACAGCGCCGATCTCCCTCCCCCGTGACTCTCTGCATATTGGTCATGATAGGGAGACTTGAATGCGCATACTGTTTTGCTCATCAGAGGGAAAAACCCGGTCAGCGGACCGATGGCAAATATGAGCGGCTGAACCGGATCATTCCAGGGCGCATCAAGAAGCCCGAACTTTTCAAAAAGCATCGCCGCGAGTCCGCTTCCGCCCGCCACCTGATCCCTGCCTCCCATTTCCGAAATCCGGCTCTGTCCGGTGGAGAGATCAATTGTAAGCAGTCTGAAAAAATCCCGTATCATCAATGGGCCTCCCCGCCGGATGGGGCGTCTTTTTCATCCCCGTTGGAGTTGCCTCCGATGTCTGCGTGTTCAATGCAGTCATGTGGACAGTATTGCACGCACCTTCCGCAATGAATACAGACATAGGGATGCCCGGAAAAATCCAAATAGATCGCATCCACGGGGCATGTTTTTGCGCAATTCCCGCATTGAATGCAGAGTTTGAGCCGGACCTTGACACCGCCGCCTTTCCGTTGTGAATACGCACCCGTAGGGCAGTCCCGCACGCAGGGCGCCGGGTCGCAGGCCAGGCAGACGCGGGCTTCAAACCCGGTTGAAAGGCCGCCGGAAGACCGTATGCGGATTCCCGCTGTATCCCAGGAAAGCCTTTTATGGACCAGCCGCGCACATGCCAGGGAGCAGGAATGGCATCCGATGCATCGTTCCATCCTCGGCGTCTTAAGCGCTTTCATGTCGCGGCGTCCTTAATTACTTATTTTATTGACGCCATGTGGAGGATAAGATCAACACATTTGCAGGAATATCCCCACTCATTATCGTACCACGCAACGATTTTGACAAACGTATCATTTAACGGGATGCCGGCCTTTGCGTCAAATACCGATGTGCAGGTTTCACCGATAAAATCCGAAGATACCACTTCATCCTCAGTGTATCCGAGAACGCCCTTCATCGTGGTCTCCGAAGCCTTTTTCATGGCGGCTTTTATTTCATCATATTTTGCGGGCTTTGCAAGCCTGCAGGTCAAGTCCACAACCGAGACATCCGCTGTGGGGACCCGAAACGCCATGCCCGTCAGCTTGCCGTTTAATTCAGGGATCACCTTTCCGACTGCTTTTGCAGCACCCGTGCTGGATGGAATGATGTTGAACGCCGCGCCGCGGCCGCCTCGCCAGTCCTTCTTTGACGGGCCGTCAACGGTTTTCTGGGTGGCAGTGGTTGCATGGACTGTTGTCATAAG
>JALOPH010000115.1 GCA_025453995.1 Desulfobacterales bacterium
CGATGAAAAAAATCAATTTGGGGCAATAGGGACGTGAAACATCATTATTTAAACAATTACGCCGCTGAACTGAAAAAGCTAAATAAAAAATAGCGCAAAGGAGAGATTTTTTCTTTGCAATCGCAGATCCAAAAATGTTATTGAAGTCAAAGGGTTCAGACCATGCCTGACCAGTTTAACTATCTGCTTTTATAGCGTGTCTTATATCCGGCCTGAATTCAAAAAAATTCAATATAAAATTCAATTTTAAACAAACACAAAAAGAAAAAAGGAGGAATGGTTATGAAACGGGCATTTTTAATTTTTATGATTTCATTGGGGCTTGTTTTTTCAGGAGTATCTCTTGCGCTTTCGTGGCCAGCTGGCGGCGGAAATGATGGGGGCTATGCCGATTCAGTGGCCATTGGAACTGCTGCCGTGACAGAAGCTGATAATGCGGTTGCAATCGGGCATGGCGCGGTTGCTGAAGATGAAAACAGCGTGGCCATCGGCGCGGGTTCTGTGGCGGATCAAGAGAATACCGTTTCGGTGGGGTACGAAGGGAGCGAACGCCGGATCACCAATGTGGCGAATGGGATTTTCAGAACTGACGCGGTGAATGTCGGCCAGCTCAGAAATGTCAATGGTGAACTGAATGGGCTGGAAACTGAAATTGACAATCTGGAAGACCGCATGGATACTGCAGAAAACGATATAGACAATCTTGAGGGACGCATGGACCAGGCGGAGGGAGACATCGACGGACTCCAGGAAGATGTGACGGAGCTTCAGGGAGATGTGGATAACCTCGAAGGCCGCATGGACGAAGCCGAGTCGGATATTGACGATTTGGACGGACGGGTCACTGAAAACGAAGGCGATATTGAGAACCTTGACGAAAGGGTAACCATCAATGAAGGGGATATCGTCAATTTAGACAACCGCGTCACGGTCAACGAAACAAATATCGAAGAGCTGCAGGCCAAAGACATGGGATTCGACTGGACCGCCGGCGGAGAAACCCCTGTGGGTGCCAGCGCAAACGGTCTTGGCAGCACGGCTGTGGGTGACGGCGCGGTTGCCAATGCCTATGATACGGCTGTTGGATATAATGCGAACGTGGCGGCAGACGGCAGCGTGGCGGTGGGCGCCAATGCAACAGTCGCTTCCGGCGCAACCAACAGCGTGGCACTGGGGCAGAATTCCGTGGCCAGTGAAGCCAACACCGTATCTGTGGGTTCTGCGGGAAATCAGCGGCGCATCACCAATATCGCAAACGGCATCAATGATTCAGACGCGGTCAATATGTATCAGCTCAACTCAACCGCCGCAGCTTTCCAGTCCCAGTTTGATCAGATGGACAGCCGCATGGATAATATGGATGACCGCATTGATGACGTGGGCGCCATGTCAGCGGCTTTTTCCGCGCTGGTCCCGAATCCGAGGGTGACCCAGAACACCCATTTTTCCCTGGGCGTCGGCGCCTATGAAGGAAACAGCGCCGCAGCAGCCGGCCTTTTCCATTTTATCGATGACTGCACGTTTGTCAATGTGGGCGTTTCCCACGGATTCCGGGATGGCGAAACCGCTGGCAGAGCCGGGATCTCCATCGGCTGGTAGAAATGCTGGTTTTAAATCCTGCTTAGCGGGATATATAGCTTTATCAGATCATCAATCTGGTTGTTGAGAAAAAGGGGCGGGAGATAATCCCAGCCCCTTTTTTGCGCTATTAAAACCGACAGCTTCCTTGGAAGTGGGTTTGTCATTTTTAATAGGGTGAGATTTAATTTTATAATTTATCGAAATTTCCTTGGATACCCCGCGCGGAAGCCAGGGGGGAATTTACTTCTGCGGGCGGGATGCTTTTTTTAATGACTGTTTTTTCTTTTTTGACTGAATTTTCAGGTAACTTTTACCTGTTTTTTGGGATTCAAAGTCAACTTCCATCTGGACCCTGACCTTGAGATCCTTTAACATTTTATGGATCTCATTTTTTAAGTTGACGCTTCGGAAGATTGTCCGGAATTCACCGGATAGCACCCGCACGATTTCATCCTTGGCTTTATTGCTCTGCTGAACGATGATGGAAATGATTTCCTTTGAGATTTTTAAATCGCCCAGTATTTTCCGGATCGTCTCTTCAGTAAGCAATATTCCGCCGATGCTTATCAGAACGGCCTTTTTCAGAATATCCGGCATCAGCGTATCAATGGCCTTGATCAGCATATCCGGGTCCTCGTAATTGTTCTTTTTTTTTCGGATCATATTGCTCCGGCCTTCATTATATTTGGCGGTTAAATGAAAAAAAACCATCGGCATTTTATGGGTCATTACTATAACCAAATATTTCAGGTTGATAAAGATAAATTTGTCTCGGGTTCCCGTTACCCGTCATAAAATTTCATCCTGCAGGCTTATTGCATCAGATAAAAGTTCAAATCTCTTTTAAAACATGTTACATAAAACCATCTTAAAATATCCGGGTATTTGAAGTGCAAAAAAAGTCACAGATCGATCTATATTAAATGGAGGAGGTTGAAATGACATTAACAATCATTCTGGGTGTCATCGTTGCGTGTGTGCTGCTGATTATTTCTCTGTACAATCAACTGGTGACCCATCGGAATCGCTATAAGAACGCGTTTTCACAAATTGATGTCCAGCTCAAGCGCCGATATGACCTGATCCCCAACCTGGTGGAAGTGGTCAAAAAATATATGCAGCATGAAAGGGAAACTTTGGAAGCGGTCGTCAAAGCAAGGAATTCCGCTGTTACCGCCAGCCAGGCGGCTTCGGGAGATCCCGGAGACCCTGGCGCCATGAAGAGCCTGGCGTCTGCGGAAGCCGCGCTGACCGGAGCGCTGGGCAGGCTTTTTGCCCTTTCCGAAAACTATCCGGATTTAAAAGCCAACCAGAACATGATGCAGCTTCAGGAGGAGCTTGCCACAACGGAAAACCGGATCGCATTTTCCAGGCAGGCTTTTAATGACGCGGTGATGGGGTATAATATCGCGCGGGAAAAATTTCCCGGCAACATCATTGCAGGGATGTTCAATTTCAAAGAAGCCCAGCTGCTGGAATCCACGGAAAGTTCGGAAGAGCGAAAAGCGCCCAAAGTAACTTTCTGATCATACCCGGGATGCGGCCATGAATTTTTTTGAGCGACAGGAAGAAACCAGGCGGAAAACCCTTCAGCTGATCTTTTTATTCATAATGGCTGACATCGGGGTTGTGCTCTCCGTATATTTTGTCGTTATGGTCGCCATGCAGTATTATGTCAATGGCGCTGAAGCTTCGACATTGCCGAAACAATGGATGGATCCCCTGGTACTTTGCTGGGTGTTTGCCGTTGTTCAGGCGCTGATTCTGGGCGGTTCCCTTGTCAAAATCATCGCACTTGGGAGAGGCGGCCAATATGTTGCCGAAAGCCTGGGCGGCCGGCTGGTAAATCCTTCAACGACCGATCCTCTTGAAAAACGTTTTGTCAATATTGTGGAAGAGATGGCCATTGCATCGGGCGTCCCGGTTCCCATGGTCTATGTGCTGGATAATGAAGACGGGATCAACGCGTTTGCCGCGGGATACAAACCCGACGACGCGGCTGTGGCCGTGACAAGAGGATGCCTGGAAAAACTTACCCGCGATGAATTGCAGGGCGTGGTCGGGCACGAATTCAGCCATATTTTAAATGGAGACATGCGGTTGAACATCCGCTTGATCGGGCTCATCAGCGGCATCATGATCCTGGCCACCATCGGGTACCACATCCTTCGTTCCGGCGGCAGGTCCAAAAAAGGCGGCGGACCGGTCATGTTCATGGGTCTGGCCTTGATTGTCATCGGATATGTGGGCGTGTTTTTCTCCCGCATCATTCAAAGCGCGGTTTCCCGCCAGCGCGAATATTTAGCGGACGCTTCCTCGGTCCAGTTTACCCGCAATCCAGCAGGGCTTGCCAATGCATTGAAAAAGATCGGCGGATTTTCCAAAGGCTCCCTGGTCAAGTCTCCCCTTGCGCCTGAAGCCAGCCATATGTTTTTCGGAAACGCGGTGAGGTCCTTTTTCGCCACCCATCCTCCTCTGGTGGACCGCATTCGACGGATTGATCCGAGCTTCACAGGTGATTTTGCGGCAACCTTTCAGGGCGAAGGCGTCATGGCAGCGGGCGATGCCGCTGTCATGGACTTTTCGGAACCTGGTAAACGTATGCCGATGGATGTGGATCGGGTGAAATCCATGATCGGGAGCGTGTCCCCGGATCATGTGGACTACAGCGCGAAACTCCTCGAAGAGATTCCGCCTGAAGTACGTAAAGAATTAGCCGATCCCTTCGGCGCGTCGGCGGTTGTATTTGCGCTGCTTCTTGACGGGGACGCGCTTCAAAAAAAGAATCAGGTTGAAAATCTTCGAAAGATGGTCCCGGACGATATCATTCGCCACATATTGATGATTGACAAGGCCGTGGCAGGCATCGACAGGCGTTTCCGATTGCCGATGGCGGACCTTTCCATGCCGTCGCTTCGCCGAATGTCAAAAGTGCAGTTTGAAAAATTCAATGAGTGCCTCCGGGTCCTGATCGAGTCGGACAAGAGGCTGAACCTTTTTGAATTCTGCTTGCAGCAGATCGTCACGCACCGTTTGTCGGCGTCATTTGCAGGCGCGGCAGAAAGCATTCGCCCCGAGCGCATCGAAACCCTGCTTGATGACGCGGTCGCTCTCATCTCAAAACTCGCCGAGTTGGGACACACCGACACAGCGGATTCGCAGAAGGCGTTTGAAACATCTGTCGCAAAATTATCCAGATATGGCGCTGTCCGGAAAACAGAGATTGATTCAACCGTCTCGTTTAAGGATCTGGGAAGCGCCATATCCAACATCGCTGCGGCGAAGCCTGGAATCAAGGAAGTGGTTTTTGACGCCTGCGCCGGCTGTGTCCTTTTTGACGGGCGCATGAACATTGAGGAGTCGGAACTCCTCAGAGCCATAGCCTATTGCCTGGATCTCCCGATGGCGCCCTTTTTGATGAAAACCGCCTAATCGAAAATGGTTCTCCGGGGATTTCCCGTTGGAGCGGCCGACAATGGACCGGTAAAATGACTCAAAAAATAATAATCTTGGCCATTCTCGCGATTTTTTCGGCTGCCCCATCCGCCCTTGCCGGCAAAGGCGAAATCGTATTTGTTGAAACCGATGTGGGACTGGAGAAGACGGGAATTGCGGTGGTGGCCTATACGATCCAGTACCGGGTCGTCTCCGGCGAGTTCCACGGCTTTTATTTTTCGGGAAACGACCGGTTGAAAATTTCCGTTCTGTCCGAAGATTCTTACGCGCTGGACTCTCAGAACAACCGCTACAAATTGGATATAACACCCGTCAGCGGCGGAAAATGGGACATCGTTCTTGCGGACGGGAAGGGGGTTTCATCCGGGACCGTCACCTTTGTGTTTTATTTTGCCACCGATTTTGCGGAAGCGGGATACCTGGCCAAAACAACAAGCGGCGACGGGAAATCTCTGATTGTCTTTAACTGGTCTCCGGTGAGATGGGACGAGGCAAAGCGCCAGGACCATTACACCTTAAAAATTCTGACGCCGTTTCTTCTCCCCCCGGATGCCCAACCCCGGGCATACGTTGAGAAGAACCGGGTCATTCTGACGGAGAAATGGGTCAATAAAAAGTTCCTCATCGATTATCGGCAAGGTCCGAAATCCAAACTTTTGCTGATTTTCCATAAGAAAAAACCCGGCAACAACTTCGACATGCGCGCCCAGTTTTATATGCCCGGCGAGTGGTTTGATATAGCCGGGCATCAATCCCCGCCCCGCATGTTGCCATCCCCTGGCAAAAAACAATTTTTGAACGGCGTGGCCGATCAATTTCTGAGATCCCGCAAGATCATTTTCCTCGTTTGCGGAACGATTCTTTTGTTGTTTTATGCAGTCATTGTGCTGGGGAAGCAAAGATCGATGGTTATCGCCCAAAGAGGGCTGGATAATATCCGATGGGACAATGTCAACTGGGTGCCTCCCCGTCTTGTTCTTTCCAACTTCAGAAAACCCGGCAAAGTATGCAAGGATTTGACGAAGCTGGAAGCGGCGTTTTATTTGGGGTTGCCGCTCAAACGGATATTCAGCAGCATGCTGGCGTCTATGGTGGCTGAGCAATTCATGGAAATCACATCCAATGACCCGTTGCGCGTTCGTATTTTAAAAACCCCCGAGGCGCAGAAGCTTGATGAGTATGAACGCATGTTTTTTCAGTCTCTTTCCGATGACGGCGCGTTTTCGCAATACGAGCTGGAGCATTTGATGAACACCGCCGTCAGGAACATTCAGACCAAGGCGTGGGACGCGGATATCAATGCCACCAAAAAATATTATATCGAGATGATCGAAAAAAGTGTCCGGGAAGGCCAAGGGAACCGGGGAGATTCCGACGAGGACTGGTATTATTGGTATCATAACACCCATCCGTACTATCACCATCGATACATCTATGACAGGGACCCATACGTGCATGAAACCGCCATACCCGTGGATGTGGACCATATTGTCCAGGGCCGCATCCAAACGGATCTGAGTGTGGATATGACCGTATGCCATGACGCCTGCCACTCGGCCTGTCATTCGGCCTGCCACTCAGCGTGCCATTCGGCCTGCCACTCCGCCTGCCATTCGGCATGTGTCAGCGGGGGGTCTCATTGATGATCGTCAAGGATATGATGAATATACAACCGCAGAACAAGGAACCGCAGAATTGCGAAGGCATTGACTTCGACATTCGATATTCTCTATTCGATATTCTGCGGTTTAAAAAAATTTCAGACCGTCTGAGAAGCAAATTGTCAAAATCCATGAGTAGGGATGTCAAAAGAGAACGACCTGCGATGGATCTGTCCTGGGTGGATGAATTTATCACAAATATCAGACCTTATGTGCATGTCAGGCCTGAAGACCATCTGATGATCAAGCGTCCCAACACGGCCCAGAAATTAAATTCAACCGGAGTTTTCATCCTCAAATCACTCCTCGACGGGAAGACCATCCATGAACTGCTCAATGAAATCGGCCGGGAGGAAGAAAAAATTCATGATATTTCAGAATTCATGATTGCCGTTAAACATCAGATGGAAGGAAAACTTGACGAATTTTCCCAAAATCCCGCCGTGGATGTTGTGCCGTTTGTGATGCCGTTTTCCAGGTATCCCGTGCTGTCGGAAATCGCCATCACCTACCGGTGCAACTTGAAGTGTGTTTTTTGTTATGCCGGCTGCGGATGCACCGCCAACCCTATTCGCAGCGACAGTGAACTGCCCGTTCATCGGATGAAAGAGGTCATTTGGAAACTGTTTCATCATGCCAAAGTGCCGTCCGTAAGCTTTACCGGCGGTGAACCTACATTATTCGAAGGCCTTCCTGAACTCATCGGCTATGCCAAAGAAATCGGCATGCGCGTCAACCTGATTACCAACGGAACAACCATCACCCGTCATTCGGCCCGTATGCTTGCCCAAAACGGCCTTGATTCCGCCCAGGTAAGCGTCGAGGGGGTGACGCCGTCCACCCATGACAGAACCGTTGGTGTGGCGGGTTCCTTTCACAAAAGCGTCCAATCCGTCGGGTTTCTGAAAGACGCGGGAATCGCCGTTCATACCCATACAACCATCACGCAATTGAATATCCATGAATGTTTTCAATTCCCGGAATTCACAAAAAAGGTGATTCAAAACGACCGGTTCAGCATGAATCTGATGATTCCCTGCGGCAGCGGGTCCGTCAATGAGGAGATTGTGGTGCCATACCGGGATGTGGCTGAAATCATACAGGAGATCATCCGTAAAAGCAGGGATGCCGGCGTTGAATTCATGTGGTATTCCCCGATTCCCATGTGCATGTTCAACGCCATTGTCCACGGCCTGGGCAACAAGGGATGCAGCGCCTGTGACGGTCTGATCTCCATTGCCCCCAACGGCGAAGTGCTTCCGTGCGCCTCTTATGATGACAGCGTCGGCAATTTTCTGGAAGAAGATTTTGATGCGCTGTGGCAATCCCCGAAAGCAAGATATTACAGGGAAAAGCGCTTTGCGCACCCTAAGTGCAGGTTATGCGAGCATTTTCATATCTGTAATGGCGCCTGCCCGCTGTACTGGCGGCAGATGGGGTATGATGAATTTTGCACCTGTCAGAATCCTGACAGGTGCAAAATTAAAATAGCATAAGGCAATTGCATAAAAGGAACTTCATTTGGCAGATTTATCGATTTCAAGACAAGCGCAAGGAATCGTGGTGTTTCGGTTATGGAAAACCCTTCCATATCCTGTTCGCATTCTACTGAGTTTTGGGCTCATTATTGCCGGGTTTTTTGCGCAGTTTTTCACCCTTGATTTTTGTCCCGGTTGCGTTGGTGTGCTGCTGGGCAACCTGTTGCTGATTGTCAAAGGATATGACAACCGGGTGAAGCCCGCAAAGTTTTCACCCGAGGCGAGCTGGGAAAAAGTCAGCCAGAATAAATTCACAGAGGTTGAGCGGCTGCACCGGGATATGAAGAAATGGGACCGTAGTCTTTTGGATATCACCAGCGGGCCTGGTTTTATGGCGCTAATGGTCCTGTCGGCGGTGATCGGTGTGTTTTATTACACGGCATCGAGCATATATAATTCATCCTTGATGATCATCACCTATGATGCCGCCCTGCTTTTACTGCCGCATTGGGTGACAGGCGTCAGGACGACGCTGACCAAGCCGAACATGATTTTAAAAATATCAAAATTTAAAAAATTAATGAAAAACAATGATGGGATACTGAGCGGCCATGACATCGACTATTATATGCTGCTGGCCGGGGATGAGGGGAAAATCCCCGATGATGTGAAGGTCAGGATCAACCTGAAACATCATCATAAAGATTTTTTAGGCCTTTACGGTCAGATGGTCACCAATGAGGTCAATGGGACTTCTTATCCTTATTTTTACGTTGTTCTGGTGGCGAAAAAAGGCTTTGGCCTTGAGAAAGCATTCAACAGCTTTAGCCCGCCGGCAAAAATCACGAAAGAATTCAAAATTGAAGGAGATGTCGAAGTCTTTGTCATCCGGCAGGCAACCACCGAAACTTCGGGCTATCACACCAGCGACAGGCAGATGTCTTCCATTTTGGCGTCAGGCGTGGCGCTGGCGGAAAAATATGCCGTAACCAATCAATAATATGGAGCCATTTTCAAAATGTTGGATCAGTTTCGAGGTCGAGGCGCAGGCCGACGGAAGAGCGCAGCATGCATGGTCGTATGTGAGCACTTTGACGAGGCCTGCAGCGCTGACATCGGGCCTTAGATGACGTTTTGAATTTGGCTCTATCGTCCGTAACAAAAAGATGGAGTATAAAACGATGAGTTATAAAATGTTGGCGGTTTTTCTGTGCGCCAGTTTTCTGTTCGTCGGTCATGGACGCTGCGGTCTCATTGAAAGCTCCGCTGATAAATCTCTAAGCAAGGTGTTTCAGAAAGTTAACCCCGCTGTTGTGCTGATCGTTGCCATGCAGAGGCCTCAAAGCCTTTATGAGGCAAAGCCACCGGCAACTGTGAGTTCCGGCGTCATTGTGTCAAAAGATGGAGAGGTCATGACCGCCGCCCACTCCGTGTATGTATCCGACAATATCATTGTCCAGTTTCATAATGGCAAGTCTGTTAATGCCAAGGTCGTTTTTTCCTCTTCGGAAGCTGATGTCGCCTTGCTCAAACTGGAAACAATCCCGGAAAATATGACCGTTGCGAAACTCGGCGATTCTGACAAAGCCCAGGTGGGGGACCAGGTTCTGGTCATCGGGGCCCCATACGGGATTGGCCACACACTGACCGTCGGCCATATCAGCGGCCGGCGCGGGTCAAAAACGGTCTGCCGGCAATTAAAGCCCTTTGAATTTATTCAGACGGATGCAGCCATCAACCAGGGGAATTCGGGCGGACCGATGTTTAATTTAGACGGCAAGGTCATCGGCATTGTCAGCCGGATTCTTTCCAGTTCCGGCGGATCTATGGGGCTGGGGTTTGCCGTGAGCATCAATACGGCCAAAGAACTCCTGCTGGAACAGAAAACATTCTGGATCGGTTTTGACGCTTATCTCCTGGCCGGTCCCTTGGCGCAGGCATTCAATGTGCCCCAGGATGCCGGGCTGTTGATTCAGAACGTGGCTGAAAATTCACCGGGATATGCGCTCGGACTCAAAGGCGGAAGCATT
>JALOPH010000116.1 GCA_025453995.1 Desulfobacterales bacterium
TGCCAGATCCGTTGTAAAATCCATTTCTTTTTTTTCAAGATCTTCGGATTGAAAAAGAATCCAGCCGTCAAGATCAAAAAAATAGGCAAACCGGACTTCAGGTGTTCGGGGAAAAGCCCATAAAGGTGATTTGGGTGAGTTAAAGAGCGATAAAATATTGCGTATCGATCGCGCATCCATGGATAAAAGAATAAATCCGGTTTGTTTACCGTTTTCAGAAATATATGGCGTCCCGAAATAAATGACCTTGGAGCGGATTTTTTGATTGGGGCTTGATGAAGTTGGAAATGGATATTCAACTTCTGTAATCGATGAAACCCAGACCTCTCCATGATTTAATCGCGCAAGATGGTTGAGATATAAGAGTGGGCTTGGATTAATATCTGATATTAAATCAGATTCCAATTTAATTGCCTGACTGTCTTTAGATATAAAATATGTGTGCGACTTGTCTTTTTGCGAGATAAAACCGACTTCGCGATAATCGACCCGCTCCAGCTCAATAAAGTCTGCCAGATTTTTGCGTAATTTTTCAGTATCTGAAAAATTACGCGCAATAAACAAAAGATCTTCTCGACATCTTGCAAGAACTGATTCGACCTCATGGGATATGGCTTTTACCTGAATTCTTGCGCTTCGCTCCAATGCCTGATTCAGAAAATGAGAGGAAGTCAGATAGGTTATATAGCCCGTTATCATTAACACGAGGATAATCGATGGGATAAGAGTGAAAAGAAGCTTAGTCCTTAAACTGATCCCAGTCGAATTGTTGGGAGGTACAATTATTTCCCCTTCTGTAAATTTATCAATAATTGTCATAAAATTAAAAAGTTTATCAATTTGTTTCATTTAATCCTCATCCGTGCAATCCATATTATATAATCGCGCAAAAGTGTCAATATTTTTTAATTGGCATAGGTGTTGCATTAGATTAAGTGCAAAATTCCAAAAAAAGAAATGAATGTTTGATGATATTATTGTCGTGAAAAATTAAACAAGAAGCAAAGGAGGAACAAATGAAGAGATTGAAAGTATGGATCATTGCTGGGGTTATTTTGGGTTTCATTCTGCCGGGAGTGGCTCTGGCAGGAGGCGATAAGGCATCAGAGCTTATCGTCGTGGCAGACACTCGTGTATTAACTGAAGGTGGTTATTATACTCAGTTTATGCATTATATGGCCGACGCGTATAATGCCAACATCCTGGTATTTGCCATCTGGTGCACTGTTTTAACCGCAATTTACGGCGCGTTTCTTGGATTTTTAATGGACTTTATCATGGCGCGAACCGGGCTGGATCTGAAGAGCCGGAAAATTCTTGAACACTAAATCGATTATTCATGCTGAATTAAAATATTAAGGAGGATGCTCATATGGATTGGTTATTTATGTATATGCCCATTGCGGGAATCAAAATTTTCTGGCCGGGCCTCGTGCTGATCGGATTTGCCGTTGGAACCATCGGCGGTTTTTTTGGAATGGGCGGCGCCTGGATGGTGACCCCTGGATTAAATATTCTGGGCTTTCCCATGGCTTTTGCCATTGGGACTGACATGGCACACATTGCCGGCAAGTCCATGGTTTCAACCATGCGTCATTCAAAATTCGGAAACGTGGATTACAAACTCGGTCTTATAATGGTTGTCGGCACCATGGCCGGCATCGAAATCGGCGCCCAGCTCGTCATGTATCTTGAAAAACTCGGCAATGTCGGCACTGTGGTTCGCTGGGTTTACGTGGTCCTGCTGGCGTTGATCGCCACCCTGGTGTTCTATGATTATTACAAGGCAACCCAGAAGAAGAAAGCCGGCGATGTTGGCGAACATGGCGCAGAAGGCATTACCTGGTATAAAACTCTGCACAAAATTAAAATACCCCCTATGGTTCATTTTAAAGCCGCTGGCTTTACCTGTTCCGCATGGCTGCCGATGTTTATCAGCTTTATTACCGGTATCCTTGCGGGTTTCCTGGGCATTGGCGGCGGTCTGATCCGCATGCCGTCTCTGGTTTATCTCATCGGCTGCCCGACGCATATCGCAGTTGGAACCGACCTTTTTGAAGTTATGATTTCCGGATTGTACGGCGCGTTCACCTATTCATTAAAAGGTCGTATTGAAATCGTTGCGGTGTTTGTCATGCTGACCGGGGCTGCCATCGGCGCCCAGATCGGAACGGTTGCCACCAAATACGCCAAAGGCTATGGCATCCGGATTGCTTTCGGTATCGCGGTGCTCTGCTGCATGGTTTCCATCATTTTAAAAGAGTTCAAATACGGCAATGCCGCTGCTGTTTTGATATTAGGTACAATTGGTATAATTTGCGCCTATATTGTGAAAATAATGGTTGAAGGCGCCATCCATGAACTAAAAGAAAAAAAAGCAGCCCAGGCATGATATGACCCGTTGATAAAGAAATTATATGGAAAGGAGAATAAAAAATATGAAACCAGTCGTTACCTTCAGTATCATCCTCCTGGGACTGTTTTTTGCCGCAAATGCTTTTGCAGCCGAAGTCGTCCAGGGAGAGTGCATCGAATTTAATCATGAAACAAAAATCATTAAAGTCAGGGAATATGATACCAATTTTTCCCAGAACAAATATGGCAACCCCACCAGCATTGAAAGCGAATTCGACGTTTCCAAAGCCAAAATGGGCGCCAATCCCGAGATCGGCGACATAGTCAGAATTGCCTATAACATCGAAGGGAACAAAAAAATGGCCGTTAAGGTCATGGATGTCACGAAACAGGATTTAATGAAGAAATAGTTAGTTAAGTTAGGGAGTGCGCGCTTTAACGGGCGTACTCCCTGCTCAACCCCAAGCAATAAAGATGAAAATAAAAGGCTGATTCCCATGGAACAACCGAACATTAAAGACAAGAAACTATATGCCGTTGTACTGGATATGCTTCTCTTAAATCCAAAATATCGGTCGAGCCGCAAGAAAAAAAAGTTCAACGCCAAACAAAAATTATTTGTCCTGCTTCTTGACATGATTGTTTTAGCGGAGCTTGCCGGGTGCATGTACTGGTCCCAAAAATTTGGGGAATCTATAACCGCAATGTTTTTAAAAACCTATCTTCCCATTGTTATTGGAACTTTGATTATCGGTAAATTCTGCTTGAACAAGCTCCAATCCAAAGACCCGGAAATTGACCAAAAGGAATTAGCCGCATCAAATAAGTGATTTAATAAAATCCCCACATCATCAACTGCGGATGAATCCCTGAGCCTGTTGTTTATCAATGTATAAATTGATCTGAATACTTCCATTCTTAAAACCTGTCTTTTTAGCTTTACTCTCTCCTGCAATCATGGTAATGCCTCCGGTAACAAATTCTTAACAGAAGGCATTGTCATGATCGAATTTATTGGACATCTGATTAATTTTATTCTCCATATCGATATTCACTTAAAAGAATTATGCACGAACTATGGAACATGGGTCTACCTGATTCTGTTTATCATCATTTTCTGTGAAACCGGCCTGGTGGTAACACCCCTTCTCCCCGGGGACTCACTGTTGTTTGCCGTGGGCTCAATGGCCGCCATCGGCGCTCTGGATCTCTGGCTGGTCATTTTATTAATATCCGGAGCCGCCATCCTCGGAGACACAGTGAACTATTCCATCGGTCATTATGTGGGACCAAAGGTATTTCATGATGAGCATGCCCGCTTTCTTAACAAGGAATACCTGCGCCGAACCCACTCTTTTTATGAAAGGCACGGCGGAAAAACCATTGTGATCGCCAGATTTCTGCCCATCATCCGGACGTTTGCGCCATTTGTGGCCGGCATCGGCAGCATGACCTATCCAAAATTCCTTTTTTACAATGTATTCGGCGGTATTTTCTGGGTGTTGACCTTTATACTGGCCGGGTACTGGTTCGGCTCCATCCCTTTGATCAAAAACAACTTCAGCATGGTGATCATGGCCCTGGTGATCATCCCCGGCATCCCGGCGCTGGTGGAATTTATCCGCATTCAGATCAACCAAAGAAAAACCAAAGGTTCAAGTTCACGGGCTTCAACAGATACCTGATTTTTAACATCTTATTATAGCAAAAAATCAACCCTGAATAAAAAATGGCAATTTCTCAGCGTGATTGTTACAATTTCGTTACCCATTTGTTACAAAAAAATTCAATATTCAATTGACAAACCACCCATATCCTTTTAGTTAGAATATTCTGATTTTAGTCATAAGCTCAAAACCAAAAGGTGTCATATGACCATTGATAAAATATTTAAAATTTTCACCCCAAAAGACAATACTTTTTATCCCCTGTTTGAGCAGGATGTGGAAAACCTTTTTAAAATCGGCGAACTTCTTTGTCATCTCATGAATTCCAAGGATTCCTCTCAATGGGTCCCTGTGATCAAACAGATCAAAGAACTTGAACGCGCCGGAGACGAGATCACCAATCAGATTTATGACCGTCTCGACAAATCATTTATCACGCCGTTTGACCGGGAAGATATCCAGGCGCTTGCCACATCCATTGATGATGTGGCCGACAACATCAACCGCGCCTGCAGCCGGATCATGCTGTACAAACCAAAAAAATTCATGGCGGAATTTTCAGAACTGGCGGAACTGATTTTAGAATCGATACAAATGATTGAAAGCGGCATCAAGGAAATCCAGAGATTAGACAGCAACCCTAAACTTACCGAAGTCTGCATTCAGATCAGCAAGCTGGAAAACAACGCCGACAGCCTTTATCACAAAGCCATTTCAAGGCTGTTTGAGGAAGAAACAGATCCCATTGAACTGATCAAGATCAAGGATATTTTAAAATCACTGGAGCGCGCTACTGATGAGGCTAAAAGCGTTTCCAATGTGTTTAAAACCATCATCATCAAACGGACATAACTCTCTTTTATTATGCTGTCTGTCATCATTATCACCATCGGCGTCGCGCTTCTGTTTGATTTCTTAAACGGCATGAACGATGCGGCCAATTCCATCGCAACCATTGTTTCCACCAAGGTTCTCTCCCCCAAGGCTGCTGTGGCATGGGCGGCCATGTTTAATTTTGCCGCGGCATTTTTTTTCGGGGTCCATGTGGCCACCACCATCGGCAAGGGGATTGTCAATCCGGCCATCGTCAATGAGTATTATATTTTTTCAGCTTTGATCGGCGCTGTGCTTTGGACCCATTACTGCACCCATTACGGACTGCCCATCAGCGTCTCCCACGCGCTCATCGGCGGATTGATCGGACCGGCCATTGTGTCAGGCGGAATGCAGCATCTCGTCATGAACGGAATCATAAAAGTGGTTGCGTTTATTGTATTGTCCCCGGTGATCGGTTTTATCTTGGGTCACTTCATGATGATTGTCACCTTGCATTTATTCAAGCGAACAACCCCCAGCCGTGTGGACTCCCTTTTCCGCATCCTTCAGCTTCTCTCCTCGGCCGTATTCAGCCTCGGCCACGGCAGCAACGACGCCCAGAAGACCATGGGGATCATCGCCGTGTTGCTCTACAGCACAGGACATCTGGGGCCTGATTTCTACGTGCCCGTCTGGGTAATCATCGCCGCATACACTGCCATTGCCTTGGGCACGCTTGCCGGCGGATGGCGGGTCATCAAAACTTTAGGCGTCGGCCTGACGGATTTAAAGCCCGTCCATGGCTTCTGCGCGGAGACCGCCGGCGCAATGACGCTCATCGGCGCATCCCTTGCCGGGATCCCGGTCAGCACCACACATACCGTTACAGGCTCCATCATGGGCGTCGGCGTTACGCGAAGGCTTTCAGCGGTCCGCTGGAACCTGGCCACGCACATCGTATGGGCCTGGGTTCTGACCATTCCCTGCTCCATGCTGGTTTCGGCAAGCGTATATTGGATTCTCAAATTTTTTATTTAATTTTCGCCTGTCCTTTCTTTTTTTCATCAAAACCGTATGATTTTTGAATAAGTTGAACATGGACGCATGCGCGCATTCTTATAATGTACTCGATGAACTGCTGACGCTGCTGAAGCTTGAAAAAATCGAAGAGAACATTTTCAGGGGTAACAGCCAGGATTTGGGATTCGGCAATATATTCGGCGGCCAGGTGCTGGGCCAGGCGCTGTCGGCAGCCTCCCAGACAGTCCCGCCTGAACGCAGCGCCCACAGCATGCACGCTTATTTCCTAAGGCCAGGGGATCCGTCCCTGCCTATTGTCTATGAAGTGGACTGCATCCGGGACGGCAAGAGCTTTACCACTCGGCGCGTGGTGGCCATCCAGAAAGGCCGCGCCATTTTGTCCATGGCCGCCTCTTTTCAGGTGGATGAACCCGGATTCGAGCACCAGAAAGAAATGCCCGAAGTTCCCGGACCGGACGGCTTGCTGTCTGAAATTGAAATGGCCAGGACCGTGGCGGATAAAATCCCCCCATCCATACGCAGCCAGATCCTGTGCGTCAAGCCCATTGAAATCCGGCCGGTCAATCCCATCAACCCCTTTGCGCCGAAAAAGAAAAAACCCTTTCGATATGTCTGGTTTAAAACCATCCACAAAATGCCCGACGATTTGACCATCCACAAATACATGCTGGCGTATGCATCTGATTTCGGGCTGGTTTCCACCTCCCTCTATCCTCATGGCCGCACGTTCTGGGATCCGGACATGCAGGTGGCAAGCCTCGATCATGCCATGTGGTTTCACCGTGATTTTCGTATGGATGACTGGCTCCTCTATGCCATTGAAAGCCCCAGCGCCGGCAAGGCCCGCGGTCTTAACCACGGCCACATCTTCACCCGGGACGGCAAGCTGGTTGCCTCTACCTCCCAGGAAGGGTTGATACGATATCGTTTTGTTTCTGCCTGAACACCGACCATTGCTGATATTATTCCTGTTAGATGGCAGAAGCCCTAAACACGGGATACTGCCTTTTTCGATATACGCCATTCAAATTGATTCAGGATATCTGTTTCTGGGCCTTCTGAATCAAAGCCTTCAGAAGCATTTTGTCCAGAAACGGCAAGCGCATCGTGGGGCCGGCGATTTTAAGCTGAAAGGCTGATGCCGGAGTTAAAGGGAAAAAATTCTCGGCAATGGACTCTCCCATGGAAAAGCCTCTTTGATTGGCCAAAGCCAATATCCGGAGTCTTGATTTTTCGATTTTTTCTCTTAGTGATTTTAAATCAACGTTCACAAGCCTCCCGTTTTCCTTTACCAAATCACCTGCCACCATAACGGTATCCACGTCCCCCGCATTTGCGCTCATGACGATGGTGTTAAACGGGTCATTGACGGGAAACATGTTGATAGAATCCTTTTTGATCAAAATAATGTCCGCCTGTTTACCGGGCTTTAAGCTTCCGATTGTTGAATCCAGTCGCAATGCCTCTGCCCCGCCGATGGTTGCCAGCTGAACCATCTGGCGGGCTGTAAGACAAACTTTTCGGGGAGACATTCCCCTTTGTCCCAGCTCCTCATTTTCCAGCGCGCGCTGGCCTGCCATCGCCAGCCGGATCTGGGTGAACATATCCGCGCTGTTGTTTGATACGATATCGATCCCGATGGCTGTTTTCACTCCTTTGGCCATGGCCCGGCAAAAAACCGGAAACCCCATCCCCATCTGCAGCTCTGTTTCCGGAGTTGAAACAACCGCTGACCCGTTTTCAGACAGCAATTTCAGATCATCATCGGAAAAACTCGACCCGTGAACAAAAAGCAAATCTGGCCCGAGCAAATGCTTTCCCGCAAGCTTGCTCACATATTTCAACGGACGGCTCATGGCGCCCATGCCCGCATGAATGCTTACGGCAGCAGCCTCTATGCTCCTGGCAAAACGTATTTCTTTTTCAACATATTCAGCAGGGAAGAATTCGTTTTCAGAAAGCGCCACCCCCATCTTCACCCGCTGATCTTTGAATGCGAAATGTCTCTTTTGAAGCCGGCGGGCATCCTCATATCGCCAGGCCGGGTCCAAGAGAGTCGCCACGTCCGGTTTCCCGGTTTCAGGGAAATTAACAAACAGTCCGTAACACCAGATCCCCCTGGCACGGGAATCTTCATATGCCCGGACCGCTTCATCGGCATGCTCCGGTGTGTTGATAATATGGCAATGATCCACGATGGTGGTCGCGCCGGCGTTTAAAGCCTCCAGCAAGCCTGCGTATATGCCGAGGTAAGCATCGTCCGGCGTGTAGAACGAGGCGTAATTGAGCCGTATCCGGGAAGTGTAATCATAGAGACTCCAGTCCGCAGTGAGCGCCCTGAGCTGGGTTTGCCACATGTGCCGGTGTGCGTCGACAAACCCGGGCATGACAAACCTGTCCGTGGCGCTCAAACACATAGCGTCACCTGCCTGGATCTCAGGGGCAATATGGGCGATCACGCCGTTTTCAACAAGAATGTCCCCTTTTTCCATTATCCCGACGCCGGCATCCATTGACAATACATGGCCGCCTTTAATCAGCGTTCGCTTCATGCTCATTATTCCCTTATTCAAAAAATTATATTCATTATTTAAAACAATTTTACACATCGCCTCAAGCAAATATCTTACAGGATATCATTCGATGGATGATCCTCCTGTACAAAATATTTTTGCATGTTTTCATTCCAAATCTGAATTAAATGATGAGTTCAATATGTGTTAAATTTTTGTTGATATATCCCGATTTATAGGTATAAATGTTAAAAAAACAATTAATAATCGACGGGCCCAGAAATAATCACCACTGGATTCAATTCAATAAAAGCCCGTCCTTAAGCGGGGGAAGAACATTTGAACACACTTCAAGCACCGGGGCAAGGCATTTCAAGCCCTCCGAGTCAACGACGTCAACCCCTTTTTCTCAGGTTTTAGTCATTGCTTCTCATAAATAAACATCATAATCAGGTTAAGTTTCCTATCGGAATTTATTTTTAATTTCTATACAGGCCCTGTTACATCATGTCGGATGTACACATCAGCTCTCAAGTTTTGTGCTATTGGTTGAGCTGCTGATGTTTTTAGAAAATTCAATGGCACGGACCGTGAAAGGATTTTTTGTAAAATGAACATCTATGTCGGCAATTTACCTTATGAATTAACCAAGGATGAACTCAAAGACGTTTTTCAGCAGTATGGCGAAGTTTCCTCCGTAAACATCATTACGGACAAAATGACCGGAAGGTCCAAAGGCTTCGGCTTTATCGAGATGCCGGAAGCATCAAGCGCCAAAGAGGCGATCAGCAAAGTGGACGGCTACTCATTCAAAGGCCGGAACCTGAAAGTCAGCGAGGCAAGACCCCGCGAGGAACGAAACGACAGAAATAGTGACAGAAGGCCGCGAAAGCCCAGACAGTATTAAACAGTTTCCAATAAATCATCCCATACAATCAAGTCTCTTGGCATCAACGGCATGCTTTTGGGGCATAAAAGTCCCGCACTCGCTTCAGGTTATTACTGAAAAGAATTGAAGTGAGTGCGGAATTGCCGCGGCATGTGTATGGAGAGGGCAAGACCGGAATGAAAACCCGTCTGCATAAAAATAGCAGCGCCTTTTCATTAGTCACTTTGAATTGCCGAAGCTTCTGTCTGTAAACTGGCGACTATCTTTATTTCCCAAAGGATCAGGAGAAAATAGCCATGTCGACTGTTATTGTTCTGGGCGGGTGCGGCGCCGTGGGCAGCGTTGTGGTCAAAACCCTGGCCGATCAGGATATCTTTTCCAGGATCATCATCGGAGATATCAATGAGCATCGGGCCAGGCAAATCGCCTCCGCCATCCGGCCGGATAAAATCTCCGCCATCCGGGTGGATGCAGAGAATCCCCAAAGCATCAACGCCGCCATACAGGGATGCGACCTTGTGGTTAACTGCATCGGCCCTTTTTACAAAACCGTCAAAACCATCCTCAAGACCGTCATTGATGCTAAAATCAATTATGTGGATGTGTGCGACGATGTGGATGTGACCCTTGAAATTCTTGAAATGGATGCTGCGGCCAGACTGGCCGGCGTTACCGCGCTTATCGGCATGGGCAGTTCTCCCGGCGCCACCAATATCCTGGCCAAATTTGCCGCCGACAATCTTTTGGATGAAACCGACGCGGTGGATATTTTTCACGCCCACGGGGGCGAGCCCGTTGAAGGAGAAGGCGTCATCGGCCATCGCTTTCACTGCATGCGAATTGACATCCCCATGTATCTGGACGGCCGGCTCAAATATGTAAAATTTTTTGAAGAACCCCATCCCGAGCAAGTCACCATTCCAAAACACATCAGGCTAAGACAGGTTACAAACCGGGGCACCGTATTGCCGAATGAATACTACAATCTCACCAAAGACATATGCCAGATCGGTTTAACCAGCCGGGAGCCGGTCCGGGTCAGAGAACAGACTGTCATCCCCTATGATTTCGCTATCGCCTATATCATTCAGCAAAGGGAAAAAATTCTCAAGGAAACCCAATTCGGTCAACAGCGGGGCTGCTGTTCCGTGGTGGTTAAAGGAAAGAAGGACGGCAAAAAACTGGAATACCGGTTCCACATGGCATCCAAAAGCCAGGCGCTGGGCGAAGGGACCGGCATCCCGGCAGCAATGGGCGCCATTCTCATTCAACAGGGAAAAATTTCCCAAAAAGGGGTTTTCCCGCCTGAAGGATGCGTCAATCCAGTTGATTTTATTGATCTGATTACCCGAATCATGAAACTTGATAAAAATAAAAAGGGAACCGAATCATTCAGCGGTGTGATAGTTCAGAAAGTTGATGAGGACGGGAACATAGAAACCATCGACATATAATATTTTTTATGCCCCATAAAAAATATATTCTGGCCATCGATCACGGCACTTCCGGTATCAAGGCGGCGCTTGTCTCCGTCTCCGGAGAGCTGGTGGATTATACGTATGAAAAAACATCCATCCGCTTCCTCCCCAATGGCGGCGCGGAACAGGACCCCGAGGAATGGTGGACCGCCCTCATCAATGCCTCGTCCCGTCTGGTTGGAAATAACCCCGTCCATGCTGCTGACATTGCAGCGGTTTCTGTTTCCAGCACATTCTCCACAACCGTAGTTGTTGGTGAAAACGGCACGCACCTCATGAACGCGCTGACCTGGATGGATTCCCGGGGCGCCCCCCATGTCCAGAAAATTATGGGAGGCTTCCCCAGCATCGAGGGATACGGTCTTTTTAAGATACTAAGATTTCTCCCCAAAACCGGCGGCGGTCCCACCCTTTCAGGCAAAGATGACATTGCCCACGTTCTTCTGGTCAAAAACCAATATCCGGATATCTACAGGAAAACCCGCTTTTTTTTATCAAGCAAGGATTATCTGAATTTCAGGCTCACGGGAAAAATTGCCGCATCCTTTGATTCCATGCAGTTGTTCTGGTTGTCCGATATCCGGGATGTCGAAAACATTCACTACGATTTGAAACTGATCGAATACCTCGGGATTGATCCGGAAAAACTCCCGCCCATGAAACGCTCAACCGACATCCTCGGGTCTGTTCAGAAAGAAGTGGCCCACCGCATCGGTCTGTCGCCGGACACAAAAGTGGCGCTGAGTTCTCCGGATCATCAAACCGCCTGCATCGGGTCCGGAGCGATCTGCGATTTCGCAGGGCACTTGTATATCGGAACATCCTCCTGGGTTCAGGCAGTGGTGCCATTTAAAAAAACAGATGTATTTCACTCCATCGCTTCTTTTCCCACTGCGATCCCCGGCAAATACCAGTCGGTAAACGAGCAGGACATGGCCGCAGGTTGTCTTCCGTTTCTGTTCGACAATCTCCTGTTTCATGACAATCCGCTGCGGACCGCGCCGCCGTTGGAAAACCCCTATCAATTTCTCGATGACATCGCCGGCAGCGTGCCTCCCGGCAGCAACAGACTGTTATTTCTGCCCTGGCTCAACGGCGAACGCACGCCGGTGGACGACACCCGCCTGCGCGGTGGATTTTTAAACATGTCAAAAACAACAAATCAAAATGACATGGTCCGGGCGGTGCTGGAAGGGGTGGCCTATAACACCAAATGGAGCTTAAACCATGTGGAAAGGTTTGTGGGCAGGCCTCTTGACCCGCTGAATTTTATCGGCGGCGGCGCGGAATCGAGCCTATGGTGCCAGATATTCGCCGATGTCTTAAACCGGAAAATCCGCCAGGTGGAACATCCCCGACAGGCCAATGCCCGGGGCGCGGCATTCATAGCCGCCGTGGGACTTGGAGATATCACCTTTGATGATGTTCCCAATCTGATCCGCATCCGTCAAACTTTTTCACCCGACCCGGCCAACCGAAAAATTTATGATGAATTGTTTGAAGTCTTTCTTCAGATTTACCGCCGGAATAAAAAGATATTCAAAAGATTAAACGCTTAAGTCTCCGGAATTAATTAATCAGAGCCGCGCGCATCAGAAAGCGATGCAGTGTTGGGTATCAACTCTATTCCGCTCCCTTATGGGCGGCTCTGATTTTTTGTTTATCGGTGGTAGGAAGTATAAAGGTGAAACAAAAATTGACAAAAGGCACACATTGTATTAAATACATATTATGAAAATTTTTCGCTGGGATAATGAAAAAAATGCGCGCTTAAAAAATGAAAGAGGAGTCTGCTTTGAACAAGTCGTCATTCTTATTGAGCGTGAAGCCCTCCTGGATACCATTGAGCATCCGAATCAAGACAAATATCCGGGTCAGAAAATTGCCGTGATCCAGATTGACGATTATGCATACCTTGTTCCTTATGTTGAGCAAAATGACGAAATTTTCTTAAAAACAATTATCCCCAGCAGGAAAGCAACAAATACATATATGAGGCAGGGAAAATGAAAAAAAAAGTGTTAGATAAAGAAGAAAAAGATATTTTAAATTCTTATGAACGCGGAGAATGGAAATCCGTTAAAAATCCGAAAGCGGAAACCAAGAAACTCAGGGAATATGCCAGAAATACACTGCAAAAAGATAAGAGAATAAATATCCGGATGTCATCAAAAGATTTAGACCAAGTCCAAATTATAGCCGTCCAGGAAGGCATTCCTTACCAGACATTGATCTCGAGCATTATTCATAAATATGTTTCCGGTTATTTAACAGAGAAAAAGAGTGCTTAATCAGGCGAATAGCTATGGAATCCCCCAAGCTACCGGATTCGGAAATTTTGAATCGCGCGCGTCAGCAAGCGGTTCTGAACTCTTTTCAACATATATATTTTTTGCATTCTCTCTATTGCTATTCATAACGGTCGAGACATCATTGTTTGCGGTGAACGAAAAGGGATTAATGATAGCAAAACAGATGATGTCATCTTAGCTATTGTAGGACACGACCTGAAATCTGAAACGAAAGATGAAATGTATTCACATCATCACTATTATCTGGCGCAATTTAGAATTCTTAAAGAATTCTTTCCCGGATGATTTCAGACATTTCCATGACCCGCAGCTTTTCGCCCAACCCCTCTGTTTTCAACGCATCTTCCAGCATCACCGCACATTGCGGGCAGGCGACCGCCAGGACATCCGCGCCGGCGATAGCGGCATCGCGCACCCTTACCCGCGCCGGAGAATCATCGACGCCGGAAAGCAGGTCCGTAAAAAAATTTCCGCCCCCGCCGCCGCAGCAGAGCGCATTTTTTCGATTTCGATCCATTTCAGCGACTTTAACTCCTGGCAGAGATCTCAATATCATGCGCGGTGATTCATAATCCGTATTGTGCCGACCCAGGTAACATGGGTCATGAAAGGTCACGCGCAAAGGCGGCAAATCGGCCATATACATCAGCTTGCCCATGGCAAAGGCCATAATCTGGCTGTAGTGATGCACTTGATATTGCCCGCCCAGCGCCGGATAATCATTTTTCAACGTATTGAACGTGTGGGGGGAGACAGTGATGATTTTTTTCACGCCGGACGCATTCAATGCCGTGATGTTTTGTCTGGCCAAATCCTCAAAGAGAAGGGTTTCGCCCATGGCTTTAACGTCATTGCCATCGGAAACCAGATTCTCCATCATAACGCCAAAGGAAACGCCGGCGCGTTGAAGCAGCTTTGCCACAGACCGGGCGATTTCCCGGCCGCGGGGATCATAGGCTCCCACATCATCAACAAATAACAGATATTCATGATTCGAAAACGGCGCAATGCCCGAACCTTCAGCCCACTGAAACCTTTTTTTTGACGGCATGGCATAAGGGTTTCCGTGAAGCTGCATCTTGGTTAGATAGTCCCTGACAGCAGCCGGAACATGTCCTCCGTCTAAAAGCTTTTCCTTGCCGGCCGTAAATATCTGGAGCAGGTAGTCTTTAAACTCCGGAAACGCGCAGTTTTCCTTGCAGTTGCCGCAGGTGGCGCATGAAAACATGATTTCGGAAAACCGGGCGCTGGAAGGGATTTTATTCTCCAGCCACCCTCGAAGCAGCCACATGCGTCCGCCCGGTGAAAAGGTTTCAAACCTAAACGCCAGATAGGACGGGCAATTGATATCCGTATAATTGGACGGCAGCTTGCAGTAGCCGCAGCGAAAACACCGATGCAGAAATTCTTCGTATTGCATAAGATCACTCCCAGTTGCCCGGATTCATGATATGGTTGGGGTCCAGAATCGATCGGATACGGCTCATAAGCGCCAGCGAGTTTGAATCCATCTTTGTCATAATCTGCTTCTGGGCGGGAAGCTCGGCTTTCCAGGGTATCCCGCCGATTTCTAAAGCCGCCGTATTGGTCGCATGCAGGGCTTCCTGGGCCCGTCGGACATCTTTCTCATCAGCCCGGTTGAAGGCATAGGCATAAAAAAACATCATGGCATGCCCGGCGCCAATGATTCGCGCGCCCATGGAATAGCTGACATTGAATTTCTCTCCGATTTCAAGTCCGGCACGGTATGCCTTGGCAAAATGCTCGATGGCCATAATCGCACCCACATATTCAAACCCGCCGCCCCTTCTGACATCGGCAAACCGCACCAGGTCCGGAGAAGGGATTTGTAAAAACCTCCCCTTCTGCGTCGGCGGCATGGGAAGGAATCCGGCGATCTTTTGATCGATGTATGGTTTCACCGAGGCCTGAAGCAGATTTCGTTTGAAGGTCAGTTCTTTCTTGCTGTGGGCGCCGTAGGCGATGTTGATGTGGAGAAAGCCCCTGGCCCAGTCGGGCTTGGGCGTCATCCAGGGCGTCATATCTTCTGCAACTTGAGCGCCGGTGAGCCGGGAAATAACATCGGGCATGAGCTCGGCGTCCTCACATACAAAAATGAGGATATCGTTGTGGCGATAATTGGGAAACAGCTTGATACCAAGCTTTGTCACAATACCTGTGGTCCCCGACCACCCCAGAAACAACCCGGACAAATCCGGCAGCGGCGCTTTGGCGAACCACTCCGGCGATACACTGCAGGAACCGGTTCTAACAATTTCTCCGGTGGGCAGAACAACTTCCATTCCCGTGAGCATATCCGAGTGAAATCCGCCCAGTACCGACAAATGCCCCGATCCGTGAATGCAGATATTTCCGGCAAATGTGGCAATGGGCGGGGCGTCCGGCATGGAATGTTTCAAATCCGGGTGATGCTTTTTCAGATATGCCTGAAGCATCCCCTGGGATGCGCCGCCTTCGACAACGGCGTAGCGGCTTTTCGGATTGACTTCTATGATGCGGTTCATGCGCTTCATATCGACGATGATGCCGCCCTTTAACGCCCGGGTAAGGCCCGACAGCACCAGGCCGCCGCCCATTGGCACCACCGGCGTCTTCAGCTCATTTGCCAGAAGAATTACCTGCCGGACTTCCTCGGTGTTCCTGGGCATGACAACCGCATCCGGCTCGCTCGGCGGCATGGTCCCCTGATCCATGGAATAGATGTACCGCTCTTCCGCTGCAGCGGATACAAACCGGGACCCGACAATATCAGCCAATTTCTTGATTAATTCTTTCATGTTATTCCCCTAATGCCGTTACCACCAGGTCGCTTACCAGGATCGGCATGATGCCGTTTTCCGCCACCTCCTGGGCCATGGTGGCCATGCAGAAGGGACAGTTAAACACGCAGAATGCCGCGCCCACAGACTTCATATCTTCAATATTCTTTTCCAACAGTTCGTCGGCCAGTTCGTCCCGCTGCTGGGCTCTGGGAACACCGCCGCAGCACAATGCATGTCCCCGGTCATATTTTCTCGGAACCCGGCGGGCGCCGATTTTGTCAAAAATCCCATCGAGAATTTTATCGGTTTCAGGACACAGGCGGTTGGAGCAGGGACGCTGGTATGCAATGACGGCATTGATGGGTTTGATGCGGTCGGAAAGTGAATCCAGCCGCCGGTTAATGTAATCAAACAGATGTATGGGCTTAAAGGGAACCTTGATGCCATATGCGTCCGCCACACTGGTATAGGTTCCAAAACACTCATCATGAAAGCAGACCATTTCATCGATTTCGGAATTCCTGAGATAAAGATTCATGATATTGTTGATGGAATGGGGAACCCGTTCGCGGATGGTCGTGTTTTTTGCAAAATGAAGCCACATGATGTTGCAGAACAGGTCGTTGCCGGAGATTACCGACGCGCCATCAAACAGACTGCCGCGAACGCATCCTGAGAGCATGGGAAACGCGCACATATTTACCACAGGATGCTTCACCTTGGCCGCGGTCAACTTTCCCTTTGGCTGCATCATGCGCAACTGTTCCTCTAAGATGGGCTTTGGCGCAGGGAGAAACCCTCTTTCTTCCTGCCGTTCCACCAGCAGGAAAAACGGATTATTGCTGTTGGGGCAATACTCCTGGCATGCGTAGCAGGTCAGGCATTCTTCAAGCACCCGACTGTGCTCGCCATTATTGATTTTCAATTTCTCAGTCTTTGCGTCATTGATGCTGCCAAATGAAATATACTGGCATTTCATGAGGCAATCCACGGTTTCACATGCTTGGCAAACAGAAGGATCGAACTTGATGGCAGGCATGATTTTCTCCATATAATTGATATTATATCTTTCGCGCCAATATGGCCGCGCCAATGGCGCCGTTGACCTGGGCATATGAAGAGACCTGGATCGATGTTTCCAGCCTTCCCTCCAGAGCCTTGACCGCGCCGATGTTTTTGGCCACACCGCCGGTCATCATCACCGGCTCCACCACACCCACCCGCCTGGCCATGGCTGATATCCTGGATGCCACGGAATCATGAATCCCGGCGATGATATTCTCCCGGGTTTCCCCTTTGGAGATCAGAGAGATGACTTCGGATTCGGCAAACACCGTGCAAATGCTGCTGATCTTGGAAGGCTTTTCCGCCCGCAGGCAGATCGGGCCGAATTCATCCAAATCGACTTCCAGCGCACGGGCCATGACCTCCAGAAATCGTCCGGTGCCGGCCGCGCACTTGTCATTCATCGCAAAATCAATCACCCGGCCGTCCTGGTCGATCTTAATCACTTTGCTGTCCTGGCCTCCCACATCAATGATAAATCGGACCTGCGGGTTGATGAAATGGGCGCCCACACCGTGACAGGTGATCTCCGTGATGGACTTGTCGGCAAAATCCACACTGTTGCGGCCGTATCCGGTGGAGACAACCGCATGAATGGCATCGCTGACCAGTTGAACCTCTTTTAACAAATCATCCATGACCATTTTGCCGGCCTGTTTGGCGTTATATCCGGTAAACATTACTTTTGTCCCCAGAATCTGACCATCATTTAAAACAGCGGACTTGGCAGTAATGGATCCGATATCGATTCCTGCTGTGATCATTTTTTTATTGTCTCCATAAACGCATCTATCCGAGTCTCAATCTGGCTTTCGGAAAAACTCCGCTCATCCACCATGTCCGCCTCCAGCATAAGGGTCGGGATATGGAGTTCTTTCATAACCATTTTTTGAATATCATACTGCCCCAGGGAATATGGTTTGCAGCTCCGATTGGAATGCATGATCAGGCCGTCCACATCATATTTTTGAATCAATTTCTTGAGCGTCTCGAACATCTGGTCCAGCGACACGTTTATATAGACGCTGGAATAGGCCACGGCGCCGGTTTCAATAAAATTGTTCTCATCAATCAAGTCCAGCACGCCGCTCCATGCCGAGGTATAGGTATCGCCCACCAGACAGGCGCTGTGAGAAGCAAATTTATCCGACAGCCATTTGGTTCTGTACCAGACCGGCAGGTTGTCCCACAGAAGCCGGTATTTTTCATTGGGAACCATGGCAATGCCGTCGCTGATCCGCTGCTTCATTTCTTCGGCAAGCTGCTGGTAATAATCCACCGCCACCTGGGTGCCGCGCAATGTGACGATCAGGGCCAGGTGAAAAAAAGCGTCAAAGGCGGTCATGGGCGCCGGTTTATGGGCAGCGGTATCCAGAACCTCCTGCCACAGCCGTAAGCCTTTGACCGCCAACCGGCTCACATCAAGCATTTTATCATAATCCATCTTCCGGCCGGTCTGTTTTTCCAAAAATTCAATGTACTCATATGTCTGGGCAATCACATACTTCCTGGAGGCATCTGAAAATTTTGTATGAATAAACGGGGTATCTAAAATAAATAACGGGACATTGTACTGCCGGGCCTGGACCTCATACCATTTCATGACCGTGCCGCAGATATTGTTGCAGCACACAAGAAAATCAGGCTTCGGCAAGCCCCCGATAGGCCCGCCATTGGTTACCGTGCAAGCGATGTCCGAGCGGGCATAAGAGCACAGATCCCTGGAATACCCCATTTCTTCCGCCTTCTCACAAAGCCCGATACCCATTTTCGAAGCCCCGATCATGGCCCCGTGGTTTTCCGGATACACCGGGATCACATCCATGGCGATCAGAAATTCAACCGGTCCGCCGCTGGTGATCCAGGCCACCTTTTTCCCGGTCTGTTGGGCTGTTTTTGCCTCAATATAATAATTGGTCATGATTTCTTTCATGCGGCTGACCGACCTGATTTTGCGTTTTTCTTTCTCAGCATCCTTTATTTTTTGATCAGACATAGATCGCTCCAATATTTTTTTGTCGGCGCAATAGAATTTTTTCAAACCGACAGTGACGCATTATTAGAATTAATTTTACAATTGAAATTCAAACATCCGACAAAAAAAATTTTAAATCATTTCCACAAAAGACTCAAAGCGCGTCTTGAGCTGCCCTTCCGGCGGGGGTTGCTCCTCGATCTCCAGCAGCATATTCGGAATGCCTGCGTCATCCAGGTATTTCTTCAAATACGGGTAGTCAAATGAATGGGGATCACAGAATTTTAAAAACAGAAAAATCACCCCGTCAGCGCGATGATTCTTAACCTGATTCACCAGATGTTCACCCCTGGTTGTCAGACCGCCGTATTTGGCCGGGCAAACCATTCTCGTCATGTATCGTTCGGCGATTGCTTCGACCGGGTCCCCGGTCTCGGCGATCATCCCTTCAGCATGCCGCGTCCCGGTACACAGATCGTCCCAGATCACCGACCCGCCGGATTCCTCGATCAACCCATAAATATCCGGATGATTGCAAATCCCGCCGGAAAGAAGGATGCGCTTCTTCCCGTTGGATTCAACCGGGGTCGATTGCTGATTTAGTTTTTCCTTTAATCCCCTCAGCAGTCCCAGGAACTCGTCGCGATCCCCCAGGTGGTTCTTGC
>JALOPH010000117.1 GCA_025453995.1 Desulfobacterales bacterium
CGGGCTGGCGGGCATTATCGATGGGGGTTGGCACGGCCACGATGATTACGTCAGCTCTTTTCAATAGCGAAGGTTCCGTGGTATATTCCAGGTGAACCGCACTTATTAATTCATCCGCCGACAACTCCCCGGTAGGATCCACATGCTTCTTATAGGATTCAATCATTTGTTTTTTGATGTCATACCCGATGGTGGTATATTGCCTGCCAAAAGTAACTGCAACCGGCAGGCCCACATATCCCAAGCCGATAACGCCGACAACCATTCTTTTTGAAGCCATTCTATATGTATCCTTTCTTGGTTAAAAAAAGTAAAATCTCCTGGGCTGCCTCCACAGGCGATCTGTGCGTGGTGTCTATACGCAGTTCAGGTTTTTCAGGGGCCTCGTAAGGATCGTCGACCCCTGTGAACCCTTTGATGAGCCCCGCCCTTGCTTTGGCATACATTCCTTTCCGGTCGCGGCGCTCGCATTCCTCTATGGGAGTGGATATGTGCACTTCGATAAATCCGCCGTATTCCTCGATGACTCGCCGGACTTCGCGCCGCGTGCATTCATAGGGCGCAATAGGCGCACAAATGGCAATCCCTCTGTTTTTAGTAATTTCGCTGGCCACGAATCCGATCCGGTGAACGTTGATGTCTCTGTGCTCCTTGGAGAAGTTGAGCTCGCTGGAAAGATTGCGCCGGACGATATCACCGTCCAGAAGCGTCACCGGACGATCTCCTATTTCCATAAACCGGGAATAGAGAACTCTGGCTATCGTTGACTTCCCGGCACCGGAAAGCCCGGTTAAAAAAACGGTAAATCCCTGTTGACGCGGGGGCGGATAGGCTTTTTGAAGTTCATCAATCACTTCTGTAAAAGCAGCCCATTCCGGAATCCGCCGGCCTTCCCGTATGCGTTTGCGGATATCGGAACCGGTCATGGAGATTGTCTGGGAACCTTCGGGCACCTTATCCACTGAGCGATATTCATCTTCAAAAGGCAGGTACACGATTTCTTCAAACGGGACAATTTCCACGCCGATTTCATCGCTGAATTTCTTCGCAACCAGTCTTGCCCGGTCGGTCTCGTAAAACCGCTTTCCGTTTTTATCCATCCCAGGGCTGGCATGGTCATGCCCGACAATAAAATGGGTGCAACCGTAATTTTTTGCAAGGATGGTATCCAAAACAGCATCCCGGGGACCGGACAGGCGCATGGCGAGAGGCAGGAGCGTCATAACATGGGAATCAGGGGGATAATGGCGAGCGACTTCCTGAAAACATCGCACCCGCGTGTAATGATCAAAATCACCCGGTCGTGTCATGCCGACCACAGGCATCAGCAGAAGATTCGCGCGCGCATGGCGCATGGCCTTTGTGGTCATTTCAAACTGAAACCGATGAAGCGGGTTGGGGGTTTGAAAACCAACGACGCGGTTCCATCCCATCTTGGCATATATTCCGCGGAGTTCCGATGGATAAAGCCTGAACTGCTTGAAATCAAAATGAAGGGGCAGACTCAATACTTCCAAACTTCCGCCTACAAAATAATCACCTGTCTTGCTGAAAAGATATGATACACCCGGATGGCTTATGTCCTGGGTTTCGTAAAGATGAAGGGCTTTTTTCTGACGATCAACCGGCCAGATGTCTTCCACATGCATGACCGCCAGCAAGAACCCTTCGGGATCCCGAAGCGCAACGGACTGACCTGCTTCGAGCCGATGCGCCCGTGCTTTGGAGACATCCAGGCAGATGGGAACAGGCCATAGTGTGCCGTTCTGAAGTCGCATGCGATCCAGGACAGATTCAAAATCCGACCGGACCATGAAACCTTTCAGCGGCGAAAATCCGCCGGTGGCAAGCAGTTCGACGTCGCACAACTGCCGATCGTTCAAGACAATATCCGGCAGGTTAAATGCGACATCTTTGAGCAGCGCAGCGCGATCTTCGGTAACCAGCAAGCTGATCAGCGGACCGCCGTGGGCGTCATATGTGGAATCTGTCATCGGCAAATCCTGATTATATAATCAATTTCTTCCATTGGTCACAATAAACCAGGGGTTTTTCAGATCTTCTTTATTATATGTCATCGGCAATCCAGTGCCATAGGCGATCACTCTGGCGCCTGCCTGCTCGGCAATGATATGGCCGGCGGCCGTATCCCATTCCATTGTCGTCCCCAGCCTCGGATATTCATCCGCCTTTCCCTCGGCCACCTGGCAAAATTTAAGCGAACTTCCTGCGGGTATTAATTCAACCTCATGATACTCTTTTCGCTTTTGTGTTACATAGGCTTCCTGTTCTGCTGAGCCATGAGACCGGCTGCCGACAATGGTATAAGGCCGGCTCATGTTTTGAGATATTCGGATCAGAACGGCTTTTTTCATCCACTCATCAAAGGATCTTTTCGTGATCTCATCAACGCCGGTCCGGCTTTCAATTATTACCCGGCGGGCACCTAAACTTTCAGCGCCAAAATAGAGCAAAGACTGCGCCGGCACAAATATGACGCCCAATACAGGCGCATTCCTTTTGATTAAGGCAATATTAACGGTAAATTCCCCGTTTTTTTTAATAAATTCTTTTGTTCCGTCCAAAGGGTCGACGAGCCAAAACATCTTCCAGCTTTTGCGTTGGGAGAAATCAATATTTTTACCCTCTTCGCTCAAAAGAGGAATGTCGGAATGTCTGAGTGAAGAAGAAATAATGGCGTGGGATTTTTTATCGGCCAATGTGAGGGGAGAGTTGTCTGTTTTTTGTTCAACCGAAAAATTCTGGTCATATATTTCTAAAATCGCAGCGCCCGCTTTCAGTGCGGCTTGTATAGCGGTCATCAGAAGTGCATTGAAGTCCATCGGCGGCATACCCGGCATTGCATTTTATTCATAATGGATTGAGGCCAACCAGCCTAATAACTGCCTGAATATATGAATTTTAACGAGAACTTGCCTTGCTTTTTAAGCTGGGTAAAGGTATCTGATCACCTGTGTGAAGTCAATATCTAATTGTATTCAAAGCATGATGAAATAAGGGTTGACGACACGGCTGCTGATTTTATATGAATCAGAAAAAGGTTGGTTCATACCAGAAAAGACATCTCATGCTGACTCGTTTAGAAAAAATCATGAAAAAATCCCATATTGATAAATTTAATTTTGTATATGGATTATCGGATAATTATTACGGGCAGGAACTTCGGCCTGAATTTACCGATTTTTTCAACGGAAAAGACTGCCGGAACATGATGGCTCTGGATGTGGGGTGCGGTGAGGGGCGGTATGCCATATTTCTGGCATCTCTTGGCGCGACGGTGGTGGCCATTGACGGGTCCACGGTCGGTATTGAAAAATTATCTGAAAAGGCTCAAAAAAAAGGGCTGAAAATAAAGGCTGTTGACGTTGATGTTGCGGATTTTATTTTTTCGGAAAATATATATGATATTGTTGTTGCCGCCACAATTCTCGACCATCTGCCCCAAGAGCATCTGGCTGATACCGCTTCCAAGATTAAAATGGCCTTGAAACCGGACGGGATCCTGTATGTGAATGTATTCACGGTATCGGATCCCGGATATGAAATTCAGCAGCGCCAGGGTAATTTGCCATCCAATGACGTCAGCGACACGGCCGAGTGCATGGAACATTATTTTCAAAGCGGTGAATTAAAGTCTCTTTTTAAAGATTTTGATATACTTTACGATTATGAAGGCCTGGAAGCCGACCTGACCCACGGCACCCCTCACCATCATGGATGGGCATGCCTTCTGGCCAGGAAACCAAATCCCCTCTGATCTGACATAAAAAATGACCGGATGATATCCAGCGTTTCCGATGGCTTTTCCATCGGTATCAAATGACCCGCATCTCTGACGATATGATGGATTCCTTTTGGAAATGTTTCTGCTGCTTTTTTAAAATCGATGATTCCTTTATTCTCTGTTTTTTCTCCCTCCAGAACAAGAACCGGGCATGTGACATTGGTTAGAATCGGCCAGGGGTCATACCCCATGCTTCCCATGAACAGGGCGGCTTCTTTTCTGGGATGGCAGGTCAGCGCAAGACCGCCGGACTCCGATGGGGTCAAGCCGTGTTGTATGTATAAATCCAGCATTTCGTCATCCCAGGCGCTGAATAAAGGTTTTGATTTCAAGTAATCCCTGGCTTCTTTTGCGCTCTTCCAGGAATTTCGCCTCCGGATGGATTTGCCTGCCAGTGGATGATCCTCGACGTTCATGGTGATGGTATAAAATTCCCTGGGAAGCAGAATCGGTTCGATCAGGACCATTTTGCGAATATCCAGACCGAAGTGACCGCCGGCAATGGTCATCACCGCGCCCCCCATTGAATGTCCCACCATAAAAGGAGAGGCAATGCCTAAAGTCCGGCATAACCGGGTCAGGTCAGACGCCAATAAAAACCAGTCAAATCCGCCGGTTTCCGGGTCCGCGTCCCGGTGGTCACAGAAGTACGGACAGATGATATGATAGGCAGCCGCAAGCTCCCGGGCAATGGGATGCCATAACCATGGCTGGAATCCGGTGGCGTGAAGGAATATGAGCGGCGGACCCTCAGAAGCATAGTGCACATATTTAATGACGGAGTCTCCGATATCCGCTGATTCTTCAACAGGCGAAACGGTCTTGTTCATATTTTTCGCAGTTTCTAATTTTTTATTTAAAAAAAATTTTTTTCAGGGGGGCGTCTCTCCGGAACATAGACATGCGGCATTTTCCCCTCATTCCATTTGTCCGAAACATACAGTCCGCAATAGCAGCTTCCGAATTCTCTAACATCAGCCTCCCGGTAAACGCAGGGACATACAATATCCTTATCAAGATCCCGATCGCCCGAAGATAAACGGCAGGGACAGGCCATATATCCATAACGATCCTTATTGGCGGCCAGCGATTCCAGAAGCCCCAGTACAAAGGGTTTATCGGAATTAAAAAAATATCCCCTGGGCTCCTGGATGCTTTTTAACTGCTCATAGAGTTTGTCGATGTTCATGGCAGACCGAGCGCCTCCTTTATTTCCTGTTCTTTGTACCCCACGATCACTTTGTCGCCGATTTTAATTGTGGGAAACGAGCACCTTGGATTGATTTTCTTAACATCCTCCAGAATCGCCCGGCGCTCATCGCCGTCCAAGAGGTCCACATCAATAATATCGTAGGTCACCTGGCATTCACTTAAAAATTTCTTGGTCGCTTTGCAATGACTGCATGTGCTCAACGCATAAATCCTCACATTATTTTCCGCCATCATCCGTCATCCTTTTTATAGAGTGTTTAAGATAATTTTATTCATAAATCTTATTGATCAAATCTGACGACCATCTCATCATAGGACTTGCGCCATTTAGACGGCATCAATTCCTTATCAGACCTGAAATATCCAATGGAGATCAACAGAGGGATCCAGTAGTTATCCGGTATATGGAACTCCTTGCGAACACCATCTATATCAAACCCGTCCATGGGGTGCGTGTCCAGACCAAAATTTTTTGCCGCAAGCATCAATCCCATGGCAAAAAATGCGGCATTTTTACAGGCAAACGCAATTTTCCGCTCTTGACTTGATCCATAAAGCGAAAAACAGACTTCGTCAAATTTTTTCCGCCGCGTCTCATCCATAATTCCTGCCTGGACCATCTCTCGGAAATTCTTTTCCACAAAAAAATGGCCGGGTTTCCATCCATCCGTATCAGCCAGCACAATCAATGCCACAGGCGCCTCGCTGACTTTAGGCTGATTCCATGCGAGTTTCTGCAGGCGCATCTTTGCATCCGGATCTCTCAACACAATCAGGCTCCAAGGCTGTAGGTTGGATGAGGACGGCGCCTGGGCGGCTGTTTCCAATACCTGCCGGAGCAGACCATCAGTGATGTCTCTGCGCGGATCAAAAAAATTTACCGCCCTTCTGCCGTAAACAACGTCATTAAACTCCATACGATTCCCCCCTGGCGCTGAGTATTTTTTGATTTTCATTTTGAACGGTTATAGCGTAAGATGAGAGCAAGACTCAATGAATATTCCAAAAGGCCATGCTGTATAAGACAATACTGTATTATGAGACATAAATCCCCATGAATTTGCCGGCTATTATCCTGTTTATCAAGGCCCCTATCCCCGGGAAAGTAAAGAAACGGTTGGCCGCATCAATAGGATCAGTCCACGCCATGGGCTTATACAAATGCTTTGTCAAAGACATCACTCGGACAGCTATGCAGACGGGATTTCATCTTAAAATTTTTTACCATCCCCCGGAAAATTTTGATCTCATCTGTAAAATGTTTGAAAACGATCACGTTTATCACCCGCAGTCCGGGCAGGATCTGGGTGAAAAAATGGCCAACGCATTTTGCGAAGTGTTTGCAGAAAAACACAACCGTGCTGTTTTAATAGGCTCGGATATCCCTGACTTGCCTGAAAAATTGATCACCAAGGCAATGACAGAATTAGGTAATCATGATGCGGTGATCGGCCCTTCACATGACGGCGGATATTATCTGATCGGATTCCGGTCCGACACTTTCACTGCGGATATTTTTAAAGATATCTCATGGAGTACGGATGCGGTATGCTCCGAAACAACCCGAAAACTATACGAAAAAAAACTTAGCGTTCACCTATTGCCGATATGGCGCGATGTTGATACTTATGCAGATTTGATGGACTTGGCAGATTCATTGCGGAATTCAATATCCAGCGCTGATACAACGCATTCATATCTGATCAATATGCTGGCCGATGAATCAAGCGTTTAGATAAAACGCTCGTAAAAAATTAAACGCCCGGCAGGGGTGTATTTATTTTGCGATAACGTTTTCCGGCAGCCTTCTTGTCAGTATATCAACGGTTTCCTCGACCAATTCTTCCAGTAAAAGACCGGCAGGCCTGATGTCTTTAATAAGCCCTGAAACCTGGCCGGCAAGCCCGCCGACATAATCGAGTTTGTCGGCCTGAATAAAGCCTGAAAGCAATGCTGATGAGATCAACACCTGCATGGGAAAAGGAACAGGGTCAAGTCCTGATTTATCCCACAAATCATGAAACCGGTTGTAGCTGGCGCGCAAGGTCTTACCTGTATAAGCGCGGCTCACACGGGTATCTTCATCCGTGGAATTGATAATCCTCAGCTTGTTGATTTCCATGGCCCCGCCTTCCGTGGTCGCCAAAAAACGCGTCCCGATCCAGACCCCTGCGCAGCCCATGGATAGAGCCGCGGCGATGCCCCGACCATCGCCAATGCCCCCAGCAGCAAGGACCGGCCTGGGCGCGGCAGCGTCAATGGCAAGAGGGAGCAAGGCCATGGTGCCGATGCGTCCCGTGTGCCCGCCGCCCTCATGGCCCTGGGCAACGATAATATCCACATTGGAATCAGCCATGCGTTTGGCATTTTTGGTGTTTCCGGTAACGCCCAGGACTTTCATTCCTACGGCATGGGCCTCGTTGACCATAAAACCCGGATTGCCGAGACCCGCACAAAATAGCGGCACATTCTCTTCGATGCATACTTTGATCGATTCCCGCGGCCGCATGGTCGTTGTATTCATCTGCACCATGAGATCCACCTGGGGAATTCCCATTTCTTCACGTATTTTCCGCATCCATTCCTTGTGCTCCGCAGGTAAAAACTCCAGAGCCTGAGTGAGCGGGATCTGCTCCGGCCCAGTGGATGCTTGCTCAGGGACTTCGACAATATTTTGGGGAAGCAGCAAGTCAACCCCAAAAGGTTTGTCGGTCAGCAATTTTATTTCGCGAATGGCACTTCGAAGTTCATCGACCGTAAATCCGCTTCCGCCCAGAACGCCGAGACCGCCGGCCTCTGAAACAGCCACCACAAGTTCAACCGGGGCGCCTGTTTTTTCACCGATCAGGGTGGGCCCCATCCCCGCACTTAATATAGGATATTCAATTCCCAGCATGTCGCACAGCCTGGTACGCAACAGCCTTTTTCCCATTTTTCCGCTCCTATTTGTTGAGTTGGCAGTCCTTATCCCATTCAGGGCATGCTTGCGCCATTTTGCCTGCATATTTGGCCATGCATTTACCGCATTCCACATCAAAGTTATGCACATGGCCGAATCTTTTTTCAATTTCCTCTTTACTTAAGACTGTCAGCTCGCTGCATCCGCATTGCGGGCATGTCGTCTTCATTTCATATCGTTTCCTGCCCATGCCGATTTCCTCCTTTTACGCAATTATAAACAGAACAATTTATTTATCTGACAAGAGAACTGGCTGCTCTTGTTGTCATGAAGGAAGAACATATACTTTATCCTGCCAATAATCAATTGCTTTTATGCTTATAAAGCTCTTCTTTAAGCCAATCCTTGATGACGTCGTCAAGCGCATATACCCCCTTATTGTGACCGATGGTTTCCAAAAAATGATTTTTTAATTTTTGAGGCAGGTTGATCCGGGCGATTTCCTCGGCAGCCTCGGAATTTCGCCTGATCAAATAAATGGAAGCAGGATCATCCCATGAATTGGCGACAAAATAATAGGATACGTCATTTTTTGACCGAACCAGATTTTTTCCATGGGCCCAGTTGTTTCCCCACTCAAGATAAAGCGTCACAGCCTCCTCAGGCGTCATATCCCAGTCAATGGAATATGTTATCTCTTTATTTTTTTTCAGCTCTTCAAGTTGCATCATTTGTTTTTTCTCCTTCTTATTGTGATTTATTTTCTCATCAAATAAAAGCATTATAGCATTATTCATGCCAACTTCATATGGCGGAATGTGACTTACGTTTGAAATCTCCCCACGAATAATGATCAAGCGATATTGCCTGTTGAAACGGTAAAGGGAATCAGTCGGATCTTCCCGTCGAAATATCTTTTTTAAACAAATAAATTATTTTATATTGATACAATTTTGCTTCATAAATGAAGAAATACTGATACATTAATGTCTGCGAATAAAAGACGCTCCATTAGAAAATTTTAATTAGGGCCACATAAAAATATTAAATACAACAAAATTAGATTGTTATATTTAATACAGAGATTCATTATCATCATTTTCAATTAAAGAATTTTGAAAAATTTGAAACTATGATTATTGTTTTAAATGAGTGTATTAAATTAAAATGTATTTTTTTACCGCTTCCGGTATAAAAATCATCAACCCAAATGAACGGGAGGATATATGCAAGAAAAAGAAAAAAAATCTGTTGAAAAGCTGCCGGATGTCAATGACGTTACCACATGCGAATCCACCGCGCAGATGCTGAGAAAGGCGAGAAAAGACGGAGTTGAAATCTGTTTTGACAGGGCTGCGACCATGAAAGCCTGCCCTATCGGCGCGGATTCGGCCTGCTGCAAGCACTGCTCCATGGGACCCTGCCGGTTAAACTCGAAGGATCCTTATAGCAAGGTCGGCGTCTGCGGCGCAACGATTGACACTATTATGGCAAGAAACTTCGGCCGGATGGTGGCCGCGGGAACGGCCGCACATACGGATCATGGAATGGGGATGCTCGAACTTTTCCGGGAAGTGGTCAATGGACATATACAGGACTTCACCATCAAGGACACGCAGAAACTCATCGATGTTGCTGCGTCCATTGGCATTGAAACCAGCGACAGGAGCGTAAAGGATATTGCCAACGACCTGTACAAGGAACTGGAACGAACCTATACCCAGGTCGAGGGTGAAATTCCTTTTGCCAGACGCGTGCCGTCGAAAACACTTGAAACATGGCGCAAGCAAGGCATTGTTCCCAGAGGCGCCATGCGTGAAATCATGGAAATGATGCACCGAACGGCCATCGGCGTGGATCAGCATTACGAAAATATTACCAAGCAATGCAGCCGGACGGCCCTGGCCGACGGATGGGGCGGTTCCATGGTGTCAACTGAGATATCCGATATACTTTATGGAACCCCTACGCCGATTCTGACAGAAGTCAACATGGGTGTATTGAAAGAAAATCAGGTCAACATCATCATCCATGGACATGAGCCGAATCTTTTTGAATCCATGATCGCATCGGTCAATACCCCCACCCTGATCGAGGCAGCCAAGCAGGCCGGGGCACAAGGGATTAATCTGGTCGGCATGTGCTGCTCCGGCGCGGAAATGATGTCCCGTCACGGCATCCCGCATGCGGGCAACTTTACTTCCACCGAAGCTGTTCTGGTCACCGGCGCAGTGGATGCGCAGGCGCCCCTGTTCACCACAAACCCGCGATGCCACATTGAAGGCGCGACCCACATTCAATTTGCCGAGCATGACCCTCGCGCCTGCACCGATGAAATCGTCATTAAAGCGATAACCCGTTTTAAAAACAGAAAACTCCCGGTCGAGATTCCGAAAACAAGCAATCCCAGCATCCACGGATTCTCATATGAATATATCAATTACATGCTGGGCGGAAGTTTCCGCGGCAGCTATACCCCTTTAAACGACAACATTATCAACGGCCGAATCCGCGGGGTGGCCGGCGTTGTGGGGTGCACCAACCCCAGGGTCAAACAGGATTACGTGCATGTTGAACTGGTCAAAAGGCTGATTCAAAACGACGTGCTGGTTCTGCAGACAGGGTGCTCCCAGATCGCCCTTGCCAAGGCCGGTCTGTATACACCTGAAGCCGCCTATCTTGCAGGTCCGGGACTGCGTGAAGTATGTGAAACAGTCGGCATGCCGCCGGTATTGGGTTTGGGGTCCTGTGTGGACAACAGCCGGATTCTGATCGCCGCATCCGAGATGGTCCGGGTCGGCGGCCTGGGTGAAAGCATCGCCGATCTGCCGGTAGCCGGCGCTGCGCCGGAATGGATGAGCGAAAAAGCCATCGCAATCGGACAGTATTTTGTCGCTTCCGGCGTGTTTACGGTTTTCGGCGTGACTTTCCCGATCGTCGACGGTACGAATTTCCACAAACTGCTGTTTGACGGCCTGGAAAAACAGGGGATGGGGAAATGGGGTTTCACACCCGATCCCATCGAAATGGCGGATTTAATGATCGCCCATATTGATAAAAAACGTAAAGCCCTGGGTATTGATAAAGCCAGGGAGCGCATTCTGGTGGATATGGCGGACCGGAGGCTCATTGAGGCCGCATAAAATTTTGCTCACGCAAAATTTTATCTAAAAATGCAGCAGGAAAAAATTCTGCTGCATTTTTTATCAGATTTATTAATAATGTCATTATGGGAACAGGCCATCTCATATTAGGTGATACCACTGATTACATCACGGGCCGGACGATCCCGGACACCCATGATGAGCGGATCAGGCAAACCATTGCAAAGCTGCTTGTCGACGTGAAGGGGTTTGATAAAACCGACATCTTGGTTCGTCAACAACTGACGGTGACGGTTGATCAAGTGGCCGGGTTGATTCATGTTGATTTTACAATACAAATGAAAGATAGAACCTGCATGATGATTATTTACGGACCCGGATCTCTGGTGACCCGCCAGCGGCCGACGCTGGCAGCTGCACGTCTTTTCAGAGACTATGTTATTCCTTTTGCCGTTATCACCAACGGAAAGAGTGCTATCATCATGGACACGGCATCCGGCAAAAACATCGCGGAGGGACTGGCGGCCATTCCTTCCAAACAACAGCTTTTTGAAAAAACAAACCGCATGGAGTTCATGCGCATTTCGGAACTTCAGCGTGAAAAAGAAAAACGGATTCTTTTTGCGATGGATGTGCTCACGCATCAGGAATGCAGTGATTACACATGCTCCTTGTAGCTAAAGTTAACGATGAGGATTCAATGAACGACTCCCGGCCCCATCCAATGATCATGTTTCAAAATCAGCGCCCCCTTCACCAGGACCAGCATTTAATCATCGAAGAGCCCTTATCCATAAGGGTCAATGGAAAGCCCTATTCCGTTGTGATGAGAACTCCGGGCGATGAAGTCGCACATGTGGCGGGGTTCTGCCTTGTGGAAGGCCTTGTCGATGGACCCGAGGATATTGCGTCGCTTGGGTTCTGCAATGAGGAAGGGACCAATGTGGGAACCGTTATCCTGACACCGGAACGGACTGAAAAAGTTTCCCGTCTTCTGGAACGAAAAGGGTTCATCAGCCAGACCAGCTGCGGCATCTGCGGCAAGGAGGTGGTAAAAGACCTTCAACAGATTCTAACCCCCCTTGATCAAACATTTAAAATCTCTGTTGCCCATGTACTTGACTGCGCAGACAACCTGGACAGTCACCAGATGTTATATCAAAAAACAAACAGCGCCCACGCGGCGATGATCTTTGACGCCCAGCTTCACCCCCTTGCGTTTGCGGAAGATGTGGGGCGCCACAATGCCCTGGATAAGGCCATTGGCAAAGTTTTTATGAATCACCGGCTGGCTGATGCCGTTTTCGGCCTGATGTCGTCACGCCTGAGCTATGAGCTGGTTCAAAAAGCAGCGCGCGCCCGGCTGCAAATACTTGTCGGAATATCCCGCCCCACCGCATTGGCCGTGGAGCTGGCCCAATCCATCCATATGACCATCGCCTGTGCCAAAAATAAGGATTTAATGGTTTTTTGCGGCGAGGAGCGACTGTCTTTGACATAGTCAGCGGATGATACGTTTAAGCGAATTATTTCAATGCCGTTTATCAACATAGCCGGACTTAATGGAAAAATATACGTCCCCAAGATTGATCCCGGCACTCCCCGGAAGCATCATTGCCGGGACTGCTTTTCCTGCCAGGCATGTTCGGATGATCGTTGTCATATATGCCTGAAACCCAAAACCCCCGCTCCAAAAAACTGCTGCTGTCATGAAAAGACTGATGAAAGCCATTCGGATATTTGAAAAAAAATCAAAAATTGAGGCGCCTGTGGGCGAGGTATTCAAATGGCACGCGCGTCCCGGCGCTATCCAGCGCCTCAGCCCGCCTTGGAATCCTCTGACCATTATGGATCAGAAAGGCGGGATTCAAACAGGCGCTGAAGTGATCATGCGGATGAAAGCCGGTCCGTTTTTTTTTAAATGGCTGGCCAGACATATCGATTATGAAAATAATCGATTCTTTAAAGATGAACAGATCAAAGGCCCATTTTCAACATGGCGCCACACCCATAATTTTTTGCCGGACGGCCCCAGCGCATGCATCCTGGAAGACAGAATTGAATACGCCCTTCCCGTACACCCGATCAGCACGGGCCTGCTGGGCTCTTTGATCCATAAAAAGCTGGAAAGAACGTTTACTTTTCGACATCTTACAACCATCGCCGATCTATCCAGACACCGGTCAGCCGATCTCAGCAAACCAATGGATATCCTTGTTTCAGGCGCAAGCGGCCTGATCGGGTCATCGCTTGTTCCATTTCTGACGACCGGCGGCCACCGGGTTTTTCGATTGGTCCGCAAGCCGCCTTCAAGCTCGGATGAAATTTTCTGGAATCCAGATTCCGGATTCATTGATATTGAAAGGTTTGAGGGGTTTGATGCCGTCATCCACCTGGCTGGAGAAAATATCGGAGACGGATGGTGGACCGAAGAAAAAAAAAAGAAAATTATAAACAGCAGGATCAACGGAACAGCGACGATCGTGCACGCCGTTTTGAAACTCAAAAAACCGCCGAAAGTTTTTTTAAGCGCTTCAGCTATCGGCTATTATGGAAATCGGGGGAATAAAATCCTTGCTGAACATGATTCGGCCGGAGCCGACTTCGTATCGGATGTGTGTGAGAAATGGGAAGCCGCGGCAGCGGTCCTCGCCAATACAGAGATCCGGCTCGTGTTGCTCAGAATCGGAGTTGTTCTTTCGCCTTCCGGAGGCGCGCTGGCAAAACTTCTAAAGCCTTTCCAACTGGGAATCGGCGGCAAGATCTCCTCCGGAAATCAATACATGAGCTGGATCAGCATGGATGACGCGATTTATTCCATGCATCACGCCCTGTACAATGAAGATGTAAAAGGCCCTGTCAACATAGTATCCCCGAACCCGGTCACGAACGCGGATTTTTCCCGCACATTGGGCAAAGTCCTCTCCATGCCAGCGTTTTTTAGCGTTCCCGGAGGTGCCATAGAATTATTCTTTGGAGAAATGGGAAGGGAGACTGTTTTATCCAGCACCCGCGTGATCCCGGAGCGGCTTGCAGATTCCGGATATCATTTTTCTCATCCGGATCTTGAATCCGCTTTGAAGCATCTGCTGGGAAAAGAGATCGGATAGATTCACCTTAAGGCCTTAATCCGTTTGATATCCTCGCTCTTCCCCAATATGATGAGTATGTCGCTGTCTTTGATCACAAAACCTGCCGGAGGGATCAGCAGGAAATTTTCAGGAACCAGTTCTTTAATGGCGATGATGTGAACGTTATACTTGGCTCTTAAATTCAAATCCCGCAGGCTCTTGCCGATAAACTCCCTCGGCGGGCCCGCCTGTATAAGATCAAAATCATCGGCCAGGGGGATGAAATCCAGGATGTTGGGGCGTGACAGACTCCGGGATATTCTCAATGCCATGTCCCGTTCCGGATGAATAATTTCCGTGGCGCCGACCCGCTTGAGAATTTTCGCATGATCGTCATCCAGCGCCTTTGCCAGGATTTTCTTAACCCCGATCTCCTGAAGATACAGACAAATCAGAATGCTGGTACTGATTTTGGTTCCGGTTGAAACAATGACTCCGTTCATATTTTCAAGCCCGAGGCTTTTTAGGGCATCCCTGTCGATGGCATCCAGCACGACCGCCTCTGTGGAATACGGGTCAATGGCCTGAACCCTGGACCTGTCTGTATCAATGGCAATCACTTCATTTCCGTCTTCATACAAGGCCTTGGCGGCATGGAATCCAAAATTACCAAGCCCGATGACTGCAAAACGTTTCATGGCGAATCTCCCTTTTCTATCCGATCATGAGGTTTTCTTCGGAATATTCAACACCGCTGACATTACCGGATCCGACAATGATGTATGAAAAAGTCAGTATGCCGACCCGACCGATGATCATCATCAGGATGATCCAGCTTTTACCCCAAACGCTCAGGTTCGGCGTAACGCCCATCGACAATCCCACGGTTCCAAAAGCCGACACAGTCTCAAAAGAGTATTCAAGAAAGGCCCGCGCAGACTCGCCGGCACCCGAATCGGCTGAAGAACCTCCCATAAGAAGCATAAAAACGACAACGCCGATGATCACAATGGAAACCAGAACCAGGGAAACGCTTCGGGTCAATGTCTCCTGGGGAATGCTTTTCTTGAACATATTGACGCGCGGCATCTGCCTGATCCGGCTTACCGTGAATACGCTCAGCAATGCGAGTGTGGTTGTTTTAACGCCGCCGCCGCAGGAACCCGGCGATGCCCCGAAAAACATGAGAAATATCATCATAACGAGCGTTGCGTCATGGAGTGATCCGATATCTACGGTATTGAATCCGGCGGTGCGGCATGTGATGGATTGAAAAACCGGGACCAGAATATGATGGGAAACATTCTGCGCTTCCTTTAAAGATTGCCGTTCCAGAAGTGCAAACATCATCGCCCCGGAGACGATCAGAATAAACGTGGTCACCAGCACGGTTTTGGTACGGTTTTGGTCTGAATCGACAGACGAACGCGGGCCTGATTTCTCTTGGCTACCCAGTTTTGAAGATCGTAGAGGACGGGAAACCCGATTCCGCCGATCACAATCAGCACGCATAGGGTGACGTTAAGGAGAACACAGTGGCTGTATCGCATCAAGTTGTCCGGATATAAGCCGAAACCGGCATTGCAGAAAGCCGATACTGAATGAAAAATCGCATGATATAGAGCGTTTAAAAAAGGAAGCTCATCCATCCAATGAATAGTTAAAAGCAAAGCTCCGAACAATTCACTTCCAAAGGTAAACAACATAATGCTTTTAACCAGATTGAAAATATCTTCGCGAGGGGTGTGCGCAAACAAATCCTGCATGGCCATTCGTTGTCGGAAAGAGACGCTCCGCCCGATCCATTGAAAAAGGGCTACGGAAATAGTCATCAGACCAAGGCCGCCGATTTGGATCAGCGCCAGGATGACGCATTGGCCGAAGAGGGAAAAAGTGCTTCCCGTATCCAAAACCGTCAAACCGGTGACGCATACGGCCGATGCAGCAGTGAACAGAGCGTCAATCCAATCGATCTGCCCTGCATGTGTGGATATCGGCAGTTTGAGCATGAACATGCCCATGGCAATAACCAGC
>JALOPH010000008.1 GCA_025453995.1 Desulfobacterales bacterium
TTGCCAGAAGGATGGAATTGAAGAGGATTTTATTCATTATAGAAAAATAGGGGAGTGCTTTTGATAGAAACCAGCATTTTTATGTGATAACAATCATCAATATTGATGGACTCGTAGTAAAACACCGGAGGTTATAGAGGAGTGCAGCGACGAAGCAATCCCTCTGAAACTCGATTGGTTATGAGATTGCTTCGCTTCACTCGCAATGACAAACCCAGACTTTTCAGACTTTTTTTAGATTGCCAAGTTTAAAGATCAGTCAAGGCGCCCAGAATAATGGAACCCATCCCGCAAGAAAGAGAAATTAAGTCTCAACCCAATAACTCCTTTGGCGACCTGACCAAAGAGATCACATCCTACCTGAAGTATTTATCCCAATTCGGCCTCAGGGGTGTCGAATGTTCGGATAAAACGCTTAAAATCATCCGTTCCTGGGAATTGTCAGCGATTTTTCTGGATATGGTTTCTTGCAAAAACTGCAATCTGTCAGAGCATCGCAAAAGAACTGTCTGCGGCAGGGGCGATGCCGGGGCTGATTTGATGATTATCGGCGGGATGCCGGAGCCTGAAGACGCCCGGACAGGAGAGCCTTACAGCGGCAGGGAGGGAGAGCTTTTAAGCAAAATTTTAGCGGCAATGAATTTAAACCGGGAATCGGTTTACATCACCCCTGCCGTCAAATGCTGCGCGCCTGAAGCGCCGGAGAGTGTTACGGCAAACATCAAAGCCTGCAAAGCCCATCTCCTCAAAGAGGTTGAGTTTGTAAAGCCGAAAATCATCTGCGCGTTTGGCGAGCGCGCGTCAAGGGCGCTGCTGGGCGTTCCTTTGCCCATTCAGCGGTTAAGGGGGCGTTTCCATTCTTTCCAGGGCATCCAGGTCATGCCCACTTATTCCCTGGGCCATTTGCTTGCGCATGCTGAAGATAAGCGGGCGACCTGGGAGGATATCAAGCTGGTGATGCGCAGCATGGGGCCGGCTGAGCAAACTGAATTGTGAAGAATCCAGTCATGCGGGATGAAAAAAGCTTTTTAAAGTCGCATGAAATTTGATTGACAATATTCAAAAAAATTGATTAAAAATCTATAACATACCTGAAAATTGGCGGGGGCATTTAACCTCCGCTTTATATTTTTTAAAGAAGACAAATCAATTAAAAGGAGCAGGGCAGGGATATGGGAAAAAAAGAAAAAGCAGCCAAGGAAAAACCCCTTGAGAAAATGACCGCTACGGAGCTTCGCGCCGTGGCAATGGAAATCCAGGGCATCACGGGCGCCCACGGCATGAACAAAGCCGAACTTTTGACAGCCATAAAAAAGGCAAAAGGGATTGAAGAGACGCCGAATAAAAACAATCGCGCGGATGTATCGATCCGGGTTGTGAAAGCCAAAATCAAGGAATTAAAAGAAAAGAAAGCCGCTTTTGCCGCTGAAAACAATAAGAAAAAGATCGATATTTTCAGGAGAAAGATCAGCCGGTTGAAGAAAAAAACAAGAAAGGCGGCATAATCAGCTGCCGGATGATGATGAAACGAGTCAAGATCCGTCCATCTGAGGTTGCCTTTGACATTGACGGCGTGCTGGCAGATACCATGTCCTTGTTTATCGACATTGCTGAACGGGATTTCGGGGTCAGTGATCTGCGTTATGAAGATATCACCGAGTATGATATCGGCCAACTTGGGAGACTTGACAGGACCCTCTCCATCGAGATTCTGTGCCGTATTTTAGACGGTTCCCATGCATTGCCATTGGAACCTTTAACGGGCGCGCCGGATGTGTTGCGGCGCTTAAACCAGTATCACCGGCCGACACTGTTTGTAACGGCCCGGCCCAATGGGGATCAGATTTTTGGCTGGATACGGGATGTGCTCGGTCTGGATGCCGATAATATCGAGGTGGTCGCCACCGGATCATTTGAAGACAAGAAGGACGTGCTGCTGGACCGGAAAGTCGTTTATTTTGTAGAAGACAGGCTTGAAACCTGTTTTCTGCTCAGCGATGCCGGCATTAAGCCGATCGTTTTCATACAACCGTGGAACCGCAAGCCGCATCCGTTTCCCGAAGTCGGGAACTGGCAAGAACTGGAGTCAATGATCGCGTTTGAATAAGAATCCTTCATCCTTGAATCATTTGCTGGAATCTTTCATGGATTTCCTTTCAACTGAGAAAGGATATTCGGAGCATACCTGCCGCGCTTATGCCCATGATCTTGAGGATTTTATCTCATATTTTATGAATAATCGCGCGTTGTCCATCACATACGAGGAAGACGATAAAGAAACGGATCATGAGATTAATGTGGAAAACATCGGCAATTTGATCATCCGCGGATATCTGGGCCAGCTTCATAAACAGGAGATGAAAAAAACTTCCATTGCCCGGAAACTCTCCGCCATCCGTTCCTTTTTCAAGTTTCTTGAAAAATATGGCGTAATTTCAGACAATCCGACGGAATCGGTGCTGACGCCCAAGCAGGAAAAACCGATCCCGAAATATTTAAGCGTGGACGACATGTTCCGTTTGCTTGATTCCATTAAGCCCGCGGATATGACGGGCAAAAGAAACCGGGCGATTCTGGAAACGCTTTATTCCACGGGGATTCGCGTGTCGGAGCTGGTGGGCCTTAATCTGTCGGACGTCCATTTTTCCGGCAAAACAATTCGTGTGATTGGAAAAGGGAACAAGGAGCGGATCGTTCCCATCGGCGCCACCGCGCTGGCGGCGATTCAGGACTACCGGGAGGGGCTTCATCAGGCCAGGATTGCCGCAAACCAACGCAGCCCTTTATTTTTGAATAAAAACAAAGGAAGGCTGACTGCCCGGTCGGTGGCCCGGATATTAGATACCGCCGCCAGGGTGGCGGGGCTGACGGTTCCGGTGGCGCCCCATGATTTGCGACATTCTTTTGCGACCCATATGCTCGACGCCGGACTGGATTTGAGAATGGTTCAGGAGCTTCTCGGTCATAAGCAGCTCTCCACGACCCAGCGGTATACGCACGTCAGCATTGATAAATTAATGGCCGCCTATGACCAGGCGCATCCAAGAAGGTAATGCAGTTCATGCAAATCAGAGGAACCACCATACTCGCGGTCAGTCATAACGGGAAAGTCGCAGTTGCCGGAGACGGCCAGGTGACCAACAATGCATCGGTCATCAAGCACCGGGCGAAAAAGGTAAGGCGGATCTACAACGACCGGATCATTGTCGGCTTTGCCGGGGCCACAGCCGATGCTTTAAACCTTTCCGAAAAGCTTGAAGAAAAGCTGGAGCGGTATAATGGAAATTTGGTCCGCGCCGCCGTGGAACTGGCCAGGGACTGGCGAACGGATAAATACCTGCGCAGGCTGGAAGCCATGATGATCGCCGTGGACGATTCCAAAATGCTGCTGATATCCGGAAGCGGCGATGTCATTGAGCCGGATGAGGGCGTCATTGCCATCGGCTCGGGGGGAGTCGCGGCCCAGGCCGCGGCCCAGGCCTTGCTGGGGCACGCGGACGCCATCGGATATGACGCCCGGAAAATCGTGGAACACGCCATGAAAATCGCCGCCCATATCTGCGTCTATACCAACGATTCAATCACCATTGAGGAAGTTTGAAATAGCAAAAATTATGAGCGACCTGAAACCATCTGAAATCGTCAAAGAACTGGATAAATACATTATCGGCCAGGCAAAAGCCAAACGGTCGGTGGCGATTGCCCTTCGAAACCGCTGGCGCCGGCGTCATGTGGGAGAAGAACTGCGGGATGAAATCGCGCCCAAAAACATCATTCTCATCGGCCCCACGGGTGTCGGCAAGACCGAGATCGCCCGGCGACTGGCGAAAATGACGGATTCGCCCTTTATCAAAGTCGAAGCGTCGAAATTCACCGAAGTGGGGTATGTGGGCAGAGATGTTGAATCCATGGTCAGGGACCTGTTGGAGCTGGCCATCAATATGATTAAAACCAAGGAACGGGAAATCGTGCGGGAAAAGGCGAGGGAGAACGCCGAAGAGAGAATGCTCGATATTCTGCTGCCCGAATCCAAGGAGCGCCTCAACCGGGGCATTGAAGACGTCAGCGAACCCCAGGAAGTTGTTTTGCCGGCTTCAAATGAAGCGAGTCCCTCCACGACACGGGAAAAACTTCGCACCATGCTCCGGGCCGGACGTCTGGACAGCCGGTTTGTGGATCTGGAAATGCCGGATCGCTCGGTGCCGGTGGTGGAGATATTCACCGGGGCCGGCATGGAGGAAATGGGGATCAACTTCAAGGACATGCTGGGCAGCATCATGCCCAAGGGGTCTTCTAAAAAACGTAAAGTGAAAGTGGCCGAAGCATTGGATATTCTGGCCCAGGAAGAGGCCCAGCGCCTGGTGGATATGGATAAGGTCGTTAAGGAAGCCATTGAAAAAGTGGAGCAGTCCGGAATTATTTTTTTGGATGAAATCGATAAGATCATCAGCAGGGACAGCGGCCGGGGGCCGGATGTATCCAGGGAGGGGGTTCAGAGGGATTTGCTGCCGGTGGTAGAGGGAAGCACGGTGAATACCAAGCACGGCCCTGTAAAAACAGATCACATTTTATTTATAGCATCCGGCGCGTTTCATTTAAGCAAGCCTTCGGATCTGATCCCGGAACTGCAAGGCAGGTTCCCCATCCGCGTGGAACTGGATTCCCTTGGGAAAAATGAGTTTGCCAGAATCCTTAAGGAACCCCAGAATGCATTGATCCTTCAATATATCGGATTATTGAAAGTTGACGGCGTGAATATCGTCTTTGATGATGCGGCCATTGATGAAATCGCGGCCATGGCAGAACTGGTCAATACCCGGACGGAGAACATCGGCGCAAGAAGGCTTCATACCATGATGGAACATCTCCTGGAGGATTTTTTGTTTGAAGCGCCGGATACCAAAGAAAAAAATATCCGCATTGACAAGCGTTTTGTAGAGAAAAAATTTAAAGATATAATAGAGGATCAGGATCTAAGCAGATACATTCTGTAATTTTTTACTTGTACTCGTACTCGTTCTCGTACTCCTACTCGTACTCGAACAAGAATAGAAAATGAAACAGTTTGATCACGAAAAATTAGATGTTTACAAACTGGCGCTTAAGTTTGCAACCTGGTCATATGAATTGAGCAAAGGGCTTTCGGGTATAGATCGATATGCACGAGATCAACTCTTACGCGCATCACAATCAATCCCATTAAATATAGCAGAAGGCAACGGCAAACGACCAGGTCCTGACCGGCGTCGCTTTTTTGAAGTTGCACGTGGTTCTGCTTTGGAGTGCGCTGCTATATTGGATATTTTATCATGTTGTGAAGTCATTGATTCCCCAATAAATGAATTTGGGAAAGATTTGTTGATTCGAATCGTTTCGATGCTGACTCGGCTGGCGGATTTGTTTTCTGAGGTTCACGAGAGTCTTGAACCCTATCAAGCAGTCGTGGTGAAAAAACATGACCCCTAATGTCGCAGACATACTCATTGAAGCCCTGCCGTATATCCGGTTCTTTTCAGGGATGACCATTGTCATCAAATACGGCGGCCATGCCATGGTGGATGAACAGTTGAAAATTGATTTTGCCCGGGATATCACCCTGATGAAATATGTGGGCATGAACCCGGTGGTGGTGCACGGCGGCGGGATGGATGTGGTGGAAATGGTGCTGGGCGGCAAGGTGAACAAGGGGATCGTGGCGCAGATCAACCAGCAGGGCGGGAAATCCGTGGGCCTCTGCGGCAAGGACGGCGGGTTGATCTGCGCGGAAAAGCTCACGATCATGGATCCGGGGGATGAAAACCGGCCGCCGGAAATTATTGATCCGGGGCTTGTGGGAAAAGTCACCCAGGTGAATCCCTCCATCATCAACACGCTCACCAACCAGGGCTTTATACCGGTGATCGCGCCGGTGGGCGTCGGGGTCAACGGCGAGACATACAATATCAACGCGGATCTGGTGGCCGGGAAAGTGGCCGGCGCGCTGTCTGCAGGGAGGCTGATTTATCTCACAGATGTGGACGGCATACTGGATGGATCGGGGAACCTGATTTCTTCCATGAACACGGAAAGCATCCATAAGATGGTGGAGGATCATACGATTTCCGGCGGCATGATCCCTAAGATTGAGTATGCCATGGACGCGTTGAAAAGCGGCGTCGGCAAGGTTCAGATCATCAACGGCACGCGGCGGCATGCATTGCTGCTGGAATTGTTTACGGATAAAGGGATTGGAACGGAAGTGGTGGAATGAGTCAGGATTTTATAACAAAAGCCAACACCGTGTTGGCCGATACGTATAAGCGGTTTCCCCTGGCGATCGTTAAGGGGAAAGGAACCAAACTTTGGGATACGGATGGAAAAGAGTATACGGATTTTGTGGCCGGCATTGCGGTCTGCAACCTGGGCCACGCCTGTCCGGAGGTGGCAAAAGCCCTCTGCAATCAGGCAGGGCTGCTGTTTCATGTATCCAATCTGTATTATACGCTTCCCCAGGTGGAGCTTGCGGAATGGCTGGCCGGCCACAGCTTTGCGGATCGGGTCTTTTTCTGCAACAGCGGCGCCGAGGCCAATGAAGCGGCCCTTAAGCTTGCCAGAAAATATTTTCATGTCAAAGGCGAGACGGATCGGTTCAGGGTCATTGCCATGAATCAATCCTTTCACGGCCGGACATTCGGCTCTTTATCGGCCACCGGCCAGCAGAAAATCCGGGAAGGATATGACCCTGTGCTGGTGGGGTTTGATTTTGTCGAATTTAACGACATTGAGGCTGTCCGGCGGCAGTTGAACTCTTCCGTGTGTGCGGTGATGCTGGAACCGATCCAGGGGGAAGGCGGAATCCGATGCCCTGAGCCCGGATATTTACCGTCGATTCGGGATCTGTGCGACCGGACCGGCACGCTGCTGATTTTTGACGAAGTTCAGACAGGGATCGGGCGTACCGGTAAACTCTTCGCCTATGAACATTTCGGCGTCGTGCCCGATATCATGACCCTGGCCAAAGCCTTGGGCAACGGGCTGCCCATCGGCGCCATGCTGGCCAAGGAAGATGTCATGTCGGCCTTTACGCCCGGATCACACGCATCCACGTTCGGCGGCACGCCGGTGATCACCGCAGCGGCGCTTGAAGTCATGCAGTATATGGAAAGAGAAAAAATTGTTGAGCATGGCCGGGCCATGGGCGAATATTTCAAGGAAAAGCTGCTGGGGTTAAAGGATCGGTATGGGATCGTGGAGGATATCCGCGGCATGGGTCTGCTGCTGGGCATGAAACTGAAGATCAGCGGCGCGCCCATTGTCAGCGCCTGCATGGAAAAGGGGTTTCTGATCAACTGCATCCAGGAAAACATCTTGAGGTTTGTCCCGCCTCTGATTGTTTCAAAAAATGACATTGACGCATTGATTGATTGCCTCGATAAAATTTTCAAAGATATGTAGGAGTTTGCTTGAAAAAAGATATTCTGACGCTGATTGAACTGGAACCGTCTGATTTTGATCTGTTGTTTGCACGCGCGGCGGAACTGAAATCAAGGCACAAGTCCGGAATTATGGATCATTCGCTCATGGGCAAATCCGTTGGGCTGATTTTCAACAAGCCTTCCACCCGCACGCGGATTTCATTTGAAGCGGCCGCCATTCAGCTCGGCGGGGTCCCGGTTTTCATGAGCGTCGGCGACACCCAGATGTCCAGGGATGAACCGGTCGGTGATACGGCCAGGGTTTTGTCCAAATACCTCGACGCCGTGGCCATCCGCACTTTTTCCCAGGATTTTTTGGAAGAGTTTGCGGCGGCCGCTGAAATTCCCGTCATCAACGCGCTCACGGACACCCATCATCCCTGTCAGGTTTTAAGCGACCTGTTTACCGTGATCGAGAAAAAGGGAAGCTGCGCAGGGGTCAAAATCGCGTGGATCGGCGATGGCAACAACATGGCCCATTCATGGATCAATGCCGCGGCGGTATTGGGAATGGATCTGTCGCTGGCCTGCCCCCCCGAATATTCGCCCGACAGGGACATTTTGGGCCGTGCGGTTGAAAAAAACAGCCGGATTCGCCTTTTCACCGACCCGATGGACGCGGCCAGGGGCGCGGATGTGATCAACACGGATGTATGGGCGAGCATGGGCCAGGAAGACGAACAGGCGGCGCGCAAGTCTGTTTTTTCTTCCTATCAGGTTAACGCGGATCTCATGTCTGTCGCGGCGAATGATGCCATCGTCATGCATTGCCTGCCCGCACACCGGGGCGAGGAAATCACGGCCGATATTCTGGACGGCCCCCGGTCTGTTGTCTGGGATCAGTCAGAAAACAAGCTCCATATGCACAAGGCGATACTGGATCTTTTGCTGGGCAATTTTAATACTTAAAATTGATGGACTCCAAAGAACTTAATCTTACTCAGTCCTGTTTTATGGGACGGTTCTCGTACTCGTACTCGTAATCGAGATAAAAAAACCGAGTACGCGTACGAGTACGAGCAGGAGTACGAGTATGAAGTATAACTTTACATTAGTTTTGACACTATAAGGAGACGTAAATTGGCAAAACAGGTAAAAAAAGTGGTGCTGGCCTATTCCGGGGGCCTGGATACATCGGTGATTCTGAAATGGCTGATTGAAACTTATCAGTGCGAAGTGGTGGCTTTTTCTGCAGACATCGGCCAGGGCGAAGAGCTGGACCATCTGGATGAGAAAGCCAGAAACACCGGAGCGGTCAAGATCTATATCGATGACCTGAAAGAGGAATTCGTGCGGGATTTCGTCTTTCCGGCATTTCGCGCCAACGCCATATACGAAGGCCAGTATCTTCTGGGTACGTCGCTGGCAAGGCCGTTGATCGCCAAGCGCCAGATGGAGATCGCCCGCATGGAGCACGCGGACGCGGTCAGCCACGGGGCCACCGGCAAAGGCAATGACCAGGTCCGGTTTGAGCTGACCTATTTCGCGTTTGACCCGAACATCAAAATCATCGCGCCCTGGCGGGAATGGGATCTGACATCCAGAACCGCGCTGATCGATTTTGCCGAAAAGCATAAAATCCCGGTGCAGGCCACCAAACAGAAGCCCTACAGCACGGACAGAAACCTTTTGCATATCAGCTATGAGGGCGGTATACTTGAAGATCCTTGGAATCATCCGCCGGAAGATATGTTTGTATTGACGGTTTCCCCGAAAACCGCTCCGGATGAACCTGAAATCATGGAAATTACATTTAAAGAGGGGAACCCGGTGGCCATTAACGATCATTACCTGGCACCGGCTAACCTTCTGGCTGAGTTGAATAAGCTCGGAGGACGCCATGGCATCGGGCGGTGCGACCTGGTTGAAAACAGGTTTGTGGGGATGAAATCCCGGGGCGTTTATGAAACTCCGGGCGGAACCATTCTCAGATCCGCCCATATGGCGCTGGAATCGATCACCCTGGATCGGGAAGTCATGCACTTGCGGGACTCCCTGATTCCCCGATATGCAGAAATGATCTATTACGGGTTCTGGTTTGCGCCCGAGCGGGAATTGCTTCAAAACCTGATTGATGATACCCAGAAAAACGTCAGCGGTGTGGTGCGATTGGAACTCTATAAGGGGAATTGCCGGGTTTTGGGCCGCAAATCCGACAACTCTCTCTACAATGTTGATTTTGCAACTTTTGAAGATGATTCTGTCTACCGGCAGCATGATGCCGAAGGGTTTATCCGGCTCAATGCGCTGCGGCTCAGGATACGAAAATTATTGCATGACCGGTCAAAATCAATGCCATTAACTTAAGCCCCCCTTTCGCAAAGGGGGGTTGGGGGGATTTATGGCACGCTTACAATCCCTCTAAATCCCCCTTTTACAAAGGGGGACTTTGAAATCGAAGGTTTTTGCAATAATAGACATTGAGGCAATTTAGCCTTGCGATTATATTTTTGATGAAGAAAAGGCTTATCACATGACAGAAAAGCTCTGGGGGGGCAGGTTTGATGAAAAGACCGATGAAGGCGTGGAGGCTTTCACGTCTTCCATCAACGTTGATAAGCGGCTGTATCCATATGATATCGACGGAAGCATCGCCCATTGCCGGATGCTCGCCAAATGCGGCATCATTACCGCAGAAGAGGCCTCGACGCTGACGCAAGGGCTTGAAGCCATCCGATTGGAAATCCAAAAAGGTCAGTTTGGTTTTTCCGACCGGCTTGAAGATATTCACATGCATATTGAGAGCCGGCTGGCGGAACTGGTCGGTGCAGTATCCCAGAAGCTCCATACCGCCAGAAGCCGAAATGATCAGGTGGCGCTGGATGTCCGGCTGTATCTCAAAGACGCAAGCCGTCAGGTGCTTTCCGGCCTTGCGGAACTCAGAAAGACCCTTGTCGGGCTTGCGGTCAAATATATTGATATGATTATGCCGGGCTATACGCACTTGCAGCGGGCCCAGCCGGTGCTTTTTTCCCATCACCTGATGGCCTACTATGAAATGTTTGAGCGCGATGCCGCAAGGTTTGCCGAAGGGATGACACGCATTGACGTGATGCCCCTGGGATCGGCGGCTTTGGCCGGCACCCCTCATCCCATTGACAGGCATTTTACGGCCGGCTTGCTCGGATTTTCCAAGGTGTCGGAAAACAGCATTGATTCGGTGTCTGACCGGGACTTCATGATTGAATTTTTATCTTCGGCCAGCATCTGCATGATGCACCTGAGCCGGTTTTCCGAAGAGCTGGTGTTGTGGTCAACTGCGGAATTTGGGTTCATAGAGCTGTCCGATGCCTTTGCCACCGGCAGCAGCATCATGCCACAGAAGAAGAATCCGGATGTGCCGGAGCTGATCCGGGGAAAATCCGCAAGGGTTTTCGGCAGCCTGGTTTCCCTGCTGGTATTGATGAAAGGACTGCCCCTGTCTTATAACCGGGATATGCAGGAGGACAAGGCGCCCTTGTTTGACGCCGCGGATACCCTTACATCCTGCATTCACATTTTCAATCGGATGCTGTCCCGGATGAATGTCCGCTCTCAAGTGATGGGAGATGCGGTGCTATGCGGCTTCATGAATGCCACGGATATGGCGGATTATCTCGTTGCCCGGGGCATGCCCTTTCGGGAGGCCCACGGATGCGCCGGTAAAGCGGTCGCTTATGCTTTGAAAAACAAGAAAGAGCTTCATGATCTGACATTGGATGAGATGAAATCCTTTTCAGGCCTGATCGGCGACGATATTTTCCAATTCCTGACGCCCAGGGCCATGATTGATCGGCGGCGGTCATGGGGCGGAACAGCAACGGATAATGTCAGGGACGCCATCCAGAGGGCGCAGGAAGCATTGAAAAAAGAGACTTTCTGAAGATTAATTTCGATAGCGTAGATTCATAGTGATTCTTAGAAGAATTTTTCGATTTAAAGCAAAACCAGGGGCGCGTTATTGCGGGCAAAGCGAAGAAGCCCCCTTGCAGGCGCTGGGATTGTTTTGCTTTGCCCCCAATGGCGGCCAATCGGAAGACAGTTGTGAAAAATTTTTCAAGATGATTTTTATACGACGTTTTTTTCTGCCCGCAATATTAATTTGTGTCTTGCTGGCGGTCGCCTGCGGCAGAAAAGATTTACCGCTGCCGCCCAAAATCATCGAGCCGCCGGTTGTGGAAAAAATTAAAGCAGATCTGAACGGGGATAAACTGCAACTGACATGGCCCATCCCCAAAACAGATGAAGCTGATGCGCTGGCCGGGTTTTATGTCTACCGTTCAAAGGAAAAGGCAGGCGCGCCGCCCTGCAGCCAATGCCCGGTTCGATTTGACAGAGCCGCTGATATTGCCTATGACAGCGTCTCTTTGATGATTGAAAAAAATGCGGTATATTCGGAAAAACTTGAAAAAGGCTGCCAGTATAAGTATCGCGTGACCACTTATTCGGCCTATGGCGACGAGGGGCTGCCCTCTGAAGAAGTTACGGTAATATATTGACAATTTCAGATATGACAAACACTGCCTATATATCCTTCGGCTCCAACATGGGAGACAGGATCACCAACTGCGCAACGGGCATCCGGCTCCTGGATGGAACCGCCGACGTAAATGTTGAGCGCATATCCGAATATTATCTTACGGAGCCCATGGATTTTGCGGACCAGGACTGGTTTGTCAACGGGGCCATAAAAATCGGCACCCTTTTGGACCCGTTGAAATTATTGTCCGTGCTCAAATCCATTGAGATGAAAGTGGGAAGGAAGAAGTCGCGTGTACGCTTCGGGCCGAGGGTGCTTGATTTTGATATTATTTTTTACAATAATGAGTTTATCGACACCCCGCAACTCATTGTCCCGCATCCAAGGATGCATTGCAGGGAGTTTGTGCTCCGCCCCATGTGCGATCTGGCGCCAGGCTTGATTCATCCGATTTTACATAAAAATATAAAGGATCTGATGCAGGGACTCAAAGACAATCGCCCCCAGTGCATCAAAATTAATACCCGTTTGCAGGGGGAACCCATACCTGTTTTAAAATACCCAAATACGGCAGACCAGGAGGAGACAGCCAATGAAGTTTTTTATTGATACGGCAAACATTGATGAAATCAAAGAAGCAAACGCAATGGGAATGGTGGACGGCGTGACCACCAATCCTTCCCTGATCGCGAGGGAAAAAGGAGATTTTAAAGAGATCATCGCTCAGATATGCCAGATTGTTGACGGTCCGGTCAGCGCGGAAGTCATCAGCCTGGATGAGAAGGGAATGGTGAAAGAGGCCCGGGCGCTGGCCAAGATCCACAAAAACATTGTGGTGAAAATTCCCATGACCGTTGATGGCCTCAAGGCGGTCCGGACTCTGACCGGTGAAGGGATCAACACCAATGTCACCCTTGTTTTTTCTCCCCTTCAGGCGTTGATGGCGGCCAAGGCCGGCGCCACTTATGTAAGCCCGTTTATAGGCCGGCTGGATGATCTATCCCAGGATGGGTTAACCCTGGTCGATCAGATTGTGACCATATACGCCAATTATGATTTTGCCACTGAAATTATCGTCGCCAGCGTCCGGAACCCGCTGCATGTCCTTGAGTCTGCCATGATGGGTGCGGATATCGCCACCATCCCGTTTAACGTGCTTTCAAAGCTGGCGGCCCACCCCATGACGGATAAAGGCATCCAGGCATTCCTGGCGGATTGGAAAAAGTCTAAGAAATGATCAACAATGTATCAGGCAAAATGGAAATAAAACAAAAAATCTGGAATGTTCTGGCGCATCCCAACAGCCTGACGCTGTTCAGGGTGGCCGCTGTTCCGTTGCTTATTGTTCTGATGCTGTTCTCAAACCGGCTGAGCTGTTTTCTGGCCGCCGCCATGTTTACCACGGCCGCCATTACGGATTATTTTGACGGGTATGTGGCCAGACGCTTCGGGTTGGTGTCGAATCTGGGAAAAATCATGGACCCGCTGGCGGACAAATTGCTTGTATCATCGGCATTTATCATGATGATCCCCCATGGCTGGGTTCCGGCATGGATGGTCTGCGTGATCATCGGCCGGGAACTTGCAGTTACGGGTTTACGGCATCTCATCAGCGAGTCCGGGGAAGACCCGTCCGCATCCAAACTCGGAAAATTAAAAACCGGATTTCAGATTGCCTGCATCATTCCGTTGCTGATTCATCACCCGTATTTTGGGATTGATTTTTATGATATCGGTTATGTGCTGCTCTGGATCGCCCTGGCAGTCACCATATGGTCCGGTATAGATTATTTTGTCAGATTCAGGAAGCTGCTGACTTTTTGATGTTGCAAGCTTCCTTCCTGTGACAACTCCGCGCCGCGGGGTCGGGAGCTTTTCAGGAAACCGCCAATAATGGTATTTTAAATAAAAAAGGAAAGCCGATCATGAACAGAGATATCTATCAACAGATGACGGATAAGATCATGCTCACCGGATCAAAACTGATACCGGAGCTTTTCAGAATGATCGTCAATGACGCTGAGGCCAGGCTTTTAATGGCCATGCCAGGGACGCCCGAACAGCTTGCCGAAAAAGTTCAGCGGCCCCTGGACGAAGTGATGAATATGTGTCAATTGCTCTACCATAAGGGCGTGGCATTTAAATCCTACAAAGGCGGCAGCGTCGGCTACAAGATGTGCCGGGATATGATCCAGTTCCACGACGCGACCATTCTCTGGCCGGAAGCGCCCAGGGACTATCTGGATTTATGGCAGAAATTCATGGAGGAAGAATGGCCCGGCTTTGCGCGCCTTGCCGAGCAGTTTTTCCCAAAGGCCTTTACGCGGATTATACCGGTTGATCAATCCATAGATGCGGGTTCTCATCAGGTGCTGGATATTGACAGCGCCAACAACATTGTTGAAAAAGCTGACAAGCTGGCCGTCACGCGGTGCACCTGCCGCGTCATCGCGCATAAATGCGACATGCCGCTGGAAGTGTGCATCCAGGTGGACAATGCGGCGAAATACACCATTGACCGGGGATCAGGACGGGAGATTTCCAAAGAGGAAGCCCTTCAGCTCCTTCGTACCAGCGAGGAAAAGGGGCTGGTCCATGTGACCATGAACCGCGCCCATGCCGGGCATTTTATCTGCAACTGCTGCAGCTGCTGCTGCCAGGCGCTTCCATTGGTGATTTCCGATGGATTGAAAATCCTGGATCCAAGCCGCTTCCAGGCGGAAATCGACAAGGGGTTGTGCAGCGGATGTGAAATATGCCTGGATCGATGCCATTTTCTGGCCATCGAATCGGTTACGCTCGACGATGGGGCAAGTGTCATGCAGGTCATACCGGAAAAATGCATGGGGTGCGGCGTCTGCCAGATCACATGCCCGGAAGGGGCCATCGCGCTCAGGGAAGTACGGCCGGCGGATTTTATCCCGGCATAAGTGCCAAACTCCCTGGATGCTGCAGGTCTGCCGTGTTTATTTGGGGCATATAGGACCAGGGGGTATGGACTCAGCATTTACTGTATTTTCATTGGGATTTAGGGAATTTTTTTATTGACAAAATCCAATCTGCCCATTAATTTACAATCTCTCATGAGCGGGAATAACTCAGTGGTAGAGTGCAACCTTGCCAAGGTTGAAGTCGCGAGTTCGAATCTCGTTTCCCGCTCCATTTTTTTTAAAGGCGGCATAGCCAAGTGGTAAGGCAACGGCCTGCAAAGCCGATATTCTCCGGTTCGAATCCGGATGCCGCCTCCATTCTTTTTTATTCTTGATAAACAGATTCGCTGTCGATATAAATAAGCCATTTTAAAAGTGTTGTGCATTTTTGGGGAAAGTCGGCGAAGGCGTTTTCAAAATTCAAAAACGAACAAAATGTCGGAGGTGCATGAATGAGGAAAGTTTTTAGCTGTATTTTATTCGCATTGATTCTTTGCGCATCAACCCTGTGGGCCGAGGAGCCCCTTCAACAGGCCATGGATTCCGCAGCAGAAGCAGAAAAGGCGGTCACAGAAACAGCGGGCGAAGCCGCCGTTCAGGCTGAGGATGCAGGAGCTAAAGTGAAGGAAGTCGTCGTAAAAGCCAAAGAGGACATGCTGTCCAAAGCCGATGCGCTCATTGACAAGGGAGGCGTTGACAACTGCAAGAAAGGTCTTGACCTGTGCCTGGAGGAAGTTAATAAGGACCCCAAAAGCTATAGAGCTAACTGGATGGCGGCCAAGGCCTTCAGGGAATACGGAAATGAAACCAAAAAAGCGGAAACGCCGGGCTGGGAGGCTGTATGCAAGGAATACGGCAAAAAAGGCATGGGATATGCAGAAAAAGCCATTGAGCTGGATCCGAAGAAACCTGAAGCCCATTACTGGTACGGCACATCCGTGGGAACATATTCAGATGGCGTGAGCATTCTCACCGCACTGAAGGAAGGTTTGAAGGACAAGACCCAAACCAGTTTTGAAACCGCATATAAATTGGATAAACTGTATGAAAAGGGAGGGCCGATCATCGCGCTGGGGCGGTTTTGGCAGGTGCTCCCCTGGCCGTTGAACGACAAAGACAAGTCCCTGGAATATTTCCGTGAATTTCAGAAGACGAAATTCTATAAACATCCGGATACGGTTGAGTTTAATGTCTATTTTGGCGAATTGCTGATGGAAAACTCCAATACAAAAGACGAGGCAAAAGCATTGCTGGAAGATGTCCCCAAAATTTCAGATGACAAGTACTGGAATAAAAAAGCCAAAGCCCTCTTGGCTGACATGTAATACACAAATATATCAGAGGGCGCTGAAACTTTCCTGTTTCTGTCATTCCTGTTTTCTGTGAGGGTCTTGATCCTGTTTAATTCTCCTGGGGAATTATTCATGTCAAGACCCTTTTTATTTAATGGTTTTGAGACGCATCCTGTCCGGATATGAGGGGTAATATGATGAATTCAGAACGCACGCGGATATCGACCGGGATCACAGCGCTGGATCCAATCCTTGGCGGGCTGCTGATTGGGGATAATGTGGTCTGGTATGATGATGCGGGAAGCCTGGCATCGGTTTTTTTAATGAATTTTCTGAAGGTTTCACAGGCCCAGAAAAAGCCTTTTATTTACGTGAGTTTTGACCGGTCTCCGCGAAATCTGCTGGATAAGTTGGGCCCTCTGGCCGAATATGAAAATCTGACCATATTGGATTGCTTCACCTACGGAAAAGGCAAAGGGGTTGACACGTTTTTTCAGTTTTATAAAGACAAAAATTACCAGTGGCCGTGTCAACTGGTTCATGTAAACACGCCTCAAGACCCGGACGCGGTCATGGATCATTTTCTATCCATCCATGCCGCCATGAAAAATGAAGTCAGGTTTGTGTTTGAAAGTTTGACCGGCATGCAGGAATTATGGGAGGGTGAAGATCAGATCAGCCGATTCTATTCCCACACATGTCCCCGGTTGTATGAGCTCAATACCGTCGGTTACTGGATTATGGAAAAGGACGCCCATTCCAAGCGCCTCAAAGCGTCGATCAACCAGATTGCCCAGGTCGCCATTGAACTCTCTTTGAAGCGCGGCAAAAATTCACTGTCGATTTTAAAAGCTGAAAACCGGGAGATCGATTCCGTCAACACCCCCTATTCATATTCGGCGAAAGGCTCTGCCGTTTCCTTTGATGAAAAGATATATGCCTCCGCCCAGGTTGATCTGGGAAAACGGATCAAAGCGCTTCGGACAAAAAGAGGGATGTCCCAGACGGAACTTGCGCGCCTGATCGGGGTGACCCCCAGCAATATTTCCCAGATTGAAAGCAACCAGATTTATCCATCTTTGCCGGCCCTGTTTAAAGCCGCCGAAATTCTGTCCATTGATGTGGGTTCTTTTTTCCAGGAACTTCCGGATGTCAGAAATCGCATTATTTTTTCCGGCGCGGAAGCGGTTGACATTCAAATACCGGACCTGCCCAGAGGCGTTGTCTCGGCAAAACTGCTTGCGCCAATGGACGCGGATATCAGGACGGAACCTTATCTCATCGAGTTTGCGCCGAAAAAATCCCTGCCCGGTCATTTATTCATTCATAAGGGAGATGAGCTGGGTTATCTGATATCCGGAAAACTGCAGATGAAGATCGGCAACACGGTTTATGCTTTGAGGGCCGGAGATGTTATTTATCTGAGTAAAGAAGTTCCTTCGCAGTGGAAGAATCCCGGCCCCGTTCCGGCGCAACTGTTTTGGCTTAAGTTAAAGTAATCGTTTTAAGCCATTTGGATTACAATGACATGGGATGTATCGGAAAGACCAGACAGAATGTGGACCCGGCGCCTTCGCTGCTTTCAAACTCGATAGTCCCGCCGTGGGCTTCCATTATTTTTTTGGTGATGGCAAGCCCGAGTCCGGTGCTTGTCTCGCCCGCGGTCGGCCGGATGCTCAGCCGGTGGAACTCGCTGAATAGAAGATGCTGCTCTTCCCTTGGTATGCCGGGGCCTTCGTCGCGCACGCTGAATTTTATGATATCCCCATCCTGTCTGAGAATTAAGTAGATGTTCGTGCCATAGGGCGCAAACTTGATGGCGTTGGAAATGAGATTGTCCACAGCCTGCCCGATGCGTTGAGAGTCAAACTCGATGGACGGAACGGTCAATAACTCCTGGTGGATGGAGATCTGTTTCTGGTTGGCTTGAAAGCTGTTTACGCGGACCTTGTCCTGGATGATCTTTATCAGTGATTCCGGTCGTTTGTTGATTTCCATCCGCCCGCTTTCGATCAAGGATACATCCAGGAGATCATTGAGCATGGCCAGCATGCCCCGGCTGGTGGTATAGATGATGGATAAAAATTCTTTCTGATCGTCGGTCAAATTGGAAGGATCCTTGAGCACAAGCTCGCTGAACCCCCGGATGGATATGATCGGGTTTCTGAGATCATGCGCGGCGATGCCAAGGAACTTGTTTTTCATCTGGTTGATGTCGAAAAGCTCCTTTTGCTTCTGCATCAGGGATTGTTCGAGTCCGATAATCCTTTCGCCGACCTTGATTCTTGCCTGAAATTCCAGAAGATTTACGGGTTTTTTGACGTATTCGTCCACGCCGGCGGCAAATCCCTCCAGCAGATCGTCTCTTTCATTCTTTACAGTGAGCATGACAATAAAAACATAGCCTGACTGCTGTTCTTTCCGGATTTTTTTGCAAATATCAATTCCAGTCATATCCGGCAGTATCCAATCAAGAATGGCAATGTTGATATTCTCTTTTTTGATTATCGCGTACGCTTCCAGTCCATTGGCGGTTTCAAACAGAGAGTATTTTTTTTCATCGAGACACTGGGAGATCATTTTCCGGGTGGCGCCGTCATCATCTGCGATAAGTATCTTGATCATATCTCTTTCCCCAAAATCTCTTTAAAAGTGGTAAGCCCCCTCAATACCTTTTTAATCCCATCGTATTCCTTGCTTTTAAATCCCAGCTGGGCGGCTGTCTGCACCATATGCTTCATAGGCGCTTTGCTGCTGATCAGGCGGAGCAGATTTTCATCTACGCTCAGGACTTCCTGCACGCCGATGCGGTCAAAAAAGCCAGTTTGACGGCAATAGGGACACCCTTTTTCGCGAAAGACGGTCACTTCAGATGCCTGATCCCAGACAAACAATTTTTCAATTTCCGATGAGGACAGATTGTAGGGTTCTTTGCAGTGATCGCACAGGCGGCGAATGCACTGCGCGTTGATGATCACGGACACAATTTGATGAAGCCCCAGGCGGCTTGATTTTTCAAGCGCTTCCAAAGCATTTTCAGATTCCATGCCTCCTATAAAAAAGATGTTTCTGTGTTCAGCCTCCCGTCGGACGATTTCAGCTATATCGGGATCATCCATGTTTTGAATGTAAATGACTTTTGGAAGAAGTTTGATGCATGACTCAAGGGCATCGGATCGATTAAACCCGGCCCTGGGATTTATCTGGAACTGGTCAATATCTTTTAAAAGCCGTTTGATGTTGTCTTCCACAGTCAGAATGCCAATCTTTTCTGACCTGAGTTCCCTGAGGATGGCATACGCCAGGGTGGATTTTCCGGATTGCGGCGGGCCGGAAATGAGAATCATGCCTTTTTTCGACTTGAATCCATTTCGGATCTGACGCATGTTTGAAAGAGACAAGCAGAGTTCTTTGAGATCCGGCGCGCGTTGAATCGGATGCCGATCCATCAGCTTGAGAAAAATCTTATCGCCGTAATCAGTCGGGAGGCATAAAAACTGAATATCAATTTTTTTCCCCGGCGTCGGAAAAATAATCCGCGAATAATGTGACTGGTTGTCCTTGATAGCGTCCATCTTTGCCAGTTGTTTGAGCTTAAGCGCCAGTTTCTGGTACACGGGCTTATCCAGAGTGATCCGCTCTTTTAGGGATTCGCGGGTGACATGGTAAACTTTGGCAAAGTTATCTAAAGGTTCTATATGAATTTCACTGGCGTTCTCAATGACGCCAAAAAGGATCAGGGATATGTGGAATTGGTTGATCGCGTCTCTGCCGGCGATTTCAAAGAGTTTCTTTTCGTTGACAAAAATATCTTGCTTACATACTTGGCTTGCTTTGATTTTGGAAAAGAACTCATAAAGGGCGGCGTTTGTCTGATATTCATTTTCGATTGCCCATTCAATGTCCTGTGGCAGCGCAAAGACCAGATTGACCGGGGCGCCGACGACTTGCTGAATTTCTTTTTTGACGTTGTCATTATCCGGGGTAGCCGTGGCAACGGTAATCGTATCTCCCATTTGATAAACGGGAATGGCATAAACCTGCCTTGCCAGCCGTTCAGGTATTTTTCTGACCACATCAGGCTGAAACAATGATTTTTCCAGATCCACATGCGCGATCCCGATGGAATCACACCAGAGCTGACACAGTTGCCGCTTGGTTCCGATTCTGCTTTGAATCAGGGTCGCAAGAACATCCAGCGCATTCCCGTCGAGCTCTTTGAGCAGGTCATGGATGAACTCATCGGGAATAAGCTGCTTTTTTTTCAGCAATTCAAAAAATTTCGGGTTTTCAATTTTCGGAGGGTTCATTTCAATCCACGGCATCAGGGGGCGTTGTTTTTTTCTTTTTCTTCAGGTTGTCAAGCATGAGATTGGTGATGACATCCTGCGATATGCCCTTTAGCTGTCTCACATCCGCTGTCTGGTCAAGAATATCGTCTTCGATCTCCGCCAGCATTCGGGCCAGGTCGTATTTTTCGTCAGGCATCATGAGCGCTCATCTTATGGTTTAAAGGTATCCCTGTAGGCTTGCCAGGTTTTCCGGATGATTTCCCTCATTTCATCGATCTCGATATCTTTGCGGATAAACCCGGATGCGCCGAGATTTATGCAGTCTTCTATGGTTTCCTTGTCTGAAAGGGAAGTCATCATGATGACAAAGGCATTGGAATACCGCTGCAGTATTTCGGCAAGGGCTTCCTTGCCGGATTTCAGAGGCATGTTGATATCCAGCATCATAATGTTGGGTTTTAGCGTTTTAAACAGTTCAACGGCGTCCCGGCCGTTGGACGCTTCACCGACTACCTCGCAGTTCATGGTTGTCAGAACGGTCTTGATCAGCTTTCTGACATGGCTTTCGTCATCGGCAACAATGGCCCGTATTTTTTTTGTTTTCGTCATAATGGGTCAATTTATCGAAAACATCCGGAGAATTCAATATGAAAACGCCGCCCTGAAGATTAATCGCGCAGCATTGATATGATCCGGGTTTAAAACGCTTTTGAGTAACAAAAAATCTGTCAACCAATGGCTTTTGCCATCAATTCCCCGATGGTTTTGCTGAAATGGGAGGGATTTTCAACCTTCCCGCCTTCGCCGATAACCGCGAGATCCAGCAGCAGATTACTGTAATCCGGCAGCGCTTCATCGTCTTTGTTCTTCTTGAAGATATCCTGGATTTTTTCCAGCACCGGATGGTTGATATTCAATTCCAGGATTCTTTTATTGTCGGGAATCGGTTGTCCTGCCGCCTTCAGAAGCTTTTCCATATAGGCGCTGGCGTCTGAAGCCTCTCCGGACAGGCAGGAGGGGGAGTCCTTTAAATGGGACGAAGGCCTGACCTCCTTGACCTTATCCTTCAGGCATGATTTTATTTTTTCAAACAACGGCGCATAAGACTCTTTTTTTGTTTCATCCACCTTCTGAATATTCAAGTCGCCTTTTTCAGCGCTTTTGAATTTCTTCCCCTCGTATTCATTGAGGGAATGGATGGCGAATTCATCCACGGGATCTGTCATCAGCAGGACCTCATACCCTTTGTCTTTTAATACCTCCAGGTGCGGGCTGTTGATGATGGAGGTGATATTCTCGCCGGTGATATAGTAAATATCGCTTTGATCCGGGGGCATGTTTTTGACGTAATCATCCAGGGATACCCATTTGTCGGCTGAACGGGTGGTTTTAAACCGCGCGAGCTTTGAAATCTTTTCCTTATTCGCCCAGTCCGTGTGCAGGCCCTCTTTCAGCACGGAGCCGAACTCGTTAAAGAATTTCTCGAACTTTTCAGAATCCATGGCTTCAAGAGTATCCAATATTTTCTTGACCAGGTTTTTCCGGATGTTCCTCACAAGAGCATCCTGCTGAAGAATTTCGCGGCTGATATTGAGGTTTAAATCCGGGGCGTCCACGACCCCCTTTATAAATCTCAAATATTCCGGAATCAACTCCTTGCAGTCATCCATGATGAACACCCGCCGGCAATAAAGCTGAATCCCGTGACGTCTCTGGGGGAAAAACAGATCAAAGGGCGCCTTGGAGGGGATGTACAGGAGGGCGTTGTATTCGGTGACGCCTTCCATTTTCAGGTGAATGTGTTCAAGGGGCGGATTCCAGTCATGGCTGATGTGTGAGTAAAAATCATTGTAGTCCTGGTCCGTGACATCTTTTTTGTCTTTTGCCCAGATGGCCTTCATGGAATTTAAGGTTTCCTCCTGGACTGTCTTTTCCTTCGGGCCTTCAATGGGTTTGCCGTCTTTGTCCAGAATCTGTCCGGCGGCATCGTCTTTGGCTGCGGCTTCGCGCTCCACATCCATGACCACTGGATAGTTTACAAAATCCGAATGTTTTTTCACTATTTGCCGGATGGTCCATTCCTCAGTAAAGTCCTGCTCCTCTTTTTCAACGGCTTTCAAATGCAGGATGACATCTGTGCCCCTGGATGCCTTGTCGGCTGTTTCAATGGTATAGGTGCCGTCGCCGGAGGATTCCCATTTAACGCCGCTGTCGGAACCGGCGGTCCGGGTGATCAGGGTGACTTTGTCGGCCACTATAAACGAACTGTAAAATCCGACGCCGAATTGTCCGATGAGTTCAGGGGCCAGCATGTTCTGGTTTTTTGACTTTTCAAGGGCTTCCATAAACGCCGCCGTGCCGCTTTTGGCGATGGTGCCGATATTTTCAACCACTTCGTCATGGGTCATGCCGATGCCGTTGTCGGAAATCATCAGGGACCGATTCTTTTTATCCGGTGTGACTTTGATTTTGTATGCCGTGTCATCGCCGCTGATTTCAGGGTCGGTCTGGGACTTGAACCGGAGGCGGTCAATGGCGTCGGAGGCGTTTGAAATAAGTTCCCGCAGAAAAATTTCCTTGTTGGAATAGAGGGAATTGATAATCAGATTCATGAACTGCTTGACTTCTGTTTTGAACTGATATGTTATTTTCTTTTCTTCCATAACTTTCTCCTCGAATTGGATGATCAATTGGATTGATTGAAGGTGATAACTCTTTTTTGCCTATATAATGGTTTCGGATTTCATTTTGTCAATCCCTTTTGAATTAATATGCCGATACTATATGAAAATTTGACAAAACCCCAGGCAGATTTATGCGGCCTGGTATTGGCCTCGTCCGGGATACTGTTCAGGCTGTCCAAGGACCGGAGCGGGATCGCCGTTTGGGTGTCAGCAGAGGAGTATGAGCGCGCCCGGCAGTGCATGGGGAGCTATTTTAGCGAGAACAGGTCGGCGGCGCCGTTTCCGGATAAAAGGTGGGGCGGGGTATCGGTTGGGACCATCTTGGCCAATGTCATTGCGGCGGCGGTTTTGCTTGTCTTTTACAGTAAAATCGCCGGAGCCGGCATAGAACAAAAGATGACGGACCTGTATGGTTCATCCGCCAGAGCGATTGTGGGCGGCGATATTTACCGAGGCGTCACGTCATTGATGCTTCACGCGGACATGACCCATCTTGCGGGGAACATGGCCGGCATTATCCTTTTCGGCACAGCGGTTTGCGCGGTCTGCGGGTGGGGCGTCGGATGGCTGATGATCCTCATGTCGGGCGTAGCCGGCAACCTGATCAATGCGTATATGTACGAATCCGGCCATATATCCATCGGCGCGTCCACCGCTGTTTTCGGGGCCATTGGGATTCTTTCGGGGTATCAGCTGATCAGCAGCCAACGGTTTCATCACAGGGGGTTGGCGTCCTGGGCCCCCCTTGCGTGCGGGTTGGCGCTGCTGGGCCTCTTCGGGTCGGGGCCTCATTCGGATATTGCCGCCCATTTTTTCGGATTTGCCGCCGGCGCCGCCCTGGGGCTGTGCTATGCCATGGCGGTCCGGCATCCATTAAAATTGTATATCCAAATAATTTCAATATGTTTAGTTTTTTTTATGATCGCAATATCCTGGTTCGCGGGGTGGCGGGGAATTGCCTGACATAAAGGAATTGATATGGGCCTGTTTTTTGGTTATTGGTTATCAAAATAAAGGTATAAAAGGCGGGAGCCGACTGAAAACATCAAGGATGGATGATGAAGAACATAGCGGATCTTTTGTTTGAGGCCAAAATCTTGAAATTTGTTCCCAGGGCGGGGTTTCATTTTCTGGGAGCCGGCAGGGAAACGGTTGCCGAGCATTCATTCTCCACAACCTTTATCGCGTTTGTGATGTCCAAACTCCAGCCTGAAGTGGACGCGCTCAAATTGATTTCCATGTGCCTGATCCACGATCTGGCCGAAGCCAGGACCGGCGACCATAATTATGTTCATAAACGCTACGTTTCTGTGGATGAGAAACAGGCGGTTCTGGACGCGACAAAGGGCATTGACTTCGGTGATTCAGTGGTTGACCTTTTAATGGAATTTAAGAGCCAGGACACCAGAGAATCTCTCCTGGCCCATGATGCGGACCAGCTGGCCTTCATCCTGGATCTAAAATCCATTTCAGACACCGGCCATTCGGCGCCCGATGAGTGGATACCGGTGGTGATCAAAAGGCTTAAAACAGAAATCGGCCGGAAAATCGCCGCCGGCATCATGAAAACCAAGTGGGACGCCTGGTGGATGGATGATTATAAGGAATAATGATTTCATGGGCGGCATCAACAACCCGTCTCCCTTTGGTCTAAAGTTATCGGGATCAAAATCCTTTTGCGAATCCGTCAATTCTAAATCCAAGCACCTCAATCAATGCAGCATTTATGTCATAGCCATATGGAGACCGCCCTTCATAAACCGGAGTTCGGAAGCGCCTTTGGCGTTATGAATCATCAGTTGAAACCCTTGCAAAAGAAGCATCTCGATGATATCCAGCACGATATGAAGCCGTTTCAGAACAATGCATGATTGCATTTGCGTGCTGTTGGGATCAATTGTTTAACTTAAACAAGGCAATGCCGTGAACAGTGACAATAATCAGACTATAAACCAAGGGGATGTTTCATATATCAGGCCTGTTGAGATGGAAACCGCAACAATGCCCAAGATGAATGAGGCAGATGCAGCGTGTGCGCCTGATCCAGGGATACTGGCAAACCACAAAATGGTGGTGGCGTTTTTTTTCTTTATTTTAGCGGTTATCCTGTTTCTTTCGTTTCAGATATTGCGTCCGTTTCTTGAGATTCTGATTGTCTCAGCCGCAGCCGCGAACTTGAGCTATCCGATATTCAAATGGATCACCCGGCGGCTGGGCGGCAGACCGAATTGGGGGGCGGTGCTGACCCTTTTGCTCCTTATTTTCATTGCGGTGATCCCGGTAACGATTTATTCCTCAATTCTTTCCCGGGAGGCGGTAAATCTGACTCGGGGGTTGAATGCGGCGACCATTCAGGAATATGTAAACCATGCGGCAGACCGCTTTCTGCCGGAAAAGTTTGACCTGAACGCATTCATTGAAGAACGCTTTGGTCCCGAGGGGATTCTGGGGAGCAAATATTTCAAGGAAAGCGTGAATCGCATCGCCGGCGCCGCCAACAAAATCGTTCAGGGGTTTATCTCCGGCATCGCCACTGCGTTTTTAAGCTTTCTTCTCTTTTTTCTGTTTCTATTCTTTCTGTTGCGCGACGGTGAGACGCTTGGGAAAGAGTTGATGTCCTTAAGCCCCCTTGAGGATAAGGATGACCGTGAAATTTTCAATCACCTTTCAAAAACCATCCGGGGAACGCTCATCGGCGGGGTTCTGGTGCCCATTATTCAGGGGATGCTGGCCATGATCGGTTTTGCGGTATTCGGACTGCCGTCGCCGGTGCTGTGGGGGTCCATGGTGATCATCGGCGCGGTGATTCCATTTATCGGCAGCGCCATCATCTGGATTCCGGCGTCGGTTTATCTGGCTCTGACCGGCGCCACCTGGCAGTGGGTCGGATTGATTTTGTATTGCCTGATTATTATCAGCACCGCGGATAATTTTTTAAAGCCGATCATCCTTAAAGGAACCGCCAATTTTCATCCGCTGTTTGCATTTATCAGTGTTCTGGGCGGATTGGCGGCTTTCGGGGTGTTTGGGTTTATCCTGGGCCCCATTGTGGCCAGCCTGCTGCTTTCCCTTGTCAGGATTTACAAATACGAAGTTCTCAAGCAAACAGCCGGTTCATAAGATCATTGATTTGCATCGGCATTTTTTGCTTCCGGCTTGTCCGGAAACAGAAAAAGAAGCGCTTTGATCGTAAAGAAAAAGATGATTAAGCAGGAGAAGACTCCGGCAAGACCGTATGCCATCACCTGAAAACCCAAACCAATCTGATTCATCGGAAAATCCTCCTTTTTTACCAGTTGAGCAGCCAGGGGACCAGCGCCAGGACCATTGCGCCGGCCACAATCGATCCAAGCTGGCCGGCCACATTGGCGCTCACCGCCTGCATGAGAATAAAATTTGTGGGATCCTCTTTTTGAGCCATCCTCTGAATGACTCTTGCGGACATGGGGAATGCGGATATACCGGCTGCGCCCACCATGGGATTGACTTTTTCTTTTGAAAACAGGTTGAGCAGCTTGGCAAAAAGCACGCCGCCCACCGTGTCGAAGATAAAGGCGACCAGTCCCATTCCCATGATCAGGAGCGTTTCCTTGCATAAGAATTTTTCATAGGACATGGTCGATCCGATGGTGATCCCCAATAATAAGGTGACCAGGTTGGCCAGTTCGCCTTGAGCTGCTTTTGAAAGGCGGTCTACGACGCCCGCTTCACGCAGCAGATTGCCGAACATCAGAAACCCGACCAGAGGGACGCTGATCGGGGCAAGGATCCCGGCAACAATTGTAACCACAATGGGAAACATGATTTTTACGGTTTTGGAGATTTTAATGTCTTCATAGTCCATTCTTATTTTTCGTTCCGTGGAAGTAGTCAGCAACCGTATCACCGGGGGCTGGATGATCGGCACCAGGGACATGTAGGAATATGCCGCAACCGAAATCGGTCCGAGCCAGTCTTTGGCAAACTTCGAAGCCACAAAAATCGATGTGGGCCCGTCGGCGGCGCCGATGATGCCGATGGATGCGGCAGTGGGCAGATCAAATCCGAAGAACAGGGCGGCCAGCAGGGTGAAAAATATTCCGAACTGGGCCGCGGCTCCGAAGAATATCATTTTCGGACACTGAAACAGCGGTGAAAAATCGACCATGGCGCCCACAGCCAGAAATATAAGGACCGGGAAAATCTCCGTTAAGATTCCGGATTCAAAAAAGATTTTCAAAATGCTGGGTTCTATCTTAAACGCCTGTCCGTCCCGGATGATATAGTCGAGCTTTTCAGTGAAAAAAACCGCCATATCCGGATATCTCTGGATCAGAGCCGTCACGGTTTCATCCAGCACCGGATCAAACTGCCATACGGTTTTTAAGGGGATATTGACAAGAATCGCGCCAAAACCGATGGGCAAAAGCAGCATCGGTTCGTAGTCTTTTTTGATGGCCAGGTAAATCAGCAGCCCGCCAATGGCGTACATGACAAAATGTTCCCATCTCAGATGGATAATACCTTGAAAAAGTTCGGCAAAATTTTCCATACCCGATCCGGCTCCTTTTTTTGTTTTTGTCGGAAACGTTTTGGATAAACTTTTGTCTTTTACTTGCATTATATAAGGTTAATCAATCAAAATTTTTTAATCGGGGTGCGTTCAAAGCTTTATCCTTGAAATAATCGCCTGTTTTAACTAAAAGACAGTCATGGGATATGTTTTTGAATTTTCCGATGCCGTTGCGTATGAGAACTGGCTGAAACAGGACCGGAACCAGTCGGTTGTGCGGCTTGAGCACCGGCTGATGCTCGAAATGATTCAGCCGGTGGTCGGGGAAAGCCTTATCGATATAGGCTGCGGGATCGGCGCGAGTCTGGAACCGTTTCTGGGGAAGGGAGTCTCCCTGACCGGCGTGGACCCTTCCCCATATATGCTCGACATCGCCCGAAAAAAAATTGGGAATAAGGCGGATTTCCATCAGGCCCATGCGGAAGACCTGCCTTTTGAGGATAATTCATTCCATTATGCCTGTCTGTGCCTGACCCTGGAGTTTTGCGACAATCCCCAAAAAGCCCTGGAGGAGGCCTGCCGGGTGGCAAAAGACGGTGTATTCATCGGCATCCTGAATAAGTATGCACTGACGGCGGTGAAGCGAAGAATCAGGGGAATATTTCACGCGACTATTTATAATCGGGCCCGGTTTTTCAGTGTCGGAGAGATCCGGCAGATGCTGTTTTCAATTTTGGGTAACGCGCCGGTCTCCTCGAGAACCGTCTGCCAGTTCCCCGTAATGAACCATCCCTGGATCACCCGTCTGGAATCGTCACGTTTTGCGCAGCGGATTCCTTTTGGCGTTTTTGCCGGCATTAAGGCGGTGCCGGCGCCTAAATTCCGGACAACCCCGCTGACCCTTAAATGCCCTGTGAACAAAACCGCTCCGTCGGGTTCACCCGCGGCAAGCTGCGCGGGAAAGCTCAAAAACAATTGCGAATAAAAAATTACGAAAAGAATGAATAAGGGCAGCCATTCATTCATCATTCGTAATTTTTGGGGGAGGTGTCATGGAAGCGTTGCTCTATGAAAAGTTGGCCGATCAAAAGCTCCACTGCAAACTCTGCAATCACAGGTGCCTCATCAGGGAGGGGGCCCGCGGCATTTGCAATGTGCGGGAAAACAGAGACGGAATCCTCGAGACGCTTGTTTATGACAGCGTGATAGCGGTCAACATTGATCCCATTGAGAAAAAGCCGCTGTTTCATTTTTATCCCGGCACATTGTCTTATTCCTTGGGAACTGTCGGGTGCAATTTCAGGTGCAGATTCTGCCAGAATGCCGATATCGCGCAGATGGCCGCGGACCACAACGGGCGGATCATGGGGAGAAAATGCTCCCCGGAAGAAATTGTCAGCGGCGCGGTTCATGGGGGCTGCAAGACCATCGCTTTTACGTATACTGAGCCCACGGTTTTTTTTGAGCTGGCGTTTGAAACCGCCCGGCTTGCCCGCCAGCATGACATCAAAAATGTCTTTGTCACAAACGGGTACATGTCTCCCGAAGCATTGGAGATGATCGGCCCCTTTCTGGATGCGGCCAATGTGGATTTAAAAGCTTTTTCAGACGATTTTTACAAAGAAATGTGCGGCGCCAGGCTTGCGCCGGTTCTGGAGACCCTGCGCCTGATGAAGCGCAGCGGAGTTTTTGTGGAGATCACCACCCTGATGATTCCCGGCCTAAACGACAATCCGAAGGAACTCGCAGAACTGGCTTCCTTTATCGTTGATGACCTGGGGGATGATACCCCCTGGCATGTGAGCCGCTTTCATCCCACCTACCGCCTGACCGACCGGCCCCCCACGCCGGTGGCAACGTTGCTGACGGCAAGGGATATCGGATTAAAAGCCGGGCTCAAATACGTTTATACGGGCAACGTGCCGGGGGAATCCAGTGAGCATACGTTCTGTTATCACTGCGGAGGGCAGCTTGTTTCACGGCGGGGTTTCCTTGTGATCCGCAATAATATGAAAAACAACACCTGCCCTAAATGCGGGGCCATTATTCACGGCGTATGGCAATGATGCGAGACGCTTTTCGTAAAATAGCCCTTTATGGCAAGATGATCAAATTCAGCCATACGGTTTTTGCCATGCCGTTTGCGCTCTCGGCGGTGGTGCTGGCACAGCGGGATCATCCGATGGCTGTCCCGGATATTTTCTGGATTTTAGTTGCCATGATCGGCGCCCGGTCGGCGGCCATGGGCTTTAACCGGATTGTCGACGCGCGGCTGGATTTAAAGAATCCGCGCACCCGCAGCCGTGAAATCCCGGCGGGAAAATTGTCTGTTGAATCGGCCGTGGGGTTTGTGGCGCTATCGTCCGCCGCGTTTATCGGGGCCGCCGCCATGCTCGGTCAATTATGCCTGATTCTTTCCATTCCGACGCTGCTGATATTGTTTGGCTATTCATACACCAAGCGGTTTACCCGGTGGTGTCACCTGTATCTGGGGTTTGCCATATCCCTTGCCCCCATGGGCGCCTGGATCGCGCTCACCGATTCGTTTTCCTGGGGAATCTTTTGTCTCTGCCTGGCATTGATGACTTATATTGCGGGGTTTGATATCATCTATGCATGCCAGGATGTGAATTTTGACAAAACCCATCAATTGCATTCGATCCCCGCCCGTTATGGCGTGAAAACAGCTTTGAGGATTTCAGCATGGCTTCATGTCCTGTCATTTTGCTGTTTTGTGTTGATTTTTTTCATGTTTCAGATGCAGCATATTTACCTTGCTGCTGTGATCATCATTGGAATTCTTTATATTGTTGAACACAAGCTGGTCAATCCGGATGATTTAAAGCATATCCATGTGGCGTTTTTTCATGTCAACAGTGTCATATCGATTGTTTTATTCACAGGGATACTGGCCGATGAAGTCTTGAGGCGGCTGTCATGAATCAGAAAAAAATTGTTGTCGCCATCTGCGGCGCGTCCGGCGCCATATATGGCATCCGTCTGTTGGCGGCTTTGATGAACATGCCTATGTCCGTCTATCTGATGATATCCCCGTCGGGCAGGGCGGTCCTGGCCCATGAATCAGGTTTTAGCCATCCATCCATGGCGGTTTTTTTAAAGGAACATAACTGTCAAACTCATGAAGATGCGCATCTTTATGAGTTTGATACGGATGATTTTTTTGCCCCCTTTGCGAGCGGATCATTCCGGCACGACGGGATGGTTGTCGCGCCCTGTTCCATGAACACCCTGGCAGCTATGGCATCAGGCGTGACCCACAACCTGATCCACCGGGCGGGGGATGTGTGTTTGAAAGAAAAAAGGCCCTTGATTTTAGTGCCGCGTGAAACGCCGCTGAATCGGATTCATCTTGAAAACATGATGCGTCTTGCGGATGCCGGAGCGGTCATCCTTCCGGCCATGCCGGGTTTTTATCATAACCCTCAAACCATCGAAGACCTTGTGGATTCTGTGTTAACCAGAGTTCTGGATCATCTCGGGATTGACCATCCCCTATCGCCGCGATGGGGAGACACGGACACCCCCAAATAGTGTGTCTGGCATCATATGATAACAAAAAATACCCAACGATCACCGAAGCGGGAGTTGTCCTGGCGGGAGCTTTTGTTGAAAAGTATCGTCTCCCCTCATCAGTTGGCCGATTTTTTTCCTGTGGACATCGACGCGGTCCAGAGGGTAAACGAACTGTACCCCATGCGGATCAATCCCTATTATTTATCACTGATCCGGGACCAGGGGGATCCCCTTTGGATTCAAGCTGTTGCCGATATCCGGGAACTCCAGGACCATTCGGCGATGCAATCTGACCCGCTTTTGGAAGAAGGTCAATCGCCGGTGCCTCATCTGATACACCGGTATCCGGACCGCGTTGTCTTTCTGGTGTCATCTCAATGCGCTATGTATTGCCGGCATTGCATGCGTAAACGTCGGGTGGGCCGGGGAATCAGGATTACCCCGAAAAGCCTTGAAAAAGGGATTCATTATATCCGATCGACTCCTGTCATCCGGGAGGTTATTCTGTCCGGCGGCGACCCGTTCATGCTCGCCGACGATCATCTGGAATACATATTGCGCGCGATCCGAATGATCCCCCATGTTGAAATTTTAAGAGTTCATAGCCGGGTTCCGTGCGTGCTTCCCCAGCGGATCACCGTCGGATTGGTCCGGATGCTCAGGAGATTCCATCCGCTCTATATCAACATTCAGTTCAATCATCCAAATGAAATCACCCCGGAGTCAGCAACGGCCTGCGCCCGGATGGCTGATGCCGGAATCCCCCTGGGAAGTCAGACGGTGCTGCTCAAAGGAGTGAATGATGACGCGGACGTCATGACGAACCTGATGCGGAATCTTGTAAAAATTCGGGTGAAACCCTACTATTTGCATCACGGTGATCCGGTATCCGGAACCGGACACTTTCGGACGACCATCGCAAAAGGAAAGGAAATCATGCGCGCGCTTTACGCAGCTATACCCGGTGAGGCAATACCGCAGTATGTGATTGACCTTCCGGGGGGGGGCGGTAAAGTGCCACTCGATCCAAATGATTCTTAAAAATTTTTATCCCTTTTTTATTAAATAAAACGAAACACATACTACCTAATATTGTTTTTTAAGACTTTAATGTTGTTTTTTTTTATGCAGGAGATGTATCTTTAAAAAACCCAAAAAGCTGAAGTTATAAATACAAATCCTCAAAAATTGGGTTCCGCGTTTCCGGCTCTTTTGATTAATAGAAAAAAATGAAGGAGGGTTTATGAGAATTAGAGTTCTGGTGGTGAGTCTTCTCCTTGTTTTGGGTGTCGCCGGGTGTCGGTGGATCAATTTAGATATCGACAATGTCGAGCAGCCCCGAGAGGTCTGTGCAAGGATGTCTTTTGATGCAGTGGTTCAAACCACCGGCTATGTCTGGGAGGTTGATGATACGGACTTCCCGTTTAATAACGATGAGGTGGTTGTCCTTGCTGAAGGCGTGGGGAGCGCAATTCTTCTGCCCGAGGGATGGAAAGTATCTTCATGCGTCGTCTCCGGCGCTGTCTCCGGCCCTTGCGCTGCAGAGGAGAGTGTGGCTGAAAGCGCAGATTTTTGGGCCACGAGTATGGGAATCTACACTGAAGTCTATGGCAGCGGTTCAATCCCGCCGGGGATGGTATGGCACGGATACAGTCGGGTTCTGGAAGGGGTAATGGTCAACGCCGATCAATATACTTTTACCTGGACCATCCGGCCGACCACCACTGGCTCTTTTACGATCCTTTACTTTGTCGGCGGCGGCTCCCTTTACGAGGATTCGGGCGAATCCTACTGGGACTGGGTCCCCGCCGATTTTCTGAGCACGAATGAAACATATTCGGGCTTCGCGGCCAGGCTAATTGAGTCGATTCCATGCGCTATTCCCGCGCTTTCCCCATCGGGTACAGTGATTCTTTTTGCCGTCTTCATCTTCGCCGGCATTTTCACCCTTGTCAGGAAACGAAAAAAGCCCGCCGGGACAGCCGCGGCGATCCTTTTTTTCACTGTTTTTTCTATACTTGCCGCGACCTTCCCTGCCCATGCAGACAGACTCCGGCCTTTCACCCTGGAAGAAAGCGTTTTCCTCTTCAAGCAGCTTAGGCAAGACGCTGCCCTACAGTCGAAGTTCTTTGCGGATATTAAGGGATTCATGGCCTCATGGTTCGACCTGACGGAAAAACAGAAGCTCCTCCTGGGGAACATGTCGGAAGCCAAAATGGAGTCTGCCGCCCGGGCCGCCTTAACCTGCGATGGGGACTGTCCCCTGGTCTTTCTCGATCAGCTGATCCTGAAGGAAAAGACTCAGAAATAAGCGACGTGCGGTTCTGAGCGGACTCAACCTGGGGACATCGATACGGACGCCCATAAATCCGGGTCATGTCCCCGGACACCAATCACCGTGAATGGTACAAAAAATTTTTTATAATGACTGTTATAGAAACCATTGCCTACAGGGCAATCAAAGCAACATTAGATACTTTTGCCTTAATACCTCCCACGGTGGGTGAAAAGATATCGCTATTCATCTCCAAAATCTGGTATGCCGTGGATAAGCGGCACAGAGAAGTTGCAATTCAAAATATCACCCATGCGTTTGGTGATCAAATGACTCGCCATAAGATTAAACGCATGGCACGGAAAAGCTTTTTCTACGCTACAAACATGTTTTTTGAAACACCCAGAGCATATGCATGGAAAGCCCGTGATCTTTCCAAACATTACACCGTCAGAGGACTTTCCCATTTAATGAATGCGCAGATGAAAGGCAAAGGTGTTTTGATGTTTTCCGGCCATATCGGTAACTGGGAGATATCTGTTCATCTCAATAACCTTTCCGGCCAGCAAGTCTGCGGTGTTTACAGAAAACTTGATTACGCTCCTGCGGAGAGGTATTTTCATGAAAAAAGGGAATCACAGGGAAGCAGGCTCTACCCCCTCAAAGGCGCGGTGCGTTGGATTCTCCATGAGCTTGGCTTGGGGAACTGCATGGCGATGCTCATAGATCAGAATGTCAAACGGCACCAGGGTGTTTTTATTGATTTTTTCGGAAGAAAGGCGTGTGCCAACGCCGGGCCTGCCCACCTGGCCATGATGACGGGTGTGCCTGTAATTCCATACTTTTTCGTTCGTGAAAATGGCAAATACCGCCTGGAGGTTTTACCTGAAGTGCCCGTTGTTAATACAGGAGATCTGGAAAAGGACGTTTTTGTAAACACCCGGAATTTTAACAGGGTTATTGAAAGTATTATCCGGCGATATCCGGATCAGTATATCTGGTATTATAATCGTTGGAAAACCCAGCCCCTGCCTGATTAATTTTTTTTTCAATTCGATGCAACCATTCAAATGTCAGGATAAAATTCCTGTCAATCTTTTTGCCTGTGGTTTGATTTTTACGGTAATTCAAGGGGCTTTATGGCCGTACCTTTTTGCTGATTCTAATGATTTCCGGCCGAAAACCGCCGGATTTTTTCGCCTGCATGTCTTTTAATTTGACAAGGCCGAACGCGACAAAGAAAAACAGAAAGCCGAGGCCGGCGGCCATCATCGAAGGATCGGACGGATAGGTTTTAGCAAGATGGTCCCCCAGCAGGGCGCCGGCAATCATCATCAGAATGGGAAAAATATAGAGCAGAAAAGAGGCCGTCATCAACTTTCCGGTTTTCAGGGCAACGGTCACCCGGTCGCCGACCTGGGCGTTGATCGGGTTGTCCGCTTCGAGTTCCATTTCCTGGCCGCTGCCGATGCTGGTGCAGGAATGTTTTTCGCTGCAGGATTCACACGCGGTTTTGCGGGACGTCCGGATGATCGCGGTTTTTTTGTCGAGTTTGACCACTATGCCTTCTTCAGTCACCATGCCTGTTGCCTCATCGAAATACCTTAGTTATTGCAATATTATTATAATAGATTCCTTGACGAATAGCGGGGCGCAAGTTTAATATGCGCCTTGAATAATATAAGTTATATAAATCAATATACGAGCAATTGAAAAAAGAAAAGGGTATTATCGCGATTCATGCAAGCCTATGTCCAAAAGGTTCAAGCAGCAGCGGATTTTTTAAGAAAATATGCGGAAAAAGATCCGAAGATCGGCATTATCACCGGCACCGGGTTGGGGGAGAGCCTTGCGTCCCTTCAGGAGGAGGCATCCTTCAATTATAAGGAAATTCCGAACTTTCCGGAGTCAACCGTGCAGAGCCATGACGGCAGGTGTGTCATCGGCGCCATCCGGGGGTGCCCGGTGGCGGCCATGCAGGGCCGGCTTCACCTGTATGAGGGATATTCACCCCTTGAAGTCTCATTTCCGGTAAGGGTGATGCAGGAGATGGGCGTTGTATACCTGATCGTGACCAATGCCGCCGGCGGGTTGAATCTTGAATTTGAAAAAGGCGATATCATGGTCATCGCCGACCACATTAATCTCACGGGCGAAAATCCGCTGGCGGGAAGAAATGAAGAAAAATGGGGCGAGCGGTTTCCGGATATGACGGCTGTGTATGACCGGCAGCTTGCAGGACTTGCCAGAAAAGCCGCCCAATCGCACCATATTCTATTACAGAAAGGAATTTATGCGGGATTGAAAGGCCCGTCCATGGAAACGCCTTCTGAAACCAGATATCTCAGGCGGATCGGGGCCGACGCCGTGGGTTTTTCCACAGTCATGGAAGTGATCGCCGCCGTTCATGGGGGGATGCGGGTCCTTGGCCTGTCCACGATCACCAATATCAATGATCCGGATCAGCCGGCCGTTCATACGGTGGACGCCATCATTGATGTGGCCCGCCAAACGGCGCCGAAGCTTTCTTTAATCATTGAAACCATCATCGGAAATTTGATCCATGACTCAAATTTTTGATATCCTGGTTTTTAACGGAACTGTTCTGACCATGGATGACCGGGGGCGGATCATTGAAAACGGTGCGTTGGCAATCGATGGCGATGCCATAGCCGATATCGGGCCGTTGGAAAAGTTTTCAAATTGCAAAACCGACAAGATTATTGACGCCCGGGGAGGCATTATCATGCCCGGATTGATCAATACCCACACCCATGCGTCCATGACATGTTTCCGGGGACTGGCCGACGATCTGGACCTGATGACCTGGCTCAAGGATTATATTTTTCCTGCAGAATCAAGATTGACCTATGACAAGGTGCATGCCGGGGCATTGCTGGCATGCGCGGAAATGATCCTCTCCGGCACCACCTGTTTTTCTGATATGTATCTGTTTGAGGATGCGGTCGCCCAAGCCGCAAGCCTGGCAGGGGTGCGCGCGGTGGTGGGGGAGGTGCTTTATGATTTTCCCTCTCCCAACTACGGCTCCATTGACAAGGGATTTGAATATACCCAATACCTGATCGATAAATGGAAAGGACACCCCATTGTCCGCATTGCAGTGGAGCCTCATTCGCCCTATCTGTGCGCACCGACATTGCTTGAAAAATCAGCTGAAATTTCATATAGATATAATATTCCATTGATTGTTCACCTGGCGGAAACAGAATCCGAGGTGGCCCAGCTTCAAAGCCGGTACGGAAAAACACCCGTTGCGCATCTGGCCGATATCGGAGTGCTGTCTTCCAGGTTGGTGGCGTGTCACTGTGTGGCTCTCAATGATGAGGATATCGGCATGTTAAAAGACCATGATGTCAAGGTCTCCCATAATCCGGAAAGCAACATGAAGCTGGCATCCGGCATTGCGCCGGTTCCAAAGCTCCTGGATGCGGGGGTCTGTGTCGGACTCGGCACGGATGGTCCGACCAGCAACAACAATCTGGACATGTTTTTGGAAATGGATATTGCCGCCAAAATTCACAAGGTCAACGGCCTGGACCCGACGGTGATGAACGCCCAAACGGTTCTGCAGATGGCAACCCGTCAGGCGGCCCGGGTGCTCGGATTGGAGAAGATCGCCGGGTCCCTTGAACCGGGAAAAAAAGCCGATGTAATTGTCATCGACACCCGTAAACCCCATCTGACGCCCATGTACAATATATGTTCGCATCTGGTATACTCTGCCTGCGGAAATGATGTGGCCGCATCCATAATCAACGGGCGGGTGGTGATGGAGGATCGAAAGCTGCTGACGCTGGATGTTGAAAAAATTATGGCGGATGTAAACCGGATTGCAGATGAAATCAAAAACCACAGAGGTTAAGTGAATGCACCAAACGCTGACGGCATCGATAAAATTCAATGGTAAGAGAAAATGTAATTTGAAAAGGGTACGTTTGTTTTTCATATGGATAAGTGTGCTATATTTTTCGGCGTTCTTTGCACAGCCATCCGGCGCTGGGGATTTGCTGCCCGTTGAAACCCTTGAAGGAGTTGCCTCAAACACTGAAATCCATGACATTGAAACATTTGATCAGTTTGAAGAGTTTGAGGAAGCGCCGGCGGACAATGGGTTCGATCCCCTGGAGCCGTATAACC
>JALOPH010000305.1 GCA_025453995.1 Desulfobacterales bacterium
GATGAATAAATTCAAAGTGAAAGAAGACCAGTTCAATGTGCTTATTGATGCGGACAATCCCAAAGGGAACTCCCTGGGCGCATTAAAGGCAATGGAGAAATTGGAAAAGGGATTTAAAGAAATATCATAATTTAAAAAAACAAAGGAGGTGGCCAAACCGATCACGAAAATTATTTTTTAAAAATAAATGTATTAATCAAAACCTTTAATCAAATGCAAGGAGGGGAACAATAATGTTAAAAGCATTCAAAAGATCCATGTTGGTTTTAGTCTTATTATCCGCAAGCCTGGTTTTTGCAATGCCGGTTAAAACCTATTCCGGCACTTTGGCCACCAGTGATTTCATCGACAAGCTGGAGATGAACGGTGATTTGAGAATCAGGTATGAATGGAAGGAAAAGGATGTGGACAACGAGGACCCGGTCGACAGATGGCGCAACCGATTCAGGCTGGGCATGAAATTCAACAATCCGGAAGAAGGCTATAAAATAGCAGCAGGGCTTTGCACCGGTCCCATCGAAGCCACCGGCACCAACGCAACCTATTCGGAGACCACCTATTTTGAAACCGGCGACATCCGTCTGGATTATGCCTATGCGGAACACAAGATGGACTGCTTCAAGTTTATCGGCGGTCAGCAGAAAAATCCCTGGGAAACCACCTGGGTGTTCTGGGACAGCGATGTGCGGCCCGTGGGCTTAACCGGACAGTACGGTTTCGATCAATTCTTTGTCACTGTCGGCGGGTATGATGTGCGATACGTTGATAAAGATGTGGCATACATGTATGCGGCTCAAGCCGGTATGAAAACGGAAATGATTACCGCAGCATTGGCATATTATGGGTACACACGGGTGGATGAGATCATTGATGCGGCGGCATGGGCGAATATGGATGATGATTATGGCTATGACATCATAGACGTGTATGTCGCCACAGACATTAAGGCCGACCCGGTGAAGATCAAGCCCTACGCCCAGGTCTTTTACAATGCCGGCGCGGAGGGCGATGAGGGCCAGAGCGCTTTGAATCTGACGCCGGACGGCGCTTCTCTTGATCCTGAGGAAGAAAATCTCGGCTGGATCATCGGCTGTGAAGCTAAAATCGATAAATTCAGCTGTAGCCTGGATTATGCGCAGATCGGCGCTGATTCTGTCATTCCGGGATTGAAAGATGCGGATATGGGCAGTGAGTTGAATTCAACCGATGTTGAGGGTTTTAAAATCGGCCTTGGATACAGCATTACCAAAAATTTTGGGATCGCCACCACCGCATTTTTATATCAGGCCAAAGAGCGTGATATTGATCAGGACCCGCAAACGTATCAATTTGATTTGAATTACAAATTTTAAGGATCGTTGGACATCCGGGAACATGTTGATGTTCCCGGATGAAAATCTTTTAAAACCGGAGAGAAGAAATGGCATCTCAAAAGAAACTGCTGGTGTTGGTGGACGGTTCCGAAAGATCCCAGAAAACCATCGAATATATCTGTCAGATAAAGCCGTTTATCCAAAACAGGCTGGTGCTGTATCATGTGTTTACAGGTGTTCCGGAAGGTTTCTGGGATCTTGAAAAAGAAGCCGTCAACCTGGCTGCTGTCAATCAGCTCAGGGTCTGGGAAGTTCAGAAAAAAATTGAGATTCGCGAATTCATGAAAAAAGCCAAATCCTGCCTCCTGGAAGCGGGCTTCCCGGTAGATTGTTTTGAAGAAAAAATTCACCCCAGAACAAAAGGAATTGCCCGTGACATACTGGCTGAAGCTCAGGAAGGATACACCGCTGTAGTTTTGAGGAGACGCGGCATGGGCGCCCTGGAGGGGATTGCCATGGGAAGCGTGGCCAGCAAGCTGATTTCAAAATTCACCTTTCTTCCGGTGATCATTGCCGGTCAGCATCCTGTCGGCGACAAGATTCTTATCGGCATCGACGGTTCGAGCCATTCCATCAGGGCCACGGAGTTTGTTGGAAAGATGCTGGGCGGATATGGATTCAGCGTTGAGCTGCTGCACGTGGTCAGGGCATTCAGCGGTCTGGTAACCGAAACTCCTGAGCTTGTCATGTCAGAGGAGTATGCCGGTGATCATAAAAACCAAATTGGAAAAACCTTTGCGTCTTTGAGAAAAATGCTGGTCGATTATGGATTTGAGGATCAGAAGATCACGGAAAAAATCATTGTCGGGGCGTTCAGCCGGGCCGGCGCCATTGTTGAAGAAGCCCAGGCCCAGGGGTGCGGAACAATTGTCGTGGGACGAAAGGGGTTGTCCGCGGTCCAGGAATTCTTCATTGGAAGGGTCAGCAACAAGATCATTCACACGTGGAGGAAATGGACGGTGTGGATCGTTTAACCGCTGAAGCGGCGATGGCCTGACCCAGCGCAATGCCGCCGTCGTTGGGCGGAATGCGCTGGTGAAAATAAGGCTCAAACCCTTCTCCCTGCAGGCGGGCAACCGTTTTTTCAGTCAGATATCTGTTCTGAAAACACCCGCCGGTGAGAAGCACTTTTTTTTCACCGATTTCCCCGGCGGTCATGACAATAGCTTCGGCAAGGGAATTATGGAACATGGCGGATATCGTCGCTACAGATTTATGACGCGACATATCGTCAAGAATGCCTGTCACCAGGGGCTCCCAGTCGATCACATGGGCAGATGGGAGGTCCTTTTCCGGGGGCAAGCCCGGTAAAGCGCGCGGGGCGGTAGGGGAGACGATGCGCATGGGGTAGCAGGCGCCTGTTTTTGCCGTATCTGCTAAAAATTCAAGGGACATGGCGGCTTTGCCCTCAAACTGGTTGTACTGCGCCACATTTAAAATGGATGCAACCGCGTCAAAGAGACGGCCTGCGCTGGAAGTAATATATGTATTGAGCTTTTTGTCGAGCATCCTCAGTAAAATGGAAAGCTCTTCGGCGGAAAAAGCCCTGACCGGCATCAGGTGATCAAGCGCCCCCAATTTTTCCCCGAAAATTTCGTATAGCAGGCCGATCGCCGTGCGCCGGGGCTCTTTGACGGCTTTGTCGCCGCCGGGAAGCAGAAACGTGCGCAAATGGGCCACCCGGTCAAAAGACCCGCCTTCCACTTTTAAAAATTCACCGCCCCAGATGCTGCCGTCCGGACCGTATCCGGTCCCGTCCCATGAAACACCAAGAACCGGCGGTTCCAGATGATTGTCCGCCATGCAGGAAAGAACATGCGCATAATGGTGCTGGACTTCCACAACAGGGATGCCCCGGCTTCGGGCGAACCGGGAGGAAAAATAAGACGGATGCAGGTCGCAGGCGGCTTTTTGCAGCGATGCATCATATAAATGCTGAAAATCAGCGATGACCCTCTCAAACGCTTCA
>JALOPH010000306.1 GCA_025453995.1 Desulfobacterales bacterium
GATTTATCACGCCCTGATCCTGCTGGTTTCCACCATCGGGTTCCCGAAGGTGTCTGCCGCCATCTCATGGGCGCGGGACGTGCTGGACAAAAAGAAAAAATAATATTTTTCGATTCAATCGGAAAATCAATCCTGCATGTTCATCGCGTCCCCGCCGGGCAGCCCCAGTTCCTGGGCCCGCAATATCCGCCTCAGCAGTTTGCCGCTGCGGGTTTTGGGAAGCTTGTCTAAAAACACAATCTCCCGGACGATGATGTCGGGCGCAAGGTTGCCTTTGAGAAACGCCTTTATTTCATAGTTTAAGCGCGAAGACTGGATGTAGCCCTTTTTCAGCGTCACAAAGGCTTTTAAATAGGAGACGCCTTTTCCCGGTTCGGTCCCTTTTGAGATGACGGCCGCTTCATAGACGGACGGGTGCATGCACAGAATCTGCTCGATTTCAAAGGGGCCGATGATTTTATCCCCGCCGGCTTTCAGCAGGTCGTCGTTTCTGCCCTGATGATAGAAATATCCCTCTTCGTCCTGGAGGGCGATATCGCCCGTGACAAACCAGATGTCATTTTTAAAATAGCGCCTGAATCGTTCCTGATCCTGCCACAGACCGAACATCAGACCCGGCCAGGGGGCTTTAATTGCCAGTTCGCCAAGCGTAAGCGGCGGCAGGGGATGCCCTGATTCATCGATAATGGCCGCTGTGATGCCGGGAAGGGGTTTGCCCATGGCGCCGGGCTTGATGTCAATGGAAGGGAAATTGGCGATGCAGATGACGCCGGTTTCGGTCATCCACCAGTTGTCATGGGGCGCGCATTTAAAATTCTTTGCGGCCCAGTAAAACAGGTCCGGGACCAGGGGAGCGCCGACGCAGGCGATATGCCGAACCGCCGACAGATCATATCGGGAAGGAAGGTCATCGCCGGATTCCATGAGGTCGCGGATAATTTTCGGCGTGGTATACCAGACATTGATTTTATGTTTTTCAAGTGTCCAGTACCAGTTGGCCGCTGAAAAATGATCCCCCTGGATAAATGAGGTCACGCCGCATAGCCAGGGTGCGAACGCTCCGTACACCGTGCCGGTGACCCACGCCGGATCTGCATCCGTCCATAAAATGGATTCCGGCGTTAAATCCAGCGCCCATCGGGCCGATGCCAGCATCCCGGTCATTTCGCTGTGGGTATGGATGACGCCTTTGGGCGGCCGGGTGGACCCGGATGTAAAAATAAGGTAAAGAGGGGCGTCAGCGGGAAGCTGAAGAGCCGGATATGCGGAAGACATTTTTTCCGGCCTTCCCTCAATGAGCATCTCATTGGCAAACAGGCCGGGGGCCGGCCCCTGGGTCAGAAAGATATAATCTATCTGACCGGCGAATTCATGGGAGATTTTCTCCACCAGGTCCGGATGTGTCAATACGCCCCTGGGAGAGGTTGTTCCCAGGCGGATTTCAAGTTCATAAAAGCTCGAAGTTGAAAACACCGGGCAGAAAATCACACCCATGCGCGCGCAGGCTGACATGGCAAAAAATATTTCAGGACAGGGCGGCAGCAGGATGATCAGGCGGTCTCCGGCGGTGAATCCGTATTGCGTCAGGAGATTTGCCCATTGGCAGGATTTTGTCTGAAGCTCTTTGTAAGTGTAAGCCAGAACAGCCTTGTGTTTTTGAAAAATCAGCGCCGGATGGTCGCATCGCGCCGGGTCATCGGCCCAGCGGTCAATGGATTCGGTAACAATGTTCATCCGGTCCTTGCCGAACCAGGAAAATTCTTTCTCGATATCCTCCCATTTGAACCTGGAACAGGTTTCTTCATAGGAATTCAAGTTGGCACGCGGATTGTGGGCCGGGATTCTGGCTTTAATCATTTTAATACTCCATACCTTGCATGGGTTGCTTGGACGCTTTTTACCAGAGCGATTGCGTCCTGGCTCGGCGTTGATGCGTTTGATTCTGTTTCATGTTCATTGATCAGCTCGGCCAATACCGCTTTGACCGATTGGGTCAGCGACCTTTGATCGTAACCGCCTTCCAAAGAAAAAAGAAGCGGAAAAGGCCCATAAGTATTTCTGAGTCTGACCAGCAGAGCGGTAATGCCGGCATATGTTTTTTCTGTCAGCCGGGACCGGCCGATGGGGTCGTCGGCATGCGCGTCAAACCCCGCGGCGATCATGATCAACTGAGGTTTATAGTTTCTTATCAGCGGCGTCAGTATCTCCTGATAGAGATAAATCGCATCATCATCTGAAAAAGAACGGTCTAACGGGATGTTGATTGTATATCCTTCGCCGGTTCCCTTTCCGGTCTGATCAATTTCCCCGGAGTAGGGGTAGAGCATCAGGTCATGGGTTGAAAGATACAATACCCGTCTGTCTTCATAAAAAAAATCATGAATGCCGTTTCCATGATGGATATCCCAGTCGATGACAAGGATGCGTTCCAGTTTATACTTTTCAATGGCGTATAGAGCCGCAATGGCAATATTGTTGAATAAGCAAAACCCCCCGGCGCGATCCGGAAGCGCGTGATGGCCGGGGGGACGGACCAGGGCGAAAAACGCATCGCATTCGCGGCCTATCAGGCAATCAACCCCTTTGAGGCAGGCGCCTACAGCCAGCCAGGCTGCCAGATAGGACGTCGCGCTGACAGGGGTATCCGGCGCCAGGCTTGTTAATCGAAGTTCCGCGGTTTTGAGCATCTGCCGGATGTGGCCGGGAGTATGCACGCGCTCAATATGCTCAAGGGACGCCGGTTCAGGCTTGAAATCGATGACCCTTCCGGAAAATTCCTGATCAATCATGCGGTAAATCGAAGTAAGGCGATTGGGATGCTCGGGATGGAAGTGCCCTGTTTTGTGTTCCAGAAATCTCTCGTCCCTTGCGATGCCGACCTTTAAACCCATATCAATCACAATGCAGCTATATCCGTCCGGTCTGAAATCAGTTTCTCAATCACGGTCTCATCGGCAATGGTGGATGTGTCGCCCAGTTCATCGAGCTTGCCGGCGGCGATTTTTTTCAGGATGCGCCGCATGATTTTACCGCTTCTGGTTTTCGGCAGGCCGTCAGCCCACTGGACCACGTCGATGGTTGCGATGGGGCCGATTTCTTTACGGACCTGCGCCACAAGTTCTTTTTTTAGCGCTTCCGACGGCAGGGAACCGCTTTTTAAAATCACGAACGCATAGATTCCCTGGCCTTTGATGGCGTGGGGAAATCCCACCACCGCGGCTTCGGCCACGTCCTTGTGCAATACCAGGGCGGACTCGACTTCCGCGGTACCCAGCCGGTGTCCGGAGACATTGATCACATCGTCGATCCGTCCGATGATCCAGAAATATCCGTCTTCGTCC
>JALOPH010000307.1 GCA_025453995.1 Desulfobacterales bacterium
GCGATGATTCTTTGCGGGATGTGCGCAAACAGGTTCAGCGGAATCGCAAAGAATTTTCGACGCATTTAGATGAAATGCCTGTTTTTGGAACCATCGCATCTAAATTCAATGACGACGGCGTCACCGCCATGTATTATTTTCTTCTCAAACAGATTGCTCTGAAAACAGGCACCGTCATTAAGTCGGATATTCCGGATATCAATACAAAAGCTTCCACTTCCAAAGCCGTATTTATTCCACCTGTACGGAACCGATATCTCTCCGAAATCGCCGATTGCGTCAGAACTTACCATAAAAAGACCAAATCCCAGTCTGATATCCTGAGAAAAGCCTGGCATCTAACGGAAACCTTAGCAGCGCTGCATCATGACGCGCTGGGGGATAAAAAATCAGGAGAACTGCTCGAAACGCTCAAAGCCGAAATCCATAAAACAGAATCCCTTCTGGAGGCGTCCACCAGACAATCCATGATCGAATGGCAGAAAATCCAGACGGAATATTCAAAGGATGAACTGGTATATCATGTTCGGGATCGTGAAATCCGTGTGCCGCTTTACACGGAATCCTTGTCGCATACACGGGTGCCTAAAATCGTCCTGCCGGATTATGCTGATCCTGGTCAGACGTTTACCTGGATGCGCAAGGAAAATGTGCCCGGCCGTTTCCCGTTCACTGCAGGCGTATTTCCCTTAAAACGTACGGATGAAGACCCGACACGAATGTTTGCCGGAGAAGGAGACCCTGCCCGTACGAACCGACGGTTCAAACTCTTATCAAAAGACGCCCTGGCAAGCCGTTTATCGACTGCTTTTGATTCCGTGACACTGTATGGGTTCGACCCGGACACCCGGCCTGATATATACGGTAAAATCGGCACTTCCGGCGTGAGCGTCTGCAATCTTGAAGATGTCAAAATCCTTTACAGCGGGTTTGATCTTTCCGCCCCGGACACTTCCGTATCCATGACGATCAACGGACCGGCGCCCATGATGCTGGCCATGTATTTAAACGCCGCCATTGACCAGCAGATTGAAAATTTAACATCCGAAAACGGCAAAGAGCCGACAGAATCGGAAATCAGCCGTATACGCGCCAAAGTGTTGTCTCAGGTCCGCGGCACGGTCCAGGCCGATATCCTCAAAGAGGATCAGGGCCAGAACACCTGCATCTTTTCCGTGGATTTTGCGTTGAAAATGATGGGGGACATCCAGGAATATTTCATTCAAAATGATATCCGCAATTTCTATTCAGTCTCAGTTTCCGGCTATCATATCGCCGAAGCCGGGGCCAATCCCATCTCCCAACTGGCGTTTACCCTGGCCAACGGGTTTACGTACGTTGAATATTATCTGTCCAGGGGCATGCCCATTGACAGCTTTGCGCCGAATCTCTCATTCTTCTTTTCATCCGGCATGGACCCTGAATACAGCGTCATCGGCCGGGTGGCGCGCCGCATCTGGGCCATTGCCATGAAAGAGATGTACGGCGGATCAAGCCGATCCCAGATGCTCAAATATCATGTCCAGACTTCGGGCCGCTCTCTCCACAGCCAGGAAATCCAGTTCAATGACATCCGCACCACCCTGCAGGCCCTCTATGCCATCTATGACAACTGCAACAGCCTGCATACCAACGCATATGACGAGGCGGTGACCACTCCCACGGAAGAATCGGTGCGACGGTCTCTGGCCATCCAGATGATCATCAACAGGGAATTGGGGCTGAATAAAAACGAAAACATCAACCAGGGAAGTTTTATCATCGAGGCTTTGACGGATCTTGTGGAAGAAGCCGTGCTCATGGAATTTGACCGGATCACTTCCAGAGGCGGCGTTCGGGGCGCCATGGAGCGCGGATACCAGCGCAGCAAAATTCAGGACGAATCATTATATTATGAACATCTCAAGCATTCCGGCAAATTGCCGATCATCGGCGTGAACACATTTTTAAATCCTGCGGCCGACGATACGGAAGCCATATCCAAGCTTGAACTGGCGCGGGCCACTGAAGAAGAAAAGCAATCCCAGTTGAAACGCCTTGCAGTGTTTCAGAAAAGAAACCAGGACCAATCGCCGGAAGCGTTAAAACGACTTAAACATACCGCTCTTTCCGGCGGGAATATTTTCGCCGAAATGATGGACGCCGTTCGATATTGCAGCCTGGGACAGATCACCCAGGCGCTTTACGAAGTGGGGGGCAAATTCCGACGGAATATGTAAAAAAAAAGAATCCTGAATTCAGAAGCCATGAGAAAGAATAATAACAATCAGATTCATACAAGCTCCGCAGGCAAGTGCAGCCAAGAATATATTTTTTTGATTTGATCTGGAATATATTAATCACCGCAATTTTAGGGGCTTGATTCATCACGCCCGAGAAAGGGCGAAATGAATCGCGCCCCTACGGAATTTTTCATTTATGGGGCAAGAGTGATTTCTGAATCCCAGGTTTTATGATTTTCTTCTGGATTCCGGCTCCTGGCTCCTGGATTCTATTAAAATTAAGGAAGGTTATTATGCAGGAAGCAGTCATTGTCAGTGCGGTGAGAACGCCTCTGGGAGGTTTTAACGGATCTCTGGCAAATATCGGCGCAACGGATCTGGGGGCCATTGTAATTAAGGAAGCTGTCAGGAGAGCCGGCATTCAAAAAGAAGATGTGAACGAAGTGATCATGGGACAGGTTCTGCCCTGCGGGTACGGCCAGAATCCGGCCAAGCAGGCAGCCGTAAAAGCCGGCATGCCCTGGGAGGCTGAATGCTTTACCATCAACAAAGTCTGCGGGTCGGGTTTGAAAGCCGTCATGCTGGCCGCACAGGCGATTCAAGCGGGAGACGCTGAAGTGGTGGTTGCCGGCGGGATGGAAAACATGTCCATGGCCCCCTATTACCTTGAAAAAGCGAGGTTTGGCTATCGGATGGGGCCGGGAACGCTCCAGGATCATATGATCCATGACGGGCTCTGGGATATCGTCAATGATTTTCACATGGGCATATCCAACGAGCTCTGCTCGGAAAAATACAATGTCTCCCGCGATGACCAGGATCGATTTGCCGCCGAATCTTATCGACGGGCGATGGCGGCCATTGAATCCGGAAAATTCACCGATGAAATCATACCGGTGGAAGTTCCATCCAAAAAAGGACCGATCCTTTTCAACAAAGACGAGACTGCCGTTGAAACGACGTATGAAACGCTTTCAAAAATGAAACCGGCTTTTAAAAAGGACGGCCTCGGCACCGCAGGCAACGCATCGATCATCAGCGACGGCGCGGCTGCTGTTGTGGTCATGTCCAGAGAGAAAGCGGAAAAGCTGGGCTGCCATATCATGGCCCGCATCAATTCCCAAATGTTTGAAGAAGCAATCCCTTGACATGAAAGACGTGGATCTTTTTGAAATCAACGAAGCGTTTTCGGGGTCCACGGTGGCGATTCTCCGGGAACTGGGCCTCGATCCGGCCAAAGTCAATGTCAACGGCGGCAGCGTGGCCCTGGGTCATCCCATCGGCGCCAGCGGCTGCCGGGTGCTGGTGACCCTCTTATATGAAATGATACGCCGGGACAAAAAAAACGGCCTTGCATCCCTG
>JALOPH010000118.1 GCA_025453995.1 Desulfobacterales bacterium
GAATGATTGATCCTTGGGCTCGCAGACCGGATCAGCCTGGATGCGGTAATCCGAGACATCAAAAAAATCTTTTAAATAATCGGCCACTTCATTAAAACGATTATCAAACAAAGCGTATTCACGGTAAATCCAGTCCCAGGTAAAATTCTCAACAAGCACTGCCGGAATAGAGGCCCGCTTGCCAATGGCAATTCCCAGTGGAGATATATCGCAGACAACCAACTGACAGTCGAGCGTTTTGACACTTTCACACAGCCGGTCAATCTTTTGATCATCAAAAGGCAAAAAACTTTTCAACGCTTCTAATGTCCGATCAAGATCAAATTGAAGGGCCGATCTCTGAATAAGTCCGACATCGATTCTCTCAGGATGGCAAACATAAGATGGTTTTAATGATTGTGCGAAAAACCATTCGGGCGTTTGCGAAAAAACTTCAAAATGAAACACTGGACAGCGGGCGTACAGGGCGTTCATGACGGCACAAGCGCGCGACGCATGCCCGAATCCATGAGATGAGATGAAATATGCAATAACCACTTTTGGATTCATAATTTTTCATTATATAAAAAAAAATAAATGTCCAGCAAAATGCTTGACATGCTTTTGGGGCATCCGTATGATGCTAATATTGAAATTAATTTTATGACGAATAAAACTCCGGCATACAATTCAACATTTAGTTTTTGGCGCTTCTTTTTTATCTTTAGCAGCGTCCATCCGGAGGTTTAACCAAAATCTGATCATAACCCCGGGTGGACGCAAACAGCCGCCCGGGGTTTTTTATTTTATTTTCCAATAAAAAAACCCCGGGTTTACCCCGGGGTTTTTTTATTGGAAAAATAGATTCAAAACAATTTTTCAGGAGAATAGACATGTTAATCGTATTAGCCCAGGACATCACCCAGGAACAGAAAAACAATATCCTAAACATTCTAAGACAAGGTCGGTGCATTGTTCGTGAAATTACAGATGCCGGCCAGACCATCATCGGTTCAACGGGGACAGCCGGACAAAAACCTGAGTTTTTTGAAAAACTCCCCGGGGTCGAAAGGGTCGTTCCGGTAAAGACCGCCTTCAAACTCGTCAGCCGCCAACTTCACCCTGAAGATACCCGTGTGCAGATCGGAGATGTGGAAGTCGGCGGGGAAAGGATCGTTGTCATTGCAGGCCCATGCGCCATCGAGAGCAGGGAACAGACCATGGCCATTGCCCGGGAAGTCAAACGATACGGGGCGGTTTTGTTTAGAGGCGGCGCTTTCAAACCCAGAACATCTCCCTACTCCTTTCAGGGATTGGGCGAGGAAGGGTTGAAAATCCTTGCCGAAGTCCGGGAAGCTTTGGGCTTACGCGTGGTTACCGAAATCACCACGCCGGCTCAGGCCGACCTGGTGATGAAATACGTGGATGTGGTTCAGATCGGCGCCCGGAATATGCAGAATTTCGATCTTCTAAAATGCATCGGCCGGCTGGGAAAACCCGTGCTGCTGAAACGTGGGCTGTCGGCCACCATTGAAGAATGGCTCATGTCCGCCGAGTATATCCTGTCCGAAGGCAATGAAAACGTCATCCTGTGTGAACGCGGCATTCGAACGTTTGAGCCGTACACCCGAAATACGCTTGATTTATCCGCCATTCCCGTGATCAAGAACCTTACCCATCTGCCGGTGATCATCGACCCCAGCCACGCCACCGGCATGCGGGAAAAAGTCAGCCCCATGGCCCGGGCCGCCATTGCTGCAGGGGCGGATGGTTTAATGATCGAAGTTCACAATGATCCGGACAGAGCCATGTCTGACGGCGCCCAGAGCCTGTATCCGGAGCAGTTCAGCCAACTGATGCGCGATATCTATGTCATTTCGCCGGTGGTGGGCAAACAATTGGATTTCGGATATCTGGACAAAGCAAAAGCCGTGCACCACCTCAAGAAAGCCAGGGGTGATGTCCAAAAAGCGGCTTTTCTGGGTGAAATCGGCAGCAACAGCCACAAGGCCTGCACCCAGTATTTCGGTTCACAGGTCTCGCCACTGCCCATGATTTCATTCAAAGAAATATTTGAATCGGTCAATTCCGGCAAAGCGGATTTCGGCGTTGTTCCCATAGAAAATTCTCTGGCAGGCAGCGTTCACGAAAATTATGACCTGCTTCTGGAATATGACTTCAGGATCATCGGCGAGATAACCCTTCGGATCAAACACAATCTCATCGGCCATCCCGGTACAAAAATTGAAGAAATTAAACGGGTGCATTCTCATCCCCAGGTTTTTCGGCAGTGCCAGCAGTTCCTGGCGCGCTATCCCCACTGGGAGCATGTGTTTGTGACCGATACCGCCCGGGGTGTCAAACAGATTCATGAATCCGGCAGCAATGCCGATGCGGCTCTGGCAGGGAAGGACGCCGCGGATGTCTACGGCATGGAAGTCCTTGAAGAAGGCGTGGAGACCAATCCCCGGAACTTCACACGGTTTGTCATCATCAGCGCAAACTCTTTGTCTAACGGCCAGAAAAAGAAATCATCGCTTGTTTACTCAACCGGCAACCAGCCGGGCGCGCTGTTTGAGACACTTAAAATTTTCGCAGACAACGGCGTCAACCTTGTCAAGCTTGAATCCCGGCCCATTCACGGAAAACCCTGGGAATACATGTTTTACATCGATATGGAAGGCGATATCGATTCAGAAGCCCTTGCGCCGGTTTTAAAACAACTCAAGGGAAAAACAGATTTTTTAAAAGTGCTGGGGAGTTATTAAGCGCAGTAAAAGCTGATGATACATAGTGCATTCTTCTTGACGTATTACCTTAATCATAATGCTCAGACTGTATGATTAAATCATTTTCTTTCCGAGACACAGAAAAGCTGTTCAACGATATTCGTATCCGCCGTTTTCAGTCTTTTGAACGGCAGGCAAGAAAACGTTTAATGGTGTTGCATGCGGCTCCAAGCTTTGAGTCCCTTATGTTGAATCCTGGCAATAATTTTCATGCCCTTGGAGGAGACCGCAAAGGACAATATGCAATTTCCGTTAATAATCAATGGCGTGAGTGTTTTGAATGGCATGATGGAAATGCCTATCATGTTGAAATAACAGATTATCATTAAGGAGAAAAATCATGCTGCTTGATCCAATCCCACCCGGCGAAATTTTACTTGAGGATTTTATGAAGCCAAAGGGAATCAGCATAAATCAGATTGCAAGAGACATCGCAGTTCCGGTTAACAGGATAAGCAATATTGTTAACGGCAAGAGAGGGATAACCGCTGATACCGCGCTCAGGTTTGAGCTTTATTTCGGTATCGAAGCACAGTTCTGGCTGACCCTTCAGTCTGAATATGATTTACGGATCATGAAACGGAAAATTGGTTCGGACATAAAAAGTCGCATATTGCCGCTTCAAATGGAATAAAAAAGTCATGAATAGCAATTCCACAACGAAAAGCCTGCTCAAATTGAAGCGCGCCTTCAAAAATCCTATGTCATTGACAGTCAAAGCTTGAATTATGAATAACTGTGTAAACAACCTTTATATAATCCACAATTCAAGCTTTGATACAGAATCATTTATATTCCGGGAAGTGTCAAACTCTGGGAGTCCACCAGCAGAGCTGGGGGGTTATCCATTTTTTACTACATGCAACAAAATTGAGGTAATATGCTGAACGTTTCAAAAGAAACCATGTATTGGCTTAATCACAAATTAAGGTTTAATTACATTCTTTGAAAGAGCTAAGAGGAGATCTGACCCCATTTCTGACCCCATTTCCTTATTTCCTTATGAGATCCAATGAACCCGCTGCGGCTCCCGTCTCACGGGGCCGTCGATTTTTCCCAGTGGATATCCGATGGCCAGGGTAGTGGCGATTTCAAAAGGATGGTCAATTCCCAGTTTCTTCTGGAATTTCTTGTCAAATCCCACAGCTTTTGTGATGAGGTCAATGTAGCATGTGCCCAATCCAAGGGAATGGGCGGCCAGCACCATATTCTGGGCGCAAATGCCGATATCCAGGCGCGTGCCGCCGATGGCGCGCTTGTCCGCCAGGATCAAAATCATGGTGGGCGCGTTGAAAAATATATGGAAATCCGGGTCGCTGGTCACGGCATTTAAGCCCCCGTGGGCTCTCTGATCCGCGTCTCCCCCCACAAACCAGACCAGAAGCCATAGCAGAATTTTCTGCCAATTCTTGAGACTTGCATTTTTATCGCCCGGCGTTCTTTTGTCCATCCATGTATCGGGAACGCATAATTTGCTGAAAAACCTCAATGTTTTCTTGCTCTGCCGGTTGAGTTCGTCTAAGACATCCGGACTCTGAATGACGATAAATTTCCAGGGCTGGTTGTTGCCGGCGGACGGGGCAAAACGACCGGCTTCTATGATTCTTCGAACCAGTTCTGGGGGAACCTGTTTCTTTTTGAACAGCCGGTTGCTCCGGCGTTCATAGATCACACGCTCAACCGGGGTCAGTTTTTCCTTGATTTCTTCATATGTCCTTTCGTTTCCAATGGGGGCCGCGGGAGTTTTTGTCCCCGGATACACATGAATATTCTTCCAGAATCCTCTGGGTACCCGGTAATCCTTTTCAATGGTGATGGCGTTTTCAGGACAAACCGCCGCGCAATTCTCACAGGTCAGACACCTGAATGCGTCATAACGTTCGTTTGATCGGGATTTTTTTTCCCGGACTTCGATCAGTTGAACCGGGCATGCATTCACACACCGACCGCAGCCAGTGCATTTTTCATCGTCGACAATGAATTCAGCCCACATGGCTTGGGGCATGGCGACCATTCTGTATTTTTCAAGAAACATATTTTCCCTATACGCTGATCATGGTTAACAAACCAACTTCATGACGTCTTCTTTATTGGGAACCATGCACAAAAACACAAACGGTTCTTCTCCGATCGCTTTGTACCAGTGAGGCACATTGGCCGGGATAAACACCACATCACCGGTCTTGACAGTATAGGTTTCATCGCCGATACCGATTTTAGCCTTTCCTTTTAATATATACTGCTCATGTTCCACCGTATTGGTGTGATTGGGTATCTCGCCGCCAGGGTCAATGACAAATCGCCTCATTGAAAAATGCGGCGCTTCATCCGGCGCGATCAACACCTGCCGATAGGTCCGTGTCCCGGCGCTGACTTTTTCTTTGCCGACATTGCTGATTTTTTTAACAAACATGTTGTGCCTCATCCGTGTGTATATTCCATTAAATGTTATATCGAATACATGTGATCAAAGACCCCGCATAAAAGATCATTTACAGCCTGGTTGCCCTCAGCAGACCCGGCTAATCCATATAAAGCGCTGCTCTGGGCGGGCTTGCCGGCATTGTTTTTGGCGTATTGAACGCCGGCGTTTAAATCTTCGACAAATTCTCCTGCCAGACCTGGCATTAAGGTCTGGGGCAGGGTCACGCAAAAATGCAACGCCGGCGGGAGCTGTAAACAATTAAACCGCCAGCCTTTGATTTTCATGAAATCATTGACATGATACACATCAACTTCGTCCGAACGGAAGCTGATGATAAAGGTCGGGTTGCCGATAAGTTTGAGTTCAGGAATGCTTTCAACCCCTTTTCGAATTCCTTCGGCGACCTGCATGATGGCGGCGGCTGCCTTAAGATAGCCCTCTTCCCCCAGATACACCATGGCCGCCCATGCGGCTGCACTCAATCCGCCGGAACGGCTGCCGGCAGCTGTGGGAGATGCGTAAATCCCGCCCGGCCAGTCCGGAAATGAAAAATATTGATATCTGCGAAAATCTTTATTCCGATAGAGAACCACAGAGGTTCCTTTCAATGCATACCCGAATTTATGGGTGTCGGCCGACATGGAGGTAAGTCCTGGGAGACGGAAATCAAAAGGAGGAACTTCAAAGCCGAGCCGTTCAATCCAGGGAAGAATAAATCCACCCAGGCATCCGTCCACATGAAACCAGATGCCGCGCTTTATCGCGATTTCCGAAAGCGCTTCAAGGGGATCAATCAGGCCGTATGGATAATTCCCTGCGCTTCCGACAACAGCCACCGTATTGGCGTTGATCTGTTCTTCAACCCGACACGGGTCCACCCGAAAATCGGGAGGATCGACCGGCACCTCGATAATTTTGATGCCGAAATACTGACCGGCCTTGCTGAAGGCAGGATGTGCTGTTTTGGGCATGATGATTTCAGGCGCTATGATCCCTTTTTCCGCTCTGGCCTTGTCCCGGTAGACCTTCAAAGCCATGGCAATGCTTTCGCTGCCTCCGGATGTAACGGTTCCACAGACCTGATCCTCAGGGTGTTGAGCCTTGGATGCATCCCCATGAAGCAAATTGGCTGTCATTGAGATGATTTCACTTTCGAATTTCGCCATGCTGGGACACAAGTCAAATTGAATGGTATTCACATGAGAAAAAAATGAAAACACCTTGTTGAGAAACGCACGGTGTTCATCCCCGGCATGATAAAATGTTCCGGATACCCGGCCGGTATTCCATTTGACGTTCTCCTCTTCGGACACAGTTTGAAGTTCTTGAATTATAGCTGCTTGATCCCGACCGTTTTCCGGAATCCTCTCATACGCCTGGAGTCGCCCTTTGTAAGGCTTAAATGGATCGCAATTTTTGACTGGATTGTCTAAATCTGACATTCACTTATTCCTTCGGCTGACATGATTGTTCATTTAATGCTTGAAAGATTTTCCGGTTTCGGGAAAACAACTGTCGGTATTGTGCGTACATTTTATCATATATTGGAAAATTTTCCGGTTCAGACTCAACCACCCGTTTTATTTTAACAAGTTTTGAAATATCTTCAAGCGTAATGAAGCCCAGAGCGATAAAGCCAAGCAGGGCAGCACCGCGAAGCGTTGCATGGACTGGGTCATCGACTTGATGAATAGTCGTTTTCAGGACATCCGCAAGAATCTGCGCCCACAGGTCGGAAATCGCTCCGCCGCCTGAAAACCGGAACGAGGCGATGGGTCGGCGGATAAATATCTCAGCTGCTTCTTTGGTCCAGCGATTGTTATAGGCAAGTCCTTCCATGATGGATCTGGCCATGTCGCTGCGGGTGGTTTTCAATGAAAGGTTCACAAACCCGCCGCGCATGCAGGTTTCTTCATCGGGCACAATGGAGCCGTTCAGCCACGGAAGAAATATCACGCCGCTGCTTCCGGCAGGAGATTGGGCTGCCATGATGTTAAACCTCAGATAGGACGATTCGGGCATCGGCCCGGTGTTAAATACATCTTCAGAGTAAATGATATTTTTCAGAAAATGATCCACGCATTTACCGCCGGCGCCCTGTTCACCCAAAAGGTAATATCTGGAAGGAAAAGGGCTGGGCAGCGAGGTCATCATGCGCATCATATCTGTTTTTTTATACGGCACATGGCAAGTCATATACAGGGAAGTTCCGATGTAAATGATGGCTTCATAATCAAGAACGGCCCCTGACCCGATGGCTGAGGCATTGGAATCACTAATGCCTGCGACAACTTTTGTAGACGGGGAAAGGCCGAGGTCATCCGCCACCGCCTTATCTAATCGGCCGATAATCCCGTCATTAGAAATGAGCTCAGGAAATTTCTCTTTTTCAATCCCAGCCAAAGCAAGAAGCTTATCGCTGTATTGCTGTTCACCCCATTTCCGATTTTCAACCACCATAAACGGCGCCATGGTTTTCTGGGATGCGGTGATCCGGCCTGTCAGCTTGGACGTCAAAAAATCCATGGGCTCCAAAAACTTATGGGTTGCGGCATAAATTTCGGGTTTTTCGTGCCGGATGAACAAAACGTGGCCAAGCGAATCCACGCCGGATTGTGTGGGGGCGAGTCCGGTGAGCCGGATCCATTGAAGCGCCTTTGACAACCCATACCCCTTGATCCGCGGGAATCCGCGGATGATTTTCCGGTTATATGGTCCTCCGCGGGTGTCAAGCCAATGGACTGCATTCATCAACGGCTCGGCGTTTATATTCACAGGCACAACGACCGACCACTGGGAAGTGCAGCATACGGCTGCAATTAACTCCGGTGGGACACCGGATTGTTTAATGGCTGTCTTCGCCGCACGTTTTGTATTCCGCCACCATTGCTTCGGATCCTGCTCCGCGCCGCCTTCAGGCAGCAAAAATGTCGTGACAGGTTCACCAGCGCTTGCCATAATTTGACCAGAAGACGACACAACGGCCGCCTTGACACTGCCGCTGCCAAGATCAATTGCAAGGACAAAACAGGATGGGAATGAGGCATGAGATGTATTGAACGAAGTGTCTGTCATTTATTTTGCGGATATCAATGGGGTGTTTGATAAGATGATCTGCCGTCCGGCGGATGATCATCGGTTTGGCGGACATTTTTTCGGGGGACGCCTTCAAACATCTTCATATATTTCTTCATTGCGCCTGTCCATGAGCCTTCAAGCTCCCTTAAATTGACCGTGATTTTCCACCAGGCATTGGATGCTTTATTGCAATTTGCCATCTGGGAAAGGGTGATGTTGGCCTGTTTGAGAGCCTTCATATTTTTCCGAAAAATCTGATACCGGCTTTTCATTGAAGTGACTTGCTTTTTCATGAATGATTCCTCCTGACCAGCACCAGCCCCATCAGACTCCCCTGGGGAACGCTGTCTGGCTCACATGAGCCGCCGATGGGATACAGATCCCACCCGACGCGAGCAGCCATCCGATAAACGTCCATGCCGCAAGATTCCATGGAATAAGAGCTTAACTCCGGGTTTCGACAGCCTCTTTCTGTCATTAAGTCCTGACAAACCGGTTGAAGCAGACAAAAAGGATCTCGGCAATTGCCGGCTGCAAAGCCATGGGCCATAAACCCTGAGTCCCTTGCCCTTTTTTCAAGGACTTTGACAATGGTAGAGACAAGAACATAATGAGCACCCAGGTTCATCGCGTTGCCGTCCTTGTCCAACACTCCGGATTCAAAGGCCAAATGAAGATCTTTGGCCGCAATAATGGAATTTTTTACTTTTACCCGAAAAAACACCCCGGCGTCGAAACCTTGAACAATCTCCCGGACCTCCTGTATGGAATATCCGTAAGGCGGGCAATGGGCGCAATTTCCGGAAATATAGCATTTCGGAATCATACACTTGAAGCGGACACGGGGATCAAGGATCACATCAGCGGGTGAAATGTTAAGCGCGTCACTGGCGCCGCGTTTTAATGCGGTCTGGCAAAGATGCTTGCAAATTTCCGCCAGATCTTCAGATGAAGAAAGAGCTACAGTGGTCGGCTTTATCTTACTCATAAAAACTCCGGATGGCGAAGGTTCCTGGGAAATGAATCAGGCGATCATCACCAGACCTGTTAGTATGGGGCTTTGAAGTTTCCCGTCTGTTTGCATTCCAAGGTTTTCCGCCATGGCAGTCGCGTCAATACCGGCGGCCTCCATGGATGGCCTTCCCATGTTCGGCCGAACGCAGACTTTGCCTTTGATCATGGGCCAACAGCGTTTTTCATCCGCACAGAAGACAGCCCGGCAGTTTCCGGCCGCCAGCCCCAGTGATAAATGGTATCCCATATAAAAACCGGCGGATTCTATGGCTGTGGTTATTTCATAGACTCTAAGATAAATTTGCCGGTGAGTCTCATTGGATATGGGCCCTCCCCCGTAATCTGAAAAATTCCCATCCACATTCATCCTGAAAAATATCCCCCACCCATAGGCACTTATCGCTTCCTGAATATCATCTTTGGGATAAAACAAGGGCCAGTGAATGGAAGCAAATCCATTGTCCGCGCTGATGCGTTGGAGCACTTCAAAGGTGAATATAATGTCTTTTTTTTCAATGATCACTGCCTGAGCCGCGCCCATATCAATGGCGATGTTTTTGAGTTTTTCCAGATCGATTTTCAGCTGATCAGGATCAATATCAGGTAAAATCCGCCTGACGGTTTCGGGTTTTTTGGAAAGCTCATACAGCATAAGCTCACCTGAATGATTGAATGGTTGGCATCCGGACTTCAAAAATATGGTTTATA
>JALOPH010000009.1 GCA_025453995.1 Desulfobacterales bacterium
CCGAATCGATGGAGGGCAAACATTTCCTTTAGACATTTCTGGTATTCCGTTTGTTTCATCTGCTCCCACACCATAAAAAAACCCGGCAGAACTCAAAGATTCCTGCCGGGTTAAGCATGTATTAAAATTTAGGCGGGCTGTTATTGCTGAATTCAACCTGCCCGGCGAAACCGCATGTTGCGTTTTGCATCGGCAATGCGTTGGCGTCTTAACGCTTCTCGTTTTTTACGCCGTCTGTACTCACAGGGTTTTTCATAATTCTTTTTTAATTTCAATCTCTTGAACAAGCCGTCATTTTGAATTTTTTTCTTCAAAATGCGCATCGCTCTTTCAAGGTCGTTATCATCAACCCTAACCGCAATTTCCTTCAAATAATTCACCCCATTTCAATTAAGATAAAAAAATTTTTAAGCTTAATTACATAAATCAGTCAAAAAATATTTTCAAGCAAAAAAACAAAAAAATGATTTTTTAAAGTTTGGACACCAATTCTGCAGCAACTTCTTTGACGCTGGCTTTGCCGTCCAAGGTCAAATATCTTATGGAATTGTCTTTTTCAGCCAGAGATTTGAAATAATATGCCGACGCCAGTGTGCCGTTTTCAGTGTTGTAGTAAATGGAATGGCGCTTGTCGATGGCGGTTTCATCCTGGTCATCATTTCGAGCGCTTAAAGCGCCGCCGCACACCCGGCATTTATCTCCATTGGGCTTAATGGCGTCAATAAAGATGTTATTGGGGTGATTGTTGTCATTGGCGCAAAGCCGCCTTCCCATGATCCGGTTTTTTGCAATTTCCCGGTCAAGAACGATTTCAATAACGATATCCAGCGATAAGCCGGCTTTCTTTAATGCATCATGGAGCATCACGGCCTGGTTTTTATTTCTGGGAAAACCGTCGAGAAGCCAGCCTTTTTTGCAGTCATCCGCCTGAAGCCGGTCCAAAATCATCGGGATGGTGATGTCGTCCGGAACAAGATCCCCTTTGTCGATAAAGGTCTTGGCCTTTTTACCAAGTTCCGTGCCGTTTTTAATATTGTCCCTGAAAATTCCGCCGGATTCGATGTGGGCAATCTGGTATTTATCTTTCAAAATTGCGCCCTGGGTGCCTTTGCCGCTGCCGTTTGGTCCAAAAAACAAAATGTTCATAGCCTGCTCCTTAAATTTTAGATTTATCGATCTGTTATTGAAAATTAAAATTATTTTAAAATTTTTTTTGATATTAAAATGTAATCAGAATGTCAAGACCGGTGATTGGATTTTAGAAAAATTCTGGCCATGATTAAAGCTTCTTCCCTGGTTTGAATCATATCCTGCAACCGATGCGTTTCAATATGATTTAGTATCTTTCCCAAAAGAGGCGACGGGGACAATCCGAATTCCTTGATAAGGTCGTTGCCTTTAACTAAAGGCGGTTGCATAAAGCGTGGCCTGAACTGGCGATAAAACAATAACGCCATCTGGTTTATAAATTCCATGAATTCTTTCATGGCCGGATGCGCTCCTTTTGCATTCATGTCCGCAATGGCATGCAGAAGAATATCCATGGCGCATTCCCCGGACTGAATAAAGAAACGGTTGATGGCTGTTGGGGTGAGACGTTTGTTGCAGTGAGCCAGAAACAGAAACAGTGGCTTCATGTGGCTGGAGATGATGTGATGAACATATCGTTGATCAATATTTGAAAAACGAAGACGCTTTGTAATAACATCGGACAGTTCCGCGCTTTTTTTTTCATGGCTGTAAAAATGAACGTCCCCGGCTGCATCTACGGTGCGGGTGTGGGATTTTCCGACGTCATGAATCAGGATGGCGAATTTCAGAAGCGAATGATTGCGTGAAGGAGTTACCTCCTGCGCGGCTTTTTGGATGTCTTCGGGATATTGTGAAGAATCATTTAAAATATCTTCAAGAGAGGATAATGCTTTCAAAGAATGTTCATGGGCGTCATCCGGGTGGTGTTTATTTTGGAGACAATCCTTCAAGGATGACATTTCTGGCAGAATGGCCGTCAAAAGTCCCGAATATGCCATATCTTTGACATAATCGGATGCGGAGGGCGCCGAGAGAAGCTTGACCATTTCCTCTCTGACGCGTTCCGGAGCGGAAGATTTGATCCAATGGGCTTCTTCCTTTAGGGCATCACGGGTCTGAGATTCAATGGAAAACTTTAAAACCGCACCCATGCGATAGGCCCGCAACAGTCTGATGGGATCAGATATCAGATTCTTTCTGGAAACCATGCGAATGTATGCTTGCTGAATATCTTTAAGCCCGCCGCATGGATCCGACAGAGTCCCGTCTGTTGAGCAGACCGCCATGGCATTGATGGTGAAATCCCTTTGTTGAAGATCGGATTCAATTGCGCCATTGAAAGCCGGTACGATGTCGAAGAGATATTTCTGGGCCTTCACCCGCAACAGAGTCATTCCGGGTTTTCCCAGACGGATCACCCGGGAGTTGAATGCCGCGGCGATAAGGCCGGCAAGCGCCTCCGGATTGCCTGTTGTGACAATATCATAATCCGAAGGTTTTTTTCCGAGTAAGATATCGCGGACCGTTCCGCCGACAATATATACTTCAGCGGAGCGGGGCAGTTCAGTCGGCAGAAAATTTATATTGATTTGAGTCATTTTCTAATATAATGAATTTTTTTTCTAATTTTTTGATTAAATTTTTTAGACAGTTACCACCGTTTCTCATGTTTCGCAAGCGCCATATTTATATTTAATTCTTTAGAATTTTCATGGGTTGCATGAATCCATCGGAAGAAAGCGTCTTAACTCCCTTAAAACTCGGTGTCACCGGCGGCGTTGGCTCCGGGAAATCGGCGGTATGCGAATATCTCGCCAGGAAGGGGCTTACTGTAATCAGCGCAGATGACCTGGCGCGGCAGGCTGTCATGCCCGGCACAGCCGCATATGAAAAAATTGTGAATCATTTCGGAACTGGCGTTGTCTCTGAAAACGGGGATTTGGATCGAAAAAAATTACGCGTCATGATATCCCGCGACGGGGATGCAAAAAAAAAGCTTGAGAGCTTTGTGCACCCGGAAGTTTTCAATCTGATGGCTGTTGAATTTCAAGCAGCGTCCCGACGCCAGGATATTGTGGTTGTGATGGAGGTTCCGCTGCTGTTTGAACTGGGTCTTAAGCCGTTTTTCGATTTTACATTGACCGTCTGCGCAAGCAAAGATATCCGGATAAAACGAATGATGCAAAGGGATCAGGTGTCTCACGCAGACGCAGAATCGCTCCTCGGAATACAGCTCCCTGAAGGGGAAAAAATCAGACAATCGGATTTTATTATTGATAACAATGGCGATATGGAACAATTAAATGATTCGACGGAAAAATTCTATCAGGCGTTGACCGCTCGGATCCAAACAATTCAAATTGGGAAAAAATAACCATAACAAAAGCCGATGAAAGAGGTTGACATAAAAAAAAAGATAGTATATCGTTTTGCCAAATATGAACCTGCCCTTTGAAGTGTTTCAAGAAATTTCTTCATTAATTTCAAAAATTTTGCCTGGCAGTCCCTTTTAATATAATGAGTTCAGGCCGCATATCAATTTTTGCAACTTCGTTTGGGACAAATTGAATAAAACTTGTCCGGCCGACTATATATGCGAAATCATCGGGCTCGGAAATCCTCTGGTGTGATTGAAACCATCTCATAAAAATAAACCGGTATTTTAAATAATGATTACAATTAAAGCGCGGAGAAATAGTTTTAGATGAATATTGTTGAATTAAAGAATAAAAAGATCAGTGACTTGACCCGGATGGCAAAAAAATTCAATATTGAAAACGCCGGGGGGATGAGAAAACAAGAGCTTATTTTTTCTCTGCTTCAGGCTCATATTGAACAAAACGGCCTGATTTATGGTGAGGGAACCCTTGAAATCCTGCCCGACGGATTTGGCTTTTTAAGGTCTCCGGATTGCAATTATCTTCCCGGACCGGATGATATTTATGTTTCCCCGTCCCAGATCCGACGCTTCAACTTGAAAACTGGAGATACGGTTTCAGGGCAAATCAGGCAACCCAAGGAATCAGAACGGTATTTTGCCCTGTTGAAGGTTGAAGCCATCAATTATGAAGAACCCGAAGTGGCCCGGGATAAGATCTTTTTTGATAACCTGACGCCGCTTTTTCCGGAAAAGAAAATGAAACTGGATACAGCTCAGGATAATTACACAACGCGGATCATCGATTTGATGACCCCCATCGGATTCGGTCAGCGAGGCCTGATTGTTTCTCCGCCAAGAGCCGGCAAAACAATGATCCTGAAAAATATCGCCAACAGCATCATTGCCAGTCATAAGAACGTGATGCCCTTTGTATTGCTGATTGACGAACGACCTGAAGAAGTCACGGACATGGAGCGATCAGTCAAGGCCGAAGTGATCAGCTCCACTTTTGATGAACCCGCTGAAAGGCACGTTCAGGTGGCTGAAATGGTAATAGAAAAAGCCAAGCGGCTCGTGGAGCATAAACATCACGTGGTGATTCTGCTCGACAGCATCACGCGGTTGGCCCGGGCTTATAATACAGTGGTTCCGCCCAGCGGGAAAATACTCTCCGGCGGCGTGGATTCAAATGCGCTTCAGAGGCCCAAACGTTTTTTCGGGGCTGCCCGCAATGTAGAAGAAGGCGGCAGCCTTACCATTCTCGCAACCGCGCTGGTGGACACCGGAAGCCGAATGGATGAGGTGATCTTTGAGGAATTCAAAGGAACCGGCAACATGGAGTTGCAGCTCGACCGTCGATTGGCGGATCGGCGTATGTATCCGGCCATAGATATCAATCGTTCCGGCACTCGGAAGGAAGAACTCCTGCTGGAGCCCGACACATTAAACCGGCTCTGGATTTTAAGAAAATTGATGGCAACGCTAAATCCTGTTGACGCGCTTGAATTTTTGCTGGATAAGATGCAGGGCACAAAGAGCAATCAGGATTTTATGAACTCCATGAATTCATAATTTTCGTGAATCCTGTAAAATTCAGGATCCATAAAAATATTTTTTATACAGAAAGGATAAATACGAAATGAAGAAAGAAATTCATCCGAAGTACGCTGATACAGTCATCAAATGCGCGTGCGGCAGCGAACTCGCGGTCAGTTCGACCAAGGAGAATATCTCTGTTGAAATCTGCTCTAAATGTCATCCGTTTTATACCGGCAAACAAAAACTTGTGGATTCGGCAGGCCGGATAGAACGGTTTTTGCGCAAATATGAAAAATTTCAGGACCAGAACAACGCGAAATAATTTTGCTGCTGGTTGCACAAGGCAGGCTTCCTTCCATGCTTGAACAATTAAACGGGATTGAAGACAGGTATTTGGAGCTTGAACAGCTTTTGAGCAATCCTTCGGTCGTTAAAGACCGGGAGCTTTATCCGAAATACATACGTGAACACAGCGATCTGGGGAAAATTGTCACTAAATTGAGGGATTACCGGCATACCCTTTCTGAAATAGAAAACAGCAAGGAGCTCCTTGCCGATACTGATCCGGAAATCAAAGAACTCGCCCGTAGGGAAATCGATACCCTTTCTGATCATGTGGTGTTACTGGAAAAAGAACTTAAATCCCTGTTGATTCCCAAGGATCCGAATGATGAAAAGAATGTGCTGCTTGAAATCCGTGCGGGAACCGGCGGCGAAGAAGCCTCTTTATTTGCCGCTGATCTGTTTCGCATGTATTCCAGGCATGCGGACGTTCTCGGCTGGAAAATTGAACTCCTATCAGAATCTATATCGGACACCGGCGGATTCAAAGAAATCATCGTTCTGATAAAAGGGAAGGGCGCTTACAGCCGTCTTAAATATGAAAGCGGGACCCATCGCGTCCAGCGGGTCCCCGTCACCGAGGCCCAGGGACGCATTCACACCTCAGCAGTTACCGTGGCTGTTCTGCCGGAAGCGGAAGAAGTTGAAGTGCATATTGATCCCAATGATTTGAAAATAGACGTATACAGATCCGCAGGACCCGGGGGTCAATCCGTTAATACAACCGATTCCGCCGTCAGAATCACGCATTTACCCACAGGACTGGTGGTGACTTGCCAGGATGAGAAATCCCAGCATAAGAACAAGGCAAAGGCCTTAAAAGTTCTTCGTGCTCGTTTATTTGATCTGGAAACCCGGCTCCAGCAGGCTGAAATTTCTGAAAAACGAAAGAACCAGGTGGGCAGCGGGGACCGGAGCGAAAGGATCCGCACCTATAATTTCCCTCAGGGGAGAATGACAGACCATCGCATCGGGTTGACCTTATACCGTCTTGAAAGCATTCTTCAAGGTGATATCAGCGAAATCATCGATGAACTGACAACCCACTACCAGGCCCAGATGCTAAAGAACGCTGATGCAGAAAAGCCCCACTGATTCAACGTGGACGATTCTCAAAATCATACAATGGGCCACCGCTTATTTTAAATCCAACCATATAGACAGCCCCCGGCTCACCATTGAGATTCTTTTATCCCATGTGCTGGGCGTTGAGCGAATTGACTTATACCTTTCATTTGACAAGCCCCTCAACGCTGAAGAACTTGCGCTTATAAAAACTTTGATCAAACGCCGACTCAACCGTGAGCCAGTGGCCTACATCACGGGTAAAAAAGAATTTTTCGGACTTGAATTTGATATTGCTCCCGGCGCGCTCATCCCACGGCCTGAGACAGAATTTTTAGTCGAAGAAGCTTTGAAATTCATACCCGAAAGCGCATTTGCCGGGCCGATGAGGATTTTGGACATTGGAACGGGCTCAGGCGCCATCATTGTTTCAATTGCCAAACACAGGCCGTATCATGTTTTTTTCGCATCTGATATTTCGCAAAAAGCATTGACCATTGCTTGTGGTAACGCAAAAAAATTCTTTACGACTAAAATTCATTTTTTTGCGGCCGATTGGCTTTCCCCGATCACTTTAAACTCTGCGACTTTTGACATTATTGTTTCAAATCCGCCTTACATTCCCGCTGATGAAATTGCCCATCTTGCTCCAGAAATAAATGAATATGAACCTGCCCAGGCCCTTGACGGAGGTTCTGACGGAATGAACGCCATCCGAACCCTCCTTGGGTCCGTGCCGGCATATTTGAAATCAGGGGGGAGGCTGCTTCTTGAAATCGGTCATGATCAAAAGGATCAGGTGTGCAAGGAGACTGGCCGCTGCCCTTCATTGATACTTGAAAAATTTATTCGGGATTACGGAGGCCATGACCGTGTGGCGGTGATTCAAAAAGTGAAATAATTTTTTGTCTAAATACCCTTTTTATACAAAAAAATATTGATTCGATAAAAAATATTCATTATGTAATGACGTTTTAAATTTATACAAACCAATACGCACGTCGTGCGACCGGTCACCGGGTGCTTTTTTTATAAAAAGTTGGTGATCATGCCTGACGCCCGGCGGTGGAAAAAACCAAAAAAGGAGAAACGTATGAACTATGTGACGATGAAGGAACTCCTCGAAGCTGGAGTTCATTTTGGGCATCAAACCCGGCGGTGGAATCCGAAGATGAAAAAGTATATCTTCGGCGCGAGGAACGGAATTTACATTATTGATCTTCAGCAGACCGTCAAACTTTTCAAAACAGCATGCGATTTTATCGCCAATACAGTGGCTGAAGGGAAAACAGTTCTCTTTGTTGGAACCAAAAAACAGGCACGGGAAGCTATCTATGAGGAAGCCAACCGTTGTGAAATGTTTTACGTTCACAACCGCTGGCTGGGCGGCATGCTGACCAATTTCCCCACCATTAAAAAAAGCATCGACCGTTTGAATTATTTAAACAACATAGAAAATGACGGATCGATCAACCTTTACCCGAAGCGGGAGCGGATCAACCTCCAAAAGGAGCGGGTGAAGCTCGACAGCACGCTGGGTGGAATTCGCAGCATGAAATCGCTTCCAGGCGCGATTTATATCATCGATCCGAAAAAAGAATCCATTGCCGTGCGAGAAGGCCGACGCCTGGGCATCCCCATTGTCGCCACCCTTGATACAAACTGCGATCCCGATGTGATTGATTATGTTATCCCCGGAAATGATGACGCCATCCGCGCGATCCATTTGATCACTTCCCGAATTGCCGACGCATGCATCGAAGGCGCCAAACGGCATGCTGAACAAGAGCAGGCCGCAGCCGACAAAGAAGGCGAATCGATTGAAAAAGAACCGGCTGTCCAAACCAGCGGAGCCATTGACCGTCAGGTGCTTTCCGATGGAACCCAGGGCCCAATAGTCGAGGTTATTCGCAAAACCGCGCCGGTCAAAAAGAGCAAACGTGAACAATATAAAACAGAAGACTCGGACGAGTCAGACGATATGGGAGAATAGAGAATGACGATGATCAGCGCTGAATCAGTTAAAACCCTCCGTTCAAGAACCGGAGCCGGCATCATGGATTGCAAGGAGGCCCTTGCCGAAACCAACGGAGATATGGAAAAAGCTATCGAACACCTTCGAAAGAAAGGAATCGCCACGGCCCAGAAAAGAGCAGCCCGTGCGGCATCCGAAGGTGTTGTGCAGTCTTACATTCATCTTGGCGGCAAAATCGGTGTGATTGTTGAAGTGAACTGCGAAACAGACTTTGTGGCAAAAACCGATGATTTCAAGGATTTTGCAAAAAATATCGCCATGCACATCGCCGCATCCCGTCCTCTGGGAGTTATTCCGGAAGACGTTCCTCCCTCCGTATTGGAAAAGGAAAAAGAAATCTACCGGCATCAGGCGCGGGAGATGGGCAAGCCTGAAAATATGCTTGAAAAAATTGTCGAAGGCAAGATGAGTAAATTTTACAAGGAAAGCTGCCTTATGCAGCAGCCCTATGTGCGGGATCCCAATTTGTCGATTGCCGATGTGCTCAATGACATGATTGCGAAAACAGGAGAAAAAATAACCATCAGCCGGTTTGCGCGGTTCCAAATTGGTGAATAAGTCAAATTTGGGGGGCGAAAACATTCGCCCCCTTCAATTTTACACTCAATTAACGGCAGAGATAGTAGAATATTGATAACGCCAGTCTATCAAAGAATTTTATTAAAACTCAGCGGTGAAGCCCTGATGGGTGAGCAGACTTACGGAATCAGCACCCGGATGCTTCAGTATGTAGCCGATGAGGTCAAATCCGCCCATGATCTCGGCATTCAGATCGCCATTGTGGTCGGTGGAGGTAATATTTTCCGCGGTATGGCGGCTGCGTCCCAGGGCATGGATCGGGCATCTGCGGATTATTTGGGCATGCTGGCGACCGTTATGAACAGCCTGGCCCTTCAGGATGCCCTGGAGAAGATCGGCATTCAAACCAGGGTTCTTTCCGCCATATCCATGCACCAGATGGCAGAACCCTATATTCGGCGCAGGGCTGTCCGCCATCTTGAAAAAGGCCGAGTGGTCATTTTCGCTGCCGGAACCGGCAATCCTTATTTTACCACCGATACAGCCGCAGTGCTCCGCGCAGAAGAGATACATGCCGATGTTCTGATGAAAGCGACAAAGGTTGACGGGGTCTATGATTCTGATCCGCTTATAAATAAATCTGCCATCTTCATCAAGGAAATCAGCTATATGCAGGTCCTTGAAAAGAGGCTCAATGTGATGGATTCAACCGCCATCTCCTTGGCGATGGATAATAATCTGGCCATGATCGTATTTGATCTCAAAACTGCCGGAAATGTAAAAAGGATTGTCTGCGGAGAGAAAATTGGCACGCGTATTTTCGAATCCGAAAAATAGAATCAATCTGCCCGAATCCCTCATCGCGTCTGCGATGCCACAATGATAATTCAAAGAAATATCTTTTTCCAGCCGTCGAACCAGCCGTTTGAAACAATTACTGCTTGTCAAAATTGAGATGATTCCGTAATATCCTTTTTACAATAAACTACCCCTGTATAATTTTGCGGTGGTTATATGTACCATGCGTGAGACCCTGTTATTTTGATTGAACCTGAAATCCAGCATAAAAATAAAGGTGGCACAGCTATGATTGAAGAGATTAATGATGAAGCAAAAGAAAAAATGGGAAAATCCTTAAACGCCTTAAAAGGCGATTTAAAAAAAGTCCGGACCGGCCGCGCTTCATTAAATGTTTTGGATGATATCCGGGTCGATTATTACGGCACTCCGACCCCATTGAATCAGATGGCGACTCTTGCTATTCCGGAAAGCCGTCTGATTACTATCCAGCCCTGGGACGCCACGGTGATCAAAGACATTGAAAAAGCCATATTAAAATCAAACCTGGGGCTCACCCCGACCTCCGATGGCAAGATCATCCGCATTGCCATCCCCGCGCTCACCGAGGAAAGGCGAAAAGAGATTGTCAAACAGGTCAGCAAAATATGCGAGGAGTACCGTGTGGCGGTTCGGAATATCCGACGGGATGCCAATGAAATGCTCAAGGAGCTTAAAAAAGAAGGCGAGGCTTCTGAAGACGATGTGTTCAAAGCTCAGGACCGGGTGCAAAAAATAACCGACGAGCACATCAAAAAAATTGATGAGATTTACAGAGATAAAGAGAAAGAAGTCATTGAACTCTAAGATTTCAAATACATACGGACTGGATCCCGACAAACTTCCGGTTCATATCGCCATCATCATGGACGGCAACGGCAGATGGGCCAAAAAAAAGCTGCTCAATCGCATCAAAGGTCATGAAAAAGGCGCTGACACGGTGAGAATGGTTGTCCGCACCTGCCGCGAAATCGGTATTTCAGTACTGACTCTGTATGCATTTTCCACTGAAAACTGGGAGCGGCCTAAAACAGAAGTCGCCGCGCTGATGATGCTGTTAAAAAAATTCCTGATATCGGAAAAAAAGGAGATGACTGACAACAATATCCGTCTCAATGTCATCGGTCAAAAAAAACGCCTTCCCGCCGATGTTCAGGAGGAAATTCAGCGCGCCATGAATGCTACCTGCGTCAATGACGGCATGTTGCTCAACCTTGCGTTAAGCTACGGCAGCCGCGCTGAGATCTTGAGGGCGGTTCGACGGATTGCAGCGGATGTGAAAGATGGCCTTCAGGATATTGGGCATATTTCTGAAGATAACTTTGCAAGCCATCTCTACACGGCGGGAATGCCTGATCCTGAACTCCTGATTCGTACCAGCGGGGAGATGCGTATCAGCAATTTTCTTCTTTGGCAGATTGCCTACTCTGAGATTCACATTACCCAGACCTTGTGGCCGGATTTTACTAAAGAAGAACTTATCCGGATATTAAATGATTTCCAGTCACGGGAACGCCGATTCGGCCGTGTGCTGGAAGAATAAGTATTAGGGATAACATCCATCATGCACCTGAAGCGCTGGCTGACAAGCATCATCGGTATTCCGGTCTTAATCATTCTGATATCAAAGGGCGGAATTTTTCTTTTTGCCCTTTTTATCGCCCTGGTGATGGGGGTTTCCCTTTGGGAATATTATTTTATCGTCTTTTCTGGCCGGAGAGAAAAGATAGCAACCCCGATACCCGCATGGAGTTTTCTGGCGGGGCTTTTGATGGTGTCTTTTGCCTATATCGGTTCCCTCAAACTGATGCTCTGTCTGCTCATGATTAATCTGATCGGCGCCGCCATCCTGTCCATGCCCCGGTTTAAAGATGGCGCCTCCATTTTGCTGGTGGTTGCCAAGGGAATTGGCGGGTTGCTTTATATTCCTGTATCGCTCTCCATGCTGGTCTTGATGCGCAATGGTCCGGACGGATCGGTATGGGTGTTTTTTTTGCTGTTTATCGTTTTTGCCGGAGATGTGGGCGCGTTTTATGTCGGTACGTATTTTGGCAGGCGTAAGTTCTGTCCGTCCATCAGTCCGAATAAAACGTTTGAAGGGGCGGCGGGAAGCATCCTGTCCAGCATGGTCATCGGATATTCATTCAAATACTTTTTACTGCCCGATCTGAATGTTTTCAATGCAATCGTTCTGATCCTTCTCGTCAATATGGCAGCCCAGGCCGGAGATCTGTTTGAGTCAGAATTGAAGCGGGCGGGAAATGTCAAGGATTCGGGCAGCATTCTTCCGGGACACGGCGGTTTTTTGGACCGGATTGACGCGCTGCTCTTTGCCGCGCCTGTTATTTACGCATGTAAAGAATTCATGATTCCCGGCTGATAGAATGAAGCATTTAACTATTCTCGGCTCTACCGGTTCTATCGGACGCAACACGCTGGCCGTGGTCAAGATGTTTCCGGAGAGGTTTAGCGTCAAAGCGTTGACCGCTAAAAGCAATATTGGGATTCTGGCGGATCAAATCCGTTTGTTCCAGCCGGATATAGCGGTTGTTTTCCATGAAAAAGACGCCCTGAAGCTTAAGCAACATCTTCCCAAAACCCATCGCACCGAAATCATATACGGTGTTGACGGCTACATAGCCGCAGCCGCTTATGACGAAGTGGATACGGTAGTATCGGCCATGGTTGGGTCCGCGGGCCTTGTTCCGACATTGGAAGCCATTTCTGCCGGAAAGCACGTTGCGCTGGCAAACAAGGAAACCCTTGTAATGGCGGGCGATATTGTGATGGAGCTGGCAAAAACAAAGCATGCCGGCATCCGTCCGGTGGACAGCGAACACAGCGCCATATTTCAGTGTATCGTCGGAGCCCGAAAAGAAGATTTAAAAAAAATAATATTAACCGCATCCGGCGGACCTTTTCGAAAGCTTTCTTCTGATGAATTCCCAGCCATTACTCCTTCGAAAGCATTGGCACATCCCACCTGGCAGATGGGTGAAAAAATCAGCATCGATTCAGCCACGTTGATGAATAAAGGCCTTGAAGTGATCGAAGCCAAACATCTTTTTGATGTATCCCACGATCATATTGACGTGGTGATCCATCCCCAGAGCATTATTCATTCCATGGTTGCCTTTAAAGACGGGGCTGTTCTCGCGCAAATGGGACATCCTGACATGAAAGGGGCCATTGCCTATGCGCTGTCCTATCCTGAACGGCTGGATATTGAGCTCCCAGTTCTTGATTTTTCAGCTATCGGCGCTCTGACATTCGAGCCACCGGATGTAAATCGATTTCCCTGTCTGTCTCTGGCATATCGCGCCTGTGAAACCGGCGGAACACTGCCGTGCGTACTCAATGCCGCCAATGAAGCCGCGGTCAGCGCTTTTTTAACTGCCCGGATATCATTTAATCGGATACCTGAGGTCATTGACCATGTCATGAACCGGCACACGGTTGTTTATCATCCGATCCTTGGTGATATTCTTGCGGCGGATGAGTGGGCCCGGATGGTTGCGAATGAATGGATATTGCATCATATAAATTGAGAGTTTGCTTTTGAATTTTTAACCAAAGTATAATCCGATATCGGATAAATAAGTGAGAGCCCGGTGAGAAGGGAATGTTTTTCCGCTTTAGCAAAGGATGTATGGTGAAATGAGTTTGATTTTCGGTTTTGTGATTGTTCTGGGCGTGTTGATTTTTTTCCATGAACTTGGGCATTTTCTCTGCGCCAAAGCATTTGGCGTGGGAGTCGAAAAATTTTCACTTGGTTTTGGCCCGAAAATCGCGGCTAAAACCATCGGCCGGACAGAGTACCGTCTTTCGGCTATTCCTTTGGGCGGGTATGTTAAAATGGTGGGCGAGCAGCCGGACGCTGAAATAGATCCTGCGGATATTCCTTTTTCATTTACTCATAAAAATGTCTTCCAGCGGATGCTCATCGTAGCTTCAGGCCCTGTATTTAATTTTGTGCTGGCGGTTTTGATTTTTTTCGGAATTTTTTCCTTCGCAGGAATCATGATTCTGCAACCCATTGTCGGGGAGGTGAAAACCGGATCACCTGCTGAATCGGCCGGATTTCTTCAGAATGACAAAATCCTCCAGATCGATAAATCTCCGGTTGAAAGCTGGTCGCAAATGGCCGAGCGGATCATGGAAAGCCATGGTGCGGAGCTGGATTTTGTTGTTGAACGAAGCGGATCTGAGTTGGAACTGCGCGTCAGACCGGGCAAGGAAACGGCGCCCAATATTTTCGGCGAAGACAAGGAACGTTATGTGATCGGTGTAACTGCATCAGGCGAAACGGTTTCCAAAACGCTTAATCCCGTTGAGGCTTTTGTTGAAAGTATCCGCCGCACCTATGAAATCGCGGAGTTGACTGTTGTAAGCGTGGTGAAGCTTATCGAAGGCGTCATACCCGCTGATACCATCGGAGGCCCTATTTTAATAGCTCAGGTGGCCGGGGAACAGGCCGCCGAGGGATTTCTCAATCTGCTGTTTTTCATCGCCATTGTAAGTATTAATCTCGGGATTCTCAACCTGCTGCCGGTCCCTGTTTTAGACGGCGGCCATATCCTTTTTTTTCTGATTGAAGCCGTTTTCCGGAGGCCTTTGAGTATCAGAACAAGGGAGATTGCCCAACAGATCGGTATCTTTTTATTGATGATGCTCATGGTCTTTGCATTTTACAATGATATTATGCGTCTTTTTACCGGGAGAGTAGAATAAATAAATCATTTCCTTTACTGAAAAGAGAATTGTCAAACACGCAAAAAGGAAACTCATGTCACACCGACTTGAAATCACTTTAAAACCTGACCTTCTGGATGCAGAGGGAGAGGGGATTCGGAAAAAAGCCGCCCGATATTTCGGCATTCATATCGATAAGGTCCGGACCATCCATATTGTCACTATTGATGCGGCCATTTCCAGGGAGCAGCTTGAAATCGTCCGGACTGAAATTTTCACCAACCCAGTGACGCAGGAATCTTCCGCAGATCCCCTGCCCATGGACTTTGACTGGTGCATCTGGGTCGGGTTTAGGCCAGGTGTCCGTGACAATCCCGGCAGCACCGCCGCAGAAGCCATTGAGGATGTTCTTGGCATAAAGTTTAAAGCTCAGGAGGCAGTCTATACATCCAGGCGGTATTGTCTGACCGGAAGGGACTTGTCGGAGTCAGACGTTAAAACTGTGGCTTATGAACTTCTGGCAAACGACATCATTCAACAGGTGAGGATTTACGCTCAATATCAATGGAATCAGAAGGAAGGGACTGGCATTATTATCCCCAAGGTCAGGCTTGATCACATCCCCACGGTGGCCTTGATACACATGGACAGCGATCAGGAACTCAAGCAGGTCAGTGATCAAAGAAACCTGGCCCTTAACCTAAACGATATCCCTGTAATCCGTTCCTACTTTCAGAATCCTGAAAATATGAGACTTCGCCGGCAAATTGGACTAAACGCCCCAACGGATGTGGAGCTCGAATATATTTCCCAGGCCAGAAGCGATCATTGCAACCATAACACTTTCCGGGGACTTTTCAGATATACGGATATCTCCACCCGAAAGACCGAGATCATCAATAACCTTTTTAAAACCTATATTGAAAAACCCACTCTGGAACTCCAGAAAAAGAAAGACTGGGTGGTGTCCGTGCTCTGGGACAATGCAGGGGTGGGACGGTTTGACGACAACCATTATTACGTGATAACCGGCGAAACCCACAATTCCCCGTCCAACATGGAAGCCTACGGCGGCGCCATCACAGGGATCGTAGGGGTTTACCGTGATCCGCTTGGGACTGGCAGAGGATCGCGCCTGATCATGGGCTCCTATGGATTCTGCACCGGGCATCGGGAGTATCATGGGGAACTCAAGCCCAAACTTCATCCCAGGCGGCTGCTTGATGGCGTGATCGAAGGGGTCAGGGACGGCGGCAACAAGAGCGGCATTCCGACAACTTTCGGCCAGGTGATATTTCATCCCGGCTATATGGGCAAATGCCTGGTCTATGTCACGGCCCTGGGCCTGATGCCCGCCACCGCAGCCGGTGAACCGTCGGACATAAAGACCACATCTCCGGGCGAACTCATCGTCATGTGCGGCGGCCGGGTTGGTAAAGACGGGATTCATGGCGTGACCGCCTCGTCGGAGACTTTTTCCGAACACACCCCGGCGGGTCATGTCCAGATCGGCGATCCCTACACCCAGAAAAAAATGCATGATTTTCTCAACGAGGCTCGGGATGAAGGGTTGATCCGCTTTATAACGGACAACGGCGGCGGCGGATTGTCTTCTTCCGTGGGCGAATCCGCCCGGTATTCAAACGGCTGCCGGGTCTGGCTGGAAAAAGTGCCGCTTAAATATGAAGGTCTGGATCAATGGGAGATATGGGTATCCGAATCTCAGGAGCGTATGACCGTTTCGGTTCACCCCAGAGACATAGGCCGGTTCATGGCTCTATCTAAAAAACATGCGGTAGAAAGCACTGTCATCGGAGAGTTCACGGATTCAGGAAAGCTTCAGATCACCTATGACGGCAAAACCTGCGCATACATTGACATGGATTTTTTACAGTCGGGCTTTCCCCAGTGGGAATTTGATTGCGAGTGGCTCCCGCCTGAAAAAAGAGGCCTGTATGAACCGGTGATAAGCGAGCCTAAAAATTATAACTTATTGCTTCTTGAACTCATGGGGCGTCCCAATATCTGCTCCAAGGAATGGATTACCCGCCAGTATGACCATGAAGTCCAGGGCGGGAGCGTCATCAAGCCCCTGGCAGGGGTTGACCGGGATATCAATTCCGACGCCGCTGTTATCCGTCCGGTGCTCCCGTCATCCCGCGGGATTGTGTTTTCCCAGGCCATGCTTCCAATGTATTCTGTTATCGACGCCTATCACATGACCACATGCACCATTGACGAAGCGGTCCGCCGGATGGTGGCCGTTGGCGCTGACCCGGATCACATCGGCGGCGTTGATAATTTTTGCTGGCCGAATATCGCTTATGATCATGAGCATAACCCTGACGGAAAATTCAAGGCCGCCCAATTGGTAAGATCTTGCAAGGCGATGGCTGAGATGTGCCTGAGTTACGGCATTCCCCTGATGTCAGGCAAGGACAGCATGTACGTGGACGGCCATCTTTTAGGTCCCTTTGGAGAAACACGGAAGATTTCGGCATTGGAATCGCTTCAATTCTCAGCAGTCGGCGTAATTGACAATATTGAAAAATGCGTGAGTCTTGATGTGAAGTTTCCCGGCGACCGGCTGTATCTTTTGGGCCTGACTCGAAACGAACTGGGTGGATCCGAGTATTATGAACGATTAGGTTATATCGGCATCAAAGTTCCCGAGGTTGATCCGGACATGTTTTTCCCTTTATATCATGCGCTTCATAAATCCATCAGACAGAATCTACCCGCTTCCGTGCACGGGATTTATCGCGGCGGTTTGGCGGTTCATCTTGCCATGAAAGCCATGGCAGGAAATATTGGCATTTCCATTGATCTTGATAAAGTCCCGGTAGACAGGGAGATGAGAAACGATAAGAAATTGTTTTCAGAATCTGCCGGCAGATTTCTGGTGTCGGTCGCGCCCCCCGATTGCGGACGGTTTGAGAGGTTGCTGGAAGGACTCCCTTATGCGTGCATCGGAGAGGTGATTGAGGAACCGACGCTGAAGGTGACGAGCGGTAAATACGGCGCGGTCATTTCGCTGTCAGTTTCAGACCTGAAAACCTCGTGGAAAAAGCCTTTTGGAGGGATGGCATGACAACAATTAACGCCCTTGTTTTATATGGATACGGCTTAAACTGTGACATGGAAACCGCCTATGCGTTGGAACTCGCCGGTGCCAAACCCCAAAGGGTTCATATTAACTCTGTCATAGACGAATCAGTGGTCTTGGACAATTTTCAAATTATGGTTTTTGTCGGCGGATTCAGCTGGGGTGATGACCACGGTGCAGGTGTCATCCAGGCAGTACGCATGAAAACCAACGGCGGCGATCGGATTATTGATTTTGTGGAAAAAGGGAATCTGGTACTTGGGATCTGCAACGGATTTCAAACATTAGTCAACATAGGGCTTCTGCCGGGGATCGATCATGATTATCGAAGCCGATCGGTGGCATTGACTTTCAATGATTGCGGCAACTTTCGGGACGACTGGGTCCATTTGAACATTAATCCCAAATCCCCCTGCGCGTTTACCAGGGGAATGGATCGTATTGATTTGCCCGTCCGTCACGGCGAAGGCAAGTTCATCGCCGGCAAAGAGATTTATGGGCATCTTTCAGAAAATCATCAGATCGTTTGCCGGTATGCGATGCCGGATGGGACTCCGGCGTCTGGAAAATTTCCATTCAACCCCAATGGATCCTTGGATGATATTGCCGGAATCTGCGATTCCACGGGCAGGGTTTTCGGTCTGATGCCCCACCCTGAAGCTTTCAATCATCCCACCAATCACCCCCATTGGACCCGCATAAAAGAAAAAATACGCCGTGGATATATGCCCTCTGATGAATCCCCTCAAACCGGAATCCGGATTTTTCAAAATGCGGTTACATTTTTTTCATAAGCCGATTTTTAAATTTCTGCTTTGCGGTGTAACGCGCCATCACTGATCGCAGTATCCCGGCACCCATAAGAAGCCTGTATTGAAACGCTCAAGTTGAGAAATCTAACAATACGTTATGGGGAAGGCCCGGTCCTGCTCGATCATGCGCCTCTTGACTTTATAAACATTGACGGTTTATAAATAAATATGATAATTTATATTACGATTTTTTCCATCGATTTTGCTGCTTTTTTCCCCTGACCGCAGCCATGCGGTTCTTATGGGACAAATATATTACAGATTTTTTAGGCTGGAGATCATATGTCAAAAATTTTAACCTGGTTGTTTATTGCGATGTTGTTGCTGCACCATGCTGATAACATTCAGGCCGGTGAATTTTATCAGTACGCAGATGATGAAGGAAATCTCATCTTCACGGATGATTTAAACAAAGTTCCTCAAGAAAAGCAGTCCGAAATGAAAACTTTTCAGTCAATAGCGAGCAAGCCTCAACCGCCCGGCAGTGAACCGGCCGAGTCATCTTTTCCGATTCAATCCGATATCCTTTCCGGCAACCCCGAGACACCTCAGGGGCCTGAAGATGAACCTGCGATTGAGGGTCAACCTGATCTGAAGTCAGAAGAAGATGAACCGGATATTTCTGAACAGTACTCAGAGGAAACCGAAGCGACTGGATCTCAGACTGCTGAAGAAGCACCTGCCGAAGAAACATATACTGATGAAACGCCTGCGGATGAACAAACCGAATACTTTGTGGGATCAGATATTCCCGAAACCGACTTGGATGAGCTCAGGCCATCTGATGATAAAGGCAGGACAGGGCGTTTCGAACGAAAAATGAAAGAACGTGCAGCGCCTCGTGCAGACGGAAAAAGAGGGGACTAACAGCAATAATTCGATAATATGAACATTGAACGCTTTTGTCCAAAACCGGCTTTTAAAAAACCTTATATGCTACGCCTGTTTTGAATTCGGGAGGAAGTATGCGATTCGTTTTTTTCATGTCATTAATGGTTTTTATGGTGATATCCTTTCCGCTCTACGCTGAGTATTATCAATACACAGATAAAGATGGTGTTTTACGGTTTACTGATGAATTGTCTGATGTCCCCGCGGGCCAAAGGCCCCATGTGACGACCCACAAATCGGTAGACAAAGAGATCGGTTCAAACGCTAAAAACGAACAGCCGAGCAGCTCTGGAATTCAAGAGATCCTGCAGGAGGATCAGGAAAGCGCTGGGGATGAAGAATCCAGCGGAAATACCCAAGCGCAGGATGCTACAGACGTTGACGACGGCGCGGCCGATCAGTATGAAACGCGGGGCCTGACCTCAGAGGAGTCTTCGGGGACAGACGGCTTAGGCGATCAGTATAGTCAAGAAAGTCAATCAGTTGAATCTGATGAAGCTGGAATTGATGAATCATCATACACTGGAAAGAGCGATGCTTCACGCGATGACCGACCGGACACTGAAGATCAGTTTGAATCTGAAGATTCGAGCGAGACGGATATAGATGCCGAGAAAACGCCAGTTGACCGATCTTGGCGGGTAAAAGCGCGTGAAAAGAAAGAAGAGATTGAAGCTCGGAAGGTTGAGCTCAATAAGCAATATAAAGCGATTCAGGATGAGAAAGCCCGGCTTGGAGATCCGCCGGCGGAAAACGCATCTTCTTCAGAAAAGAATGCTTATAATGAAAGAATCAACCAAATAAATGAAAAAATTGTTCAATATCAAAAAGATTCCTTGAATTTAGATAGAGATGTTGAAATTTTTAATTCGCAGATTTCCAAAAAAAAGAGGCATTGATTTTTTCCCTACGAGGTGCTTGTCAAAGCGCGATCTTTTAAATTTTTTTTGAAATTATCACTGCATCAACCCAAACCTGAAGATCAGTCGAGTTCGTCGAAGCTTTCAAAACATGCCGCTTTTTTCCGGTCACATGCCGAAAATTGATAAACAAAGGTTCTGCAACGCTTAAAGTGACTCCTTAATAAAAAAAGAAAATTCTGATGCAAAAAAACATTCTGGATCCGTTCGCCGATAAACTTGTCTGTAGAGCTCTGATCAAACACGGACAGATCAGCAGAGATCAGGCAAAGGAGATTTATCAAAAAAAAGACCGGTTGTGGGAGATGATTGAAAAAAACAAAGCGGAACGCCTTAAAAACATACCGGCCGGCGTCAAGATTATTAATCCGACTACCATCGTAGACGTGATCGTGGCGCTCAAATTAAACCGGGCGGATAACCCTTCGTTAGAGCTTGATGAGGATGCTGTTTTTCAGTCGCTTGCCCTGGAATGGGGGCAGTCGTATCAGAAAATCGATCCCCTGGAACTGGATCTCAACTTGGTGACTACTACCATCCCCCGAAGTTTCGCAATGAAACATCTGATGCTTCCCATTGGAATCAAAAGCGGACATTTGATAGTCGCAACCTCGAATCCCTTCAATACAGAAGCTATCACCGATATCAAGCGCGTTTGTCACATGCCGGTGAAAACAGTTGTTTCTTCTAAGACAGACATCATCCGGATCATTGATGAAATGTTCGGATTCAAGCGTTCCATTGCCCAGGCGGAGATCTATTTTACCGGGCCGGTTGTGGATCTGGGGAATCTCGAGCAATATGTGCGGCTCAAATCAATAGATGAACTTCCAGCCAACGATCAGCACATCGTTAATGCTGTTAACCATTTGCTTTCTTACGCATTTGATCAGCGTGCCAGCGACATCCACATAGAGCCGAAACGTGAAAGTTTGTTGGTGCGAATGAGGATTGATGGGGTGCTACATACGGTTTATAAGCTGCCTAAAAAAGTACATTCAGCCATCATCAGCCGCATCAAAAATCTATCCCGCCTGGATATGGCTGAGAAGCGCCGGCCCCAGGACGGTCGCATAAAGACGGATAAAGGAGATGCGGAAGTAGAAATCCGGGTTTCCACCGTGCCGGTGGCATTCGGCGAAAAAGTGGTTATGCGGATCATGGACCCCCAGATTCTTTTTCAGGATTTGGAAGATCTTGGATTCACCAAGCTCGATTTTGAAAGATATAATCGCATGATTCAGCGTCCGCACGGCATGGTGCTGGTCTGCGGCCCCACCGGCAGCGGAAAATCCACCACCTTGTATTCAACGCTCCGCCGGCTGTCAACGCCTCAGATCAATATCACGACCATCGAAGACCCCATTGAAATGGTGCATGAAGAATTTAATCAGATAGCCGTCCAGCCGGCAGTCGGCGTCACCTTTTCTACGATCATCCGCAATATTCTGCGCCAGGACCCGGATATCATTATGGTAGGGGAGCTCAGAGATCTTGATACGGCTCAAAATGCGATTCAGGCTGCCCTTACCGGTCACCTGGTGCTATCAACTCTGCATACCAATGATGCGCCGTCAGCTATTATAAGGTTGCTGGACATCGGAATTCCGTATTTTCTGGTTCAGGCAGTCCTTACAGGATGCGTTTCCCAGCGGCTGGTTCGGAAAATCTGTCCCAAGTGCATTGAGTCTTACGAAATAGCAACCGAAGAACTTCGTCGAATGGGACTGGAGATCCGGATGAGCGGAAATGTGACGCTGTATCGGGGAAAGGGATGTTTGCAATGCCGTGGAACAGGATATTTCGGGCGTACATCTGTCTACGAGGTGCTTCCCTACTCAAAACAGTTGCGAAAGCTCACCACTCTGGAAACTGATTTGATGGCTATCACCCATCAGGCCAAGGTTGAAAAACTGGTGTCATTGCGCGATAACGCCATAAAAAAGATGCTGGACGGCGTGACATCGCTTGAGGATGTTCTTCGAGTGACATGGGAGCATGAAGAAGAATAATTTATAAACAGGTCAGAAAATCAAGGCGCCAAATTCCCCACGAGTTGACCCTTCTCGATATTTTTCAAGCAAAAGGTAATTCGCGCAGTTGAAGTGGCCGCTTCTGTGTGAAGAACGATCAACTTGCCGATAATTTCTGGAGATAGAGTTTTTTTTGCTCTTGTATTTTGATTAAAAACGACTGTTTCCTGTTGATAAATCGCGTATTCTTGACCAGGTTCGATTCCGTCGTCCCGCCCTTTATCAAAGAAGATAATATCGTTTTCGCCAAAAAGGGCAATTTCCTCCTCAGGCTTGATTATCTTAGCGACGATTCCGCTCAGACCTTCTTTTAGAGGAATTTCAGCAGGCCGGGGTTGAAATGGCATCAAAGAGTCGTTCAGTTCGATTTCATGAAAGGAATTTTCGACTCTGGCAACGGCATAGCCGGGTTCAATCCGGGTGATTTCGGCCTTTCCGGTCAGATAATGCTGATATCCGATCTTGGTTTCGGTGTCTCGGTCCATGATAGGGCCAATGGTCCGGTAGATGATGAATTTGTCACCGACTGACATGGGGGTTGAGTCGGAAGACGGTCGAACATAAATCATTTCTTCGGAACTGGACATAACATATTCATGCCATGTTTTGAAAACATTACCTGTTGCTGCTACAGGTTCCTTACGGATGAATCCTATGGCGTCGATTTCAAAGCATAAAATGGAGTTAGGTTTTGATGCTTCAGGAGCTGGCGCAGGCTCTATGACAGACATTATCACGGGCTCGCGGACTTCCTCTTTTTTCTCTTTGCCTTCCCAATCTTTTTTAAAAATCAGAAGTTTCTGGCCGGGATAAATCAAGTGTGGGTTGGGGATCTGAGGGTTGTTGCTCCAGAGCCCAGGCCATTCCCATGGTGAGTCGGAGAACTGCTTCGAAAGGTCCCACAGGGTATCCCCTTTTTGAACCGTATAATAGAAACCGCTTTCCGTTCGAACAATATGATCATCGATTTTAGCGGATGCGGGAACGGTCAGAAAAAGGAAAACGGAAATTAAGAACAAAACGGTCGCATTGAAATGGAGAAAATCGGTCTTGGATGTCATCACATACCTCTGTAATTGCTTGTGATTTATGAGTAAGAACCGGTTAGAGGAAAAAGGCTTTATGTATATTATAACGTCAATTCCCGCTAACTGGTATCTCTATATAGATTTTTGTGTATATTGTCAAGTCTTTCATTTTTTTCAACATATTGGAGGGATTGATTTTTTTATTTGAAAGGGTTGATAAAAAACTGTCGAAAATGTAATGGCTTTAAAATCGCAATTGCATTACACAACAAATCAGATCTTCAAAATAGGGGACATAGAAATACATGAATATAATCGGCATTATCATACTGGGGGCCATTATCGGAAGCTTTATCCTGCATTTATATGCGGATCTGCTGAATATGAGAAGCCTCCAGCTCAAAGTCCCTGAGGAATTTAATGAAGTCTATGATGCTGACCGTTATAAAACCTCTCAGTCATACCTTCGCATGAACACTTGGTTTGACTGGATTGCCGGTACGGCTTATTTGTTATTATTTTTGTGTATCTGGTTTTGCAAAGGGTTTATGATGCTGGACGATTGGGCCAGAAGCATCATGGATTCACCGATTGTCTGCGGGTTGCTCTATATCGGTATTTTATTTTTTGGAAAAGCAATTGTTTCCATACCTTTTTCCATTTACTCAACATTTGTGATTGAGGAAAAGTTCGGCTTCAATAAAACCACTGCCAAACTGTTTATGGCGGATCAGGCCAAAAAATTTGCGCTTTCGGTTGTTCTGGGCGGATGTCTATTAACGGCCGTATTGGCTTTTTTTGAGTATGCCGGCGCCTGGGCATGGTTATATTGTTGGGCTCTGATAATTGTTTTCATGATAATCATGCAATTCATTGCGCCGACATGGATCATGCCGTTGTTTAATAAGTTTAAACCGCTTGAGGAGGGGGAGCTTCGGGCCGCCATTGTCGCCTATGCCAGAAAGATTGATTTTCCATTAGAGAATGTTTTTGTCATGGACGGCTCCAAGAGATCCGTCAAATCAAACGCGTTTTTTACCGGTTTTGGAAGGCACAAACGAATCGTTCTTTTTGATACGCTCATCAACGGGCACGGCATACCGGAGGTTCTGGCAATTCTGGCTCATGAGATCGGCCATTATAAAATGCGACATATATTCTGGATGATGTTTGCCGGAATGATTCAGGCCGGCGTTATGCTCTATCTGCTGTCTCTTTTTATTTCATCACCTTCTTTGTTTGAGGCTTTTTATGTGAATCAGCCGTCGGTATACGCAGGATTCGTTTTTTTCAGCTTTTTATATTCGCCGATCGATTTTTTTTTATCCGTTCTCCTGCAGGCATTATCACGGAAAAACGAGTATTCAGCAGACCGTTTTGCCGTTGAAACCACATGCGATTCTCAATCTTTTATCACCGCGCTCAAAAAATTAGCCGCCCACAACCTGTCCAACCTGACGCCCCATCCTTTTTATGTTTATATAAATTATTCCCATCCGCCGGTGCTTGAAAGGATAAAAGCGATCAAGTAACGGGGTTGATTTTTTCAGAGCCCCGCGCGTGTTTCGCTTTTAAGAAACTTCTTTATCGGATCATTTGCGGCTTTTTAAGAAATATTGGAGCTGGATCCGCGCGTTGTTATATCCTTCTTCGATAAGGGTTTGAGCTTGTTGAATGGAAAAATTCAGCAGGGACCTGAATCCAAGCATGCGGGTCGGTGCGATATTGATGATTTTGGTATCCATTCGTGAAAGCTGCAACTGGGGGGAACCGGGCATCGGGGTTTCAAAAATTTCGGCATTTGGATTTACCTGCCATGAGACGTCCGGCAATGAGGCGACATAAGAACCGATCAGGAAATGCTCAAAAACAAGTTCGGCGACCTCCATCGGAGTCCGGGGTGCCTGCTGCCGAAATGCGCCGACAGGCGAGTGGAGTACAGTGATAATTTCAGTTGCGCCTCTCTGAAACGCAGGCGCGATGGGCGTATTGATCATCAGTCCCGCGTCCCAGTGTGGTTCATTATCGATGATCTGCCAGGGGAACAGTCCGGGGATGGCGCTGGCAGCCATGAGATGCTCAATCCCGATCGCATGATGGGTAAAATAGCGGATTTGCCCGGTCGTCATGTTGATTGCTGTAATGATAATTTCCGCGGAGCTGTTTTTTAATTTCTGGATGTCGATCTGATCGATGATCAGCTTCTTGAGCTTTCGAATATCGGACATGGGTGAAAACCGGTGGCGGCTGTTAAGCGATTTGAAAAGAATCGGCAGGGTGATGCGAAACATGTTTTTTCGCTGGTATGTTTTCCACACGTCGATCATTTTTTCAACGGACATGCCGGAGCCGTAAGCCGCCGCATTGACCGCACCTACCGATGTGCCGCAGACGAGGTCGGGTTCCCAGCCGATTTCTTTAAGATATTTCATCACGCCGACTTGAAAAGCGCCTCTGGCTCCTCCGCCGGATAACACCAATGCTTTTGTCATATGAGTTTCCCTTTCAGAGTCTTATTTTCACAATATTTGATGGATTTGCCGTTGTCAATTTTACAATTAAAAAAAATACTAATTTAATAAAAAAAGTTCTTGACATGAATAACGCACTGCGTCATAACCAAACCATAACGCATCGCGTTATAAAATTTTAACGCCCTTATGCATTTTTATATCACTTAAACAAAATCAAACAAGGAGGAATGAACAATGGCAAAAGCAGAAAAAACCAAAAAAACGAAGGCTGCAGGCACGGAGAACTCGCTGGCCAAAACTTTTCAGAAGGTTTCTGAAACCGTAACCGAAAAAGTAAAAGACTATAATGAAAAATATTTGTCAAAGGCCATTGACAAGAGCAAAGAGACCGTCAAAGAATACAATGAAAAATATCTGGCCAAAGCCATTGAGAAAGGGAAGGATGCATACAAAGAATATAATGACAAATATATTTCGAAAGCCATTGAGGATGCCAAAGACTATTTTGACAAACCTTATAAAAAGGCTGCCGATGCTTTGGATGAAGCCTTGAAAAAAGGCCGGAAGATCGAAAAAGACACCTATAAGAAGTTGGACAAGTATATTCAACGCGGCCGCAAGTTCATGTACAAAGTGCCCATGGTGGAAACCATCGAGAAAACGATGACCGATGGATTGAATGCTGTCCCGGGCCTTATCAACATGCCTACCAAAGGCGAAATTGAAAAGCTGACACTTGCCATGGAGGCCCTCAATACCAATATTGAATCCCTGAAAAAACAGCATATCCTGTAAGGTGAATTTAAATTAAGGCGGCGATGGTGAAAATCGCCGCCTTAATTGTTTGATTATTTATTTTCTATGCTGTATATTCTTTCCAATTTTTAGGAACTTCGGCACCTTTAACCTTAGCGAATTGAAAACTCATTATTAGGAGGTCAGGATGTACACAATTAAAAAGTATGCCAATGGTCGTTTTTACGATACGGTTACCAAGAACTACATCACGCGCCCTCAGATTTCAAAGTTGACCAATGCCGGGAAAAAAATATCCATCATTAATACAACCACCGGCAAGGATATCACTGCTGATATCCTTTCAAGGGTGAAGGCCAAGGGAAAAAAACAGCCATCCAAGATGTCCAAATCCGGCGCAAAGAAAGAGACGGCAGGCGGCATACTGGCTCAGTTTCTCCGAAAAAGCGGCGATGCTCTGTTTGATTACGGGAAAAAATACGCATCCATGTGGCAGAATTTAATGACCATGTCCAGAGAAGAGATAGACAAGCTGATCAATCTTCTGGTCAAGGACAATAAGTTAAGCGATATTGAAGCGGACAAGCTGAAAAAAGAAATTCAGCGGTATCGAGACAATATTCAGAAATGGTTTACCAAGAATGTAGACCGCAGGATCAACGAAATTCTAAGCAAAATGAATCTGGCAAACAGAGATCAGATTGTCAAGCTGACCTCAAGGATCGAAGGGTTAAATAAGAAAATTCTGCAGATTGAAAAAATTAAAGGCATGATGAAGCCGAAGAAAAAAACAGCGTTTAAAAAGTAATCGACATAAATTTCAACAGTCACCTGGCATATTTCCGTTGGAATTTGAATCATAAGCTGTGAACCCTAATGAATTAAATTGGCTCAATGGATTGTTTGCCCAGAGGCTGATCTTTGTCATGGGCAAAGGTGGCGTCGGCAAAACGACTGTAAGCGTTTTGCTTGGAATGGAAGCCAGCCGCCGCAAGAAAAAAACACTTCTGGTAGAACTTGGCGACAGCGATGCCATAGGTAAAATTTTTGCGAGCGGGTCTCTTCCCGAAGAACCGTCCCTTTTGTCAGAATGTCTATGGGGCGCGCGGATCAACCCCAAGGCTGAACTTGAGGCATATACCCGCGCCCATATCAATTCGAATCTTGTTGCCAATCGAATTATCGAAAGCAGGCTTTTTGATTATCTTTTCGCCGCAACCCCCGGTCTTAAAGAAGTTATGAGCCTTGGGCGTATCTGGAGATGGGAACAGGCGGTCGATAAGGCGTCGCTACCTCTGTTTGATCTCATTATCGTAGATTCGCCTGCGACCGGGCATGGTTTGAGCCTTTTAAGGCTGCCCGGCCATCTTGTTCAAATGATCCGCGTGGGACCCCTTGTATCTCAAATCAATGAACTTCAAAACCTGCTTCAGAATCCTCAAAAAACAAGTCTGGCGCTGGTGACGCTGCCGCAGGAACTCCCTGTTAATGAAACAATTGAACTTTACGACACCGCTGAATCTCTCCTTAAAATTTCTGTTCGTATCGTATTTATAAACCAAGTTTGGCCGGCATTATACACTTCCGATGATATAAAATCGGTCAATCATCTTTCAGACTCATTGCGGTCTGATTCATCTAATCCATCATGGACGGCTTTGTTGGACGCTGCAAGGCGTCATATTGACAAGCGGGCCCATCAGGATAAATATATCGCACAGATCGCCTCTGCAATTCCCAGTAAAATAGTTGGCGTTCCTTTTTCCTTTACCAATGATCTTATTCTGGATGATATCAACCGGATGACTTTTGAAGTGATACCCTCTTCTTCATCTCCTTAAAGCCGTTGGATCATGTTGACACATATAGGAAAAGCAGAAGGCCCTGAAATTTTAATCTGTTGCGGAAGCGGCGGAGTCGGCAAAACAACATTATCCGCCGCCATAGGCCTTTATGGCGCTCTATCCGGTCTTAAAACCCTTGTATTAACAATTGATCCCGCCCGAAGACTTGCAGATTCACTTGGACTGAAGGATTTCAATGCGGAAGCCCAGCAAGTTCCCCTGGATCAGCTTCCGGATATTGGCGGTTGTACCTTGGGTTCACTGCACGCCATGATGCTTGACGCCAAACGGACGTTTGATCAATTAATAGAATGTTATGCTTCCGGAGTTTTGCGGAAAAAGATCTTTGAAAACCGTTATTATCAGTATCTTTCAAATCATATGGCCGGTTCCCATGAATATATGGCCATGGAAAAACTTTTTGAAGTGTACAGTCAGTCAAGATATGACTTGATTGTCTTGGATACGCCGCCGACGCGCCGTGCGCTGGATTTTTTAGATGCGCCCCAGCGATTGCTCAACCTTCTCGGGCATTCCTTTTTTTGGAAGCTGTTTAAGCCATACTTTAAGGCAGGACGTTGGAGTGTCCGTCTGCTTCATCTGATTGCGTCTCCGATACTACGCGTTGTCGGGAAAATCATCGGCCTGCAGGCGCTGACTGATCTTACTTCGTTTTTGCAGCTTTGGGATGATATGCTTTTTGAAGGGTTTAACCAGCGCGCTTCTGCCGTTAAAAAATTGCTGTCCGGTCATCCGACACTTTTTCTGGCAGTGGCCACGCCTCAGCGTCAGCCGTTAAATGAGGCAATGTTCCTTTATGAAAAACTTTGTGAAAACCGGATGCCTTTTGGCGGATTCATCATCAACCGTGTTCATGGAACCCAACTGCAACCCTCTTTTGCCGGGCATTATAAAAAATCTGAATTTCATTATTTCGACACAAAAATATCTCGGGATTTGATGACCAAAATGCATCAAAGCTACCTATACCACGAAAGAATGGCCAGGAGCGACGCGCGGTCAATTGCTGAGTTTAGAAATAAAGCCGGCGAAGGGATAGATGTTGTTGAGATCTTATCAGCTGAAGAAGAAGTTTCTGATTTAAGGGATCTGTATCAGATCAGTCGTCAATTGATGCGTTTTTCGGGTTCCGGTTGAATGGTTCACAGTCCGGTTATCTAAAGACTTAAATATTTATGTTTTTTGAAGATGACCCGTGAACTGCGAACCACTCAATCTTATATCACATCAACCGGCTGAAATTTTTCGGTCTTTTTTTTCAGCTGGTTTATCATCTGCCAATTTTTCATATTTGGATAAATGGATGGTGCAGTAAAGAGAGTCGGTCGCTGCCCGGTTATGGCACTGGATGCCGTTTCGGTTGATGGCCCGGCATCGAATGGCCTGTACCGGAGATTGGGCGCCATTTTCTCCCTTGCCCATGGTCATATTAATGGCGTCTCTGAACCGATCATTGATCACCAGCGGATCTTTTTCGATTTGTCCTGCTCGATACATGCCCAGCAGCATCCGGTATTCGTTTTCGAAATGGTTTAAAATCGATTTCGGATCTGAAACAAGGCCCGCATCCGTACAGATCCCGAGCGACACTTTGCCATTATAGCTTATAATGCTGATACCGAGGCCAAGCCCACCGATTCTGGGCACCCAGAACATGATGTCCTTGATTTCTTTTCCAGCAAAAAATAGCGGAAATCTTGGGCCAGGCACATTGCTCATCACGCCGGTGAATTTATCTGTAAACATGGTGGCGGCGAATTTGGCAAGCTTTGCAGAAGAAACGCCAAGGGCAGTCAAAAGCGTATAGGCGACAACAGCGTCCGGGGCCTCCTTAAGATCATTGATCCTGCGTTGAACTTCCCGGATTCTTAAAACCGGATCATCGATATGGACGGGCAGGGCGACCAATATAAGACTGAACTGGTTGCCAAGCTCAATATCAGAATCCAGCGGACGGATGTTAACCGGCATTCCGACCCGGATATCCAGATCGCCCACCAAATTGTTTTGCTGCTGCAAATAACGCCGGAGCGCGCCGGTGACCATGGCAACAAGCGTGTCGTTGATGGTGGCATTGAAATATTTGCCGATGGCTTTGACATCTTCCACCGAAATCGGATTGCTCCATGCGACATTTTTTCTAACGCCGAGCTCCCCCCTGAATATTGTTTTTCGATCTGCGGGCAGGAGGAGGATTTTACTGATTACCGTGGTTGCATCCAGAGCGTATTTGCTGACCAATTTTGCCCGATCAATGACATGGGATGGCTTTGAAAGGCTTGCCTCAATCTCTTTTGCGATGAATGCGCCGGCTTTATAGGCGCGTCTCCGGGCACGTTCCAGCTTTTTTAATGCGCTTTCAAGTGGTGGAAAAAAATCAAAATTTGAGGACTTCTCCCCCTTTTTTTCGCTGATATTGCTCTGCCACACTGCATCCGGCGAAAGATCAGCCATTGAAAGCAGCAGCCGAATCAGCGCGATGCCGTCGGCGATGCAGTGATGAATTCGAACAAAGAAAACCGATCCGCCATTGTTGTAATTTTCAATATAATGAGCCTGCCAGAGGGGTTTTGTCGGGTCTAAGGGGGTGGCGGTTAAGTCGCTGATGACTTCCTGGAGTGTTTCTTTATCGCCCGGAGAGGGGAGAGCCATGCGATGAAGGTGAGATCTCAGATCAAATCGCGGATCAAGCTCCCATATGGCATTGCCGACGCCGCCAATAGGGCGAATAACACGTTTTTTAAATCGTTCATAACACAATAGTCTGTTTTTTATCGTTTCCATCAAACGGTCAAAATCAAGGGGTTCGTCAAACGCCAAATACCCGGTAATGACCATAAGATTGGTCGGATGATCCATATAAAGCCAGAAATTATCAATACTTGACATTATTTCTACTTGTCTTTTCATGATGCGCCTCCTTGTATTTTTATCTTTTTAACATTTTATTCCTATCACACTGTTTTTGAGAAAAGCAATTTGATTTATTCTAAAAAAATTAAAAATTCTTGACACA
>JALOPH010000119.1 GCA_025453995.1 Desulfobacterales bacterium
TCCCCGCCAGCGGCATCATAGGCGTAACACAGCAAGTCTTCCTTGTCGCACGATACATGGTTTTTGCCGACGATTGTTTGAATTGTATGAATAACCTGGCGGGAGAGCGGCATGGGATTACATCACATGATTAAACTGTGTTTCATATGGTCAATCATCAAAAAGCGGTTGATGAAGCGATGGGGATTTTATTTGAGATTCATTTTCTTTTCAATAATCTCAATGAGCTTAAACATCTCGCCTTTTAATTTTAATTCCTTTTCCACCGAATTGATGGAATGAATGACCGTTGCATGATACCGGTTGAAACTTTTGCCAATCGCCTGAATCGGTTGATCCGTATGGCGGCGGCATAGAAAAATAGCAACCTGACGGGGCCTCACAAATGACTGCTTCCGGGAAATGGATTCAATATCCTTGACGGATATTCCAAACTGGTCGCACACGCCTTTTTTAATCCCCTCAATCGTTATATTTTTTTGCGTGGTGACGATATTCCTGACCACGCTTTCAGCCAGCTGCAAATCCACAGGCACGCCCAGGAGGCATGATTTGGTCAAAACCCCGATCAAACCGCTTTCAAGCGCCCGGACATTTTCAGTCAACTCGCCGGCCATAAATTCAATCACCCCGGAAGGAATTGCACAGACTTTTTCTTTTGCTTTTTTCTGAAGTATCCGGACTCGGGTTGAGAAATCTGGCGGCTCAATTTCTGAAATCAGACTCTGGGAGAGCCTGGATTTCAGATGATCGCTCATTTTCGGTATTTCCTTCAATGGGGTGCAGCTTGAAAAGATAATCTTCTTCCCGGACTCATAAAGATAATCCAGCGTCAATGCAAGCTCTTCCTGGGTGCGGGTCCTTCCGGAAAGCAGATTAATATCATCCAACAGCAACACATCGCAACTGGTACGGTAGCGGTGCTTGAAATCCTCGATGCAATTGTTGCGATAGGCGCCGACCATTTCATTGGTAAAGTCTTCCGCTGTGATGTAAAATACACGTTCACTTGGAAAGGAAGATAATATGAAATGCCCGGCAGCCTGAGCCAAATGACTTTTTCCCATTCCCGTTTGGGACAAAAGAAAAAGCGCGCTTTGAGATGGTTTTTTCTGGGATGCAAGTGAAAGCGCCGCTGTATAGGCAAAGTCGCAGTTCTTGCCCACCACAAACCGGTCGAATGTAAAATCTTTTCTCAGCATCCGGCCATTTTGAGGACGGGATCCCAGCTTGGGAAGCATCTGCTGGCCGCCGGCCGACGGGCTTTTATCGGCATGCTTAACCGCTTTGCCGTTTCCTCTGGAAACTTCCAATGAAAAATTCAAATGATCACCGCCCACCCTGCATATTTCATTGTGTATCATTGTTCCGAAATTTTCCAGAACCCGTTTTTTTAAAAAATTGTTGGGACAGCTCAGCACGATGTTTTCTCCGGTCAGCTTTAAAAACTGAACCGGTTCAATCCACATTTTATAAACGTGTGTCGGCGTATGTTCTTTGAGAGCGTTTTTGGCTTGTTGCCATACTGTTTCCATGAAGCCTCTACCTCAAGAATCAAAAAAAGTTATGACGCTAAATCCATCAAATAAAAAAAATACGACTTGTTACCACAAATAAAATCAGTTAAAAATGCCTAAAGCATTTCCACACGCAACACATTGGAAGGGACAAGCACTTTTCAAAGGCAAATAAGGAATGATATGGATCCATTCAGATGAAATAATATCCGATTGAAGATGCTCCCTCTTATAGAGGATTCGGATGACTCCGTCAACCTCAATAAATCGCAGTCTCATGGCATGCTCAGATATTTTTTAAACAATATATATCTATCTGATTCCATGTGAATTAGACAGACTCGATAGTACAACTATTGAATACTTCAGATAATTTTTCAAAGCGGCAAACATTAAGAAACCACAAGGGTCTTGGCGGTTATTGCGGTGACGCATGGAAATTGAGGGATCTTTGTTTTTCTCTGTTTTTCTATCATTTTCGCTTTTTTTTTCAAAATTACAATAAAATATTCAGGACATGATTTTGGCGTTTTTTGCTTCAGCTTTTTTCTGAATGGATTTCAAAATGTTGTATTTTAAAACGAGATAACATCCACGGCTGAGTTGAAAATAAAATTCCGATCCTCACAAATCCAAGCTGGGCGAGGTTTAAGGAATACTTAGCCGACTGCAGACATATCATTATTAAAATAATAAAAGTGTAAATCATGATGAAAGTAGCCATTGGCCTTGATCGCATATCCACCATTCACGCTGACTCTATCAGCGGGAAAAGAATAGGGGTTTTATGCAATCCCGCATCCATAGACAGTCAATACAGGCATGCCAGCAGGATCATCCATGATCTGTTCCCCGGACAATTGACCGCCCTCTTTTCACCGCAGCATGGATTTTTTGCAGAAAAACAGGACAACATGATTGAATCAGAGGATTTACAGGACCCGGCTTTTAAAATCCCTGTATTCAGCCTCTATGGGCGGACCCGGACGCCGACACCGGAAATGCTTGATCATATTGATGTCTTGATCGTTGACTTGCTGGATGTGGGCACACGCGTGTATACCTTTACCTCAACGCTCTCATACTGCCTTGAGGCTGCCGCGAAAACAAAAAAAAATGTCATCGTTCTGGATAGGCCCAACCCGGTAAGCGGGCTTCAGGTTGAAGGGAACTGTCTTATTGAAAAATTCAAATCCTTTGTGGGCCGCTATCCGATTCCCATGCGCCACGGATTGACCATCGGTGAATACGCGATTTATATCAACACCGTATTTGAGATCGGGTGCCGCCTTGATGTCGTCAAAATGGCGGGCTGGCATCGAAACATGTACTATGCGGACACAGGACTCCCGTGGGTGCTGCCATCCCCAAACCTTCCCACACCCTTTTCAGCAATGGTTTATCCCGGCCAGGTCATCTGGGAAGGCACCAATATTTCTGAAGGCAGGGGAACCACCCTGCCGTTTGAAATTTTTGGCGCACCGTTTATGAATATAGATAAGATCCTGCAATTCATGGGAGGCGAACGGGTTCCGGGCGCTGTCCTTCGTCCGGTTGTGTTTGAACCCACATCCAATAAATGGATGGGGCAAAGATGCAAGGGGTTCCATATCCACATCACGGATCCATATCGCTATAATGCATATGCCACCTCTCTGAAATTCCTTCAAGCCATCCTCTTCCATCACGGGAGAGAGTTTGAATGGAAATCCCCTCCCTATGAATATGAGTGGGAAAAACTCCCGTTTGATCTGATTGTCGGCGATGACCGCATCCGCCAGCGCATTGAAAGATTTGACAACATACAAGATATTCAAAATGACTGGACAGATGCGCTCGGCGATTTTCTCATCACCGCACAAAAATATTATCTTTATACATAATCGGTGAGGCAATGAAGACAACGGCATCCGGGTGGGCGCGCAAGAAGTTCAAAGGAAACAAAGTCTGGGTTGCGACCGACAAAACAGGTTGTCCTTTGATTCAAAACAACAAGGTGCTGATTAAGTATCAATTGGATCAGGATTATGAATACTGGGTCGTCCCTGACCACATCAGCGAACTCGATGCCGATGACTTGATAAAACAAAAAACTGCCCCGCCGCGGTCAGTCAGAAAAAAAAGTCCGCCCCCAGGAATAAAAATGCCCTCCCCTCCCACTGCTCCCGTGGAAGGCGTCATAACCGTGTTCACCGACGGCGCATCTTCGGGCAATCCAGGGCCTTCCGGCATCGGCATATTTATGGAATACGGCCGTCATGAGCGCGAAATATCAAGGTATATCGGCATTACCACCAATAATGTGGCGGAATTGAAGGCGGTGGAAATCGCTTTGACGGAGATCAAACGCAAGGATTTTCCCGTAAGGATTTACACGGACAGCAAATATGTTTACAGCCTGCTGTGCGAGGGATGGAAAGCCAAAAAAAACACTGAACTGATCCATGACATCAAGAAACTTATGTCCGAATTTTCCGACATCAAGATCATTAAAATCAAGGGGCATGCCGGCATAGCCGGAAATGAACGGGCAGATCGTATGGCGACGAATGCGATAGCGTCGCGCAAATAAAAAAGCCCTCCGGAAAACAGGGGGGCTTTTAAAGATACCGCTGTATTTTTTTTATTTTTTGGTTTTCAGTGATTCGATTTCTTTTTTCAGCTCTTCATTTTCGGATTTGAATTTATCCAGATCGGAAGATGCTTCTGCAGGCGCAACGCCGTTTTCCCTCTGCCAGGTATCCTTGAGTTCATCAAATCCCAAATACAGGGCCAGGCATCCGCCCAGAAGCAGCATCACAGGGATTGCCCCGGCAAGAAGCTGCAAAAAAGCACCAAACCAAATCGCCATTCCAATTACGCCCGCTACGGCTGCAATCGCGCCGCCTATCAATGTTTTCATAAACCAGGTTCCTCCTTTAATCTAATAATTCATAAAGCCAATATGTTGTAATGGGCAAACGTTTTGAATTCTCTTAACGGTTAAAGGTAACTAACATAAGCTTTTTCTTAAATCAAGGTAAATTTCCGAGTTTTGACAGTCCGGTTTCACAGGATATAAGTAGTCGAATATATGAAATGACTTCAAGAATATATTGCGCTTGAAAACCCATTTATTCCCTGTTAAATACAAATACAAAAAATCAACGCGACAATGATTGAAAAAGATGCAGATATCCATAAAACGAAAATTTACAGAATGGATCAGCGCTAAACTTATCGGGGTTCACAACCATTTCTCCTGCTATCTCCCCCCCCGCGGGGGTTTTTTGTTCCGGTTTTTCCTTAATCTCTTGTTTTCCGGCATTAAAATCCCCACATTCAGAACATCGCTCATCCAGCAGCCTGAAAATAAAAACATCATCATCTTTGTCAATAAATACAAAAGTTATTTCGAATTTCTCTTTTACCATGTCCGATACCGGAATGAAAAATTCCTATACCCTACAATCGGATTAGACTATCAATTTATTTTCTGGCAGCCGGCCTCGCGTTTTTTTAAAATTTTTTTCTCTCATTTAAATCATTTTATCAAACACCTGTCGTTGCCAAACCCTTATAAAAGCGGATATATCCATGAAAAACTGCTCAGCGGCGAATCCGCAATGCTTTCTTTGGTGGAAGAAAAAGGATTCGCGCGGAGGTTCATCAAGTCAAAAACCGACCCGCTGCATTATTTAATTGAAATGCAAAAGGCCATCGACCGGCCCATTGTCTTTTACCCCCAACTGATGCTGTTTGACAAAACACCTGAATCCAACCAGCTGACCCTCACAGACATCATTTTCGGCACAAAAGAAAATCCGGGAAGACTCCGGCGTTTGTTCAATCTCTTCAAGCGCCCCACCCGCATTTTTATTGAAGCGTCTGATCCGTTGTTTCTTGAGGAATTTCTCAGCCAACCGGCCATTCAGAGCCTGAATCCAAAAGACCAGGCAGTGGCCCTGCGCCGATATCTGATCAACCAGATCAACCGTCACCGTCAGAGCGTTACGGGACCCGCACTAAAATCAAACCTTGAAATCAAAGAAGAGCTGCTGACAAATCCCGATATCCAGCAGATCATCACTGAATACGCCGCTTCGAGCAACGTATCAATCTATCATGCGCAGCGGCAAGCCGCCGACTATCTTGATGAAATCTCATCCAATATGAGCATGAAGATCATCCGGATTCTCGATGTGTCTCTCAGATGGGTATTCAACCATATTTTTGAGGGAATGGTCATTGACACTGAGGGTTTAGAGAAAGTCAAGAAGGCTTCAAAAAAAGGGGCGCTGATACTTGTGCCCTGCCACAAAAGTCATCTGGATTACCTGATCCTGTCATATGTGTTTTTCAACAACAATATGCCTTGCCCCCATATCGCAGCCGGCAAGAATCTGTCGTTCTGGCCGCTGGGGCCTATTTTTAGAGGCGGAGGCGCCTTTTTCCTCAGACGCTCTTTTAAGGGTGAAGTCCTCTACCCCAAAATTTTCGCGGCCTACATTCAAAAAATCCTTCATGAAGGGTTTCATATCGAATTCTTTGTTGAAGGCGGCAGAAGCAGGTCCGGCAAGCTGCTCACGCCGAAAATCGGATTTCTCTCCTTGGTGATCGACGCATATATTAAAAACAAATCCGAAGATATGTTTTTCGTGCCCATTTATATCGGCTACGACAGGGTGCTGGAAGAAAAAGCTTACATCCATGAGCTTGAAGGCGGGAAAAAAGCCCCGGAAAACCTTGCCAACGTGATCAAAGCGAGAAAGTTTTTAAGCAGAAAATACGGCAAGATCTACCTGAATTTCCATGACCCCATATCGTTAAATCAGCATTTGTCCAAGTTAGACAAGCCGGTTTTCGAACTTGGCAAAAATGAGACAAAAGAACTTTACACGCAGTTCGCCTATAAACTGGTCAGCGCCATCAACCGGGTAACAGTGGTCACCCCTCATGCAATCATCGCCGGCGTGATCTTAAACTCTTCCCAGAAACGGATATACCGGACCCATCTCATGGCCCATGCGGAAACCTATATGACTAACCTGATTTCACAGGGCGCCAGTCTTGCCGACACATTGATTATTGATCGCATCAGCGCTTTCGACAATGTGCTCGAGTCATTTGCGCAAAATAAATTAGTCGAAAAAAGCGCTTCCGAATATTCATCATCGACTCAGTTCAACCCCTTGTTCAAAATTAATGAAAACAAGCGCCCCAGCCTTGAGTATTATAAAAACAACAGCGTCATATTTTTTATCCCCGCCGCCTTTACGGCTTTTGCCATTTTGAAGAACGACGCGTTCCAGTTTTCGGCTACCGACCTGCATGCCACCTATAAGTTTCTGACGGAGTTTTTTGAAAATGAATTTATTTTTGATTATGAGCAATCCATAGAATATGTGGTCCGTAAAAACATCAAGGCCTTTATTGATGACGCCATCATCATGCCGCACCCCACCCTGCCGGATACTTACAATCTGACCGCGGCGGGTTTCAGAAAGCTCAACCTCTTTGCCGCATTTCTCACGCCGTATTTTGAGTCATACTGGGTGGTGCTGAACTTTTTCATGAAATACACCAAGCAATCCATTCTTGAAATCAAAGACCATATGAATAAAATCCAGTCGCTGGGCAACCGGATGTATAAACGCAAGGAAATCGAACGGATCGAAGCGCTATCTAAATTGAATTATCAGAATGCGGTTACTTTTTTTATTGCGCACGGCATTACCGAGCCCGAAAAGGATAAAGAGAAAATCGAGTTTTATGCGGATATTTTTCAGCAATACAGACGGTATCTGCCCCGTTAATCCATAAAGTGCGTTGGCGCTAATCAAAAATTCTTTCGATTTAAATACAACACAACATGAAAGCTCTTATTCTTGCAGCCGGTTTCGGCACCAGGCTGCTCCCCCATACCCAGACCATACCCAAAGCCTTATTCCCGATTGCCGGCCGCCCGATGATCGATATCATCATTGATCAACTTGTCGAGAGCGGATGCTCCGAAATTATGATCAACGCCCATCATCTGCATGAAAAAATTTCATCGCACGTCCGTTCCCGAAATTATCCAATCCCGGTTCACACCCGGTTCGAGGAAAAAATTCTCGGCACCGGCGGGGCAATCAAAAATGTGTCTGATTTTCTGGAAGACCGTCCGTTTCTGGTGATCAACAGCGATATTTTATCCGATATCAATCTGCGGGCTGTCTTTGAATATCATATCGGACATCCCCACCCCGCGACCCTGGTCATGCACGACTACCCGGAATTCAACTCTGTCTGGCTGGACGCGCAAGGATTTGTAGTCGGCTTTGATCCGAACGCTAAAAACCGCCCTGATGCCCGATCATGCATAGCCTTTACCGGGATTCAGATTGTTAATCCCGTCATGATGGATTTTATTCCTGAGAATCAGTTCATCAGCAGCATTGATGTCTATGGAAAAATGATTCGGTCCGGCCATAAAATTGCGACTTACATTCCCAAAGATCATTACTGGCGAGACATCGGGTCCCCTGAAAGCTATACAATGGCAGCCTTGGAAAAGACAGCGCCGATGGCCTTTTTAAAGGCATACGGGAAAATTCCATCCGCGCCCATGTCCGCCGAATTGCTGGCAGGGGATGGTTCCGACCGGAAGTGGTACCGGATCAAAGCAGGAAATGACTCTCTTGTCATGGCGGATCACGGCATCAAATCCGATGACGCGATATCTGAAATTAATTCATTTCTGTCCATCGGCCGTCACCTATTTAATCATCGAATATCCGTTCCTGAAATATACCATGAGGACATATTCGCCGGTCTGGTCTATTTGGAGGATTTGGGAGACACATCTCTTCAATTGGCTGTCTCCGGGAAAGACCATCACCAGATCATCTCGCTGTATGAATCTGTCATCGATCAATTTCTCCGCATGGCTGTCCACGGCGCAAGATCCTTTGACACATCCTGGACATACCAAACGTCCGAATACACGCGTGAACTGATTCTTGAAAGGGAATGCCGGTATTTTGCGGATGCATTCTTAACGGGTTATTTAAATTTGGATATAGGTTTCGGCCCGCTTTCCGGCGAATTTCACAACCTTGCGGATCTTGCCCTGAAGCATTCCGTAAAGGGATTCATGCACAGAGATCTGCAATCCAGGAACATCATGGTTAGAGACAGCTGCGTCTCTTTTATAGATTTCCAGGGCGGGCGCATCGGCCCTATCCAGTATGACCTCGCGTCACTTCTCATGGATCCATATGTCAATCTGCCTGAGAGCATTCAATCCCATCTGGTACGATATTGTCTCAAACAACTTCAAACAATGATTGAAATAAATGCACTGAAGTTTATTTCCGGATACGGGTTCTGCACTGTCACAAGGCTTCTCCAGGCCCTGGGCGCTTTCGGCTATCTTTCCAGGGTCAAGGGGAAAAAATATTTTGAATCCTATATCCCCGTTGCTTTGACGACCTTGCAAAAACAATTAGATGCTCCGGAAATGAAGATTTTCATTCAACTGAAAAAAACAGTCGAAGAAGCGGCAATGCGGTTAAAGGAATTAAGAAAAAACTGAATTTTATACAAAAGGACTCTCATGAAACCAATCAAAATTATGATCAACGGCATTCCCGGAAAAGTCGCCACAACCATCGCCCAGCACTTTCTCAAAGACAACCGGTTTGAACTGATCCAGCATTCCCTGACCGGTCCTGAAATTCAGTCTTCAGAATACCGGCTTGATACTGCAACCATCAGGTTGCTCACGCCTTCAACCCGGGAGGACGCCATTGATAACATCAAGGCGTCTCAAGGCTTTTTTATCACTGTGGATTTTACCCTGCCCATGGTTGTCAATGAGAATGCCGCCTTCTACTGCAAGCACGCTCTGCCGTTTGTCATGGGCACCACTGGCGGCGACAGGGATATGCTTGAAAAGACCGTCCAATCTTCGGCCATCTGTGCGGTGATTGCTCCCAATATGGCAAAACAGATTGTCGGGTTCCAGGCCATGATGGAATTTGCAGCCACACATTATCCCGGCCTGTTTGAAGGGTATCATCTTGAAATCAAAGAAAGCCATCAACAGACAAAAGTCGACACCAGCGGTACGGCAAAGGCCATGGTCAAATACTTTAATCAGCTTGGGATTGAGTTTTCAGAAAATGATATCACCAAAATACGGGACCCAAAAGTCCAGCAACAAGAACTGGGAATCCCTGCGCAATACTTAGACGGCCATGGGTGGCACACCTACACCCTGACGTCTGCGGATGGCACGGTCCAGTTTTCGTTTACACACAACGTCAATGGCCGGGATATCTATTCATACGGAACCATGGACGCCGTCCTGTTTCTGGCAAAAAAAGTATCTTTTCGGATAAAAAATTTCCAAGTGTATCTTTCTTGAAATCTTTACTTCAGCATTCATTATTCCTTGTTCGATATTTTACGGTTCATTCTCTTTCATAATTATAAAAATGGATAAACGCTATGATGACTATAAAAAACAATATTAAATATTTTATCCTATTGCTTCTGATGCTTTTCGCCGCCAGCCATCCAGCTCGTGCAGAAGATTTCCCCATGCCTGGCTGGGCGGACCTTCCGGACCCGCTGGCCTCAGAAAATGCTCAACTTGGGGGTGAAATCTCCACTTTCGGAGGTCAATATCCCAAAAGCATTAACTACTATTTGGACAACAATACGTTGACTGCGGAAATATTCGGAGCTTTTTTTGAAACCTTGCTGACAATGAACCCCGTCACTCTGGAATATGAACCCGGGCTTGCGGAAAAATGGTCCTTATCCGACGACAAAAAAACATTTACATTTTTTATTCATCCCAACGCGCGCTGGAGCGACGGCACACCTGTCACCGCCCATGATGTCCGCTGGACTTATGACGCCATCATGAATCCCAATAACATGACCGGGCCTCACAAGGCCAACATGGAACGGTTCGAACCGCCCCAGGTCATGGATGAAAAAACCATACGGTTTACCGCCAGAGAAATCCACTGGAAAAACCTTATGGCAGTTGGCGATTTTTACATTCTCTCCAAGCGCGCCTATGAAAAAATGGATTTCAACAAGATCAACTTTGAATTCCCGGTTGTGTCGGGTCTTTATCAGCCGGGGAGGATGGATGAAGGCGTTTCCATCAGCATCAACCGACGGAAGAACTGGTGGAACAAAGACGCCAAACGGCATCAGCATAAAGGAAATTTTGAAGTCATCACCTACAAATTCTTCGTCGAGCGGACCAACGCTTTTGAAGCGTTTAAAAAAGGAAACATAGACGTCTATCCGGTCTATACCTCCCGGATATGGATTGATGAAACCAACGGCGACGCTTTTTTGAAAAATCACATGATCAAGCAAAAAGTATTCAATCACAAGCCGGTGGGCTTCCAGGGCTTTGCGATGAACATGCGCAGGCCGCCATTTGATGACATCCAGGCGCGACAGGCAATGGCCTTGATGCTGGACCGCCGGAAAATGAATCAGACCCTCATGTACAGCCAATACTTCCTGCACCGGTCATATTTTGAAGACCTCTATTCAGATGCGCATCCCTGCCCCAACCCCCTGATCGAAATGGACAAAACAAAAGCCCGTGAACTCCTGAAAAACGCCGGCTGGAAGGTCAACCCGAAAACCGGTTTTCTGGAAAAAAATGGACAAAAATTCTCATTCCGGTTTCTTTCCAACGATTCATCATCGGATAAATTCCTGGCAATCTACGCCGAAGACTTAAAAGATGTTGGGATTGAGCTGATTATCGACAAAAAAGACTGGGCGTCATGGGCCAGGGATATGGATGAGTATAATTTCCAGATGACCTGGGCGGCCTGGAGCTCCGGTGTTTTTAAAGATCCTGAAACCATGTGGTCGTCCAAAGAGGCGGACCGAAAAGGCGGAAATAATATCTCCGGCTTCAAAAACCCGAAAATAGACGAATTGATAGAGAAACAAAAAGGGATTTTTGATATCAACGAGCGCAATGAAATTTTCCGCCAGATGGACCAGATATTTTTTCAGGCCTACCCTTATGTCCTGCTTTGGAATATCGACTACACGCGCCTGCTTTATTGGAATAAGTTCGGGACCCCCCTGACGGTTTTATCCAAATACGGGGATGAAAGCAGCGCAATGACTTACTGGTGGATCGATCCGGACACACAGGCGGCGCTCAAGGACGCCGTCAATATGAAAATGCCTTTGCCGCCAGCGCCCGCCTCGGTAAAATTTGATGAGGTTT
>JALOPH010000120.1 GCA_025453995.1 Desulfobacterales bacterium
GGTTTCTCCGGACAATCTTATCCGGCTTTGCAGGTTGAACCTCCAGCATCGCAAACCCTTTGACAAACTCTTCATGAATCAATTGTGTGGAAATTATTCCTACCACCGCCATATTCTGGGATTCGCTCAAAACACCTTGCCGTTGATCCAGGCATTTTTCAAAAAGATGGGTAACTTTTTTCGGATCGAAAATGCCGGTTTGCGATACCAGATCCGAACTGATGAGCTCATTGAGTCTGGCATTGCCATGGTTGAAAAATGCCTGGCCGATAGGCGCGCGATAGGGTTGCTTGGCCCGATTGAGTATGTTTTCTGGAAGTTGGTTGCAGAATGCCTGTTTCAACAGATACTTTTCATTCAACCCATGAATTTTCCAGTGGGCTGGTAATCGCGCGGCAAAATCGATGAGCCGGTGGTCAAGATAAGGGACCCTCAATTCAACGGAATTGGCCATCGACATTCTGTCACCCTGGGAAGACAACAGGTAATTTGACATAAAAATATTCATTTCCAGCCACTGGGCGCGGGAGAATATATCTCGACTTTGAAAATCTTCCGGCAGCCATGCGGACAGATCCTGGAGCGGATCAACACCCGATAACTCATTAAGAATGTCGTTTTTAAAAAAAGAAACGCATCTCTGGGTGTTCTCCCAACGCTTGCGATGTGACATCAGGGGATCATGCAAATCTTGTTTAGTGACAGAAAAAAACTTCTGCAAATAGGTCCGGGTCCGGGATGGATTTTCAAAAATATAGGGATAGAGCCTTTCTAGAAGCAATGGGCGATATTTGGACTGGGGTTGGCGAGCCCAGAAATGCCTGATTTTGGCTTCCTTAAAAATATTATATCCCCCAAAAACCTCGTCAGCCCCCTCTCCTGTCAGTACGACCTTGAAATTGTTTTTTCTGACCAGATTGGATAACAAGAATAAAGGAACAGGGCCTGTTCTTAACAGGGGCTTTTCACAATGCCATATGACTTTGGGGAAAAAATCGGAAATCTCCTGATTTGTTATAAGCGTCTGGCGATGATCAGTTTTAAGAAACGCGATCATTTCAGATTGATATTTTGCTTCGTCAAAAACTTTTTCCGCAAATCCCAAAGAAAATGTCTTTAGCCGGTTATTAAATTTCCCGGCAATGATTGAAGTAATGATGGAAGAATCAAGCCCGCCGCTCAGATAAGCGCCTACGGGGACATCGGCTCTTAACCGTAATCTAACGGCATCTTCCAAAAGCTCCCGAAGTTTATTGACGGCATCATCCTGACTGCCCTTCCATTTCTCTTCCGGCGGATAATAAGGTATATTCCAGTAAGTGTGTTGAATATCAGGTCCGGAATCACCCTTTATGATCATAAAATGCCCTGGACAGACGGCATGGATGTTTTGAAAAACGGTTCGTGAACCGATTGTCGTCCAGCATGTAAAAATCTGTTTCAGGGATGCATGATCAATTTCCCGATTGATGGTTGGGTCTATAAAAAGAGCCTTGATTTCTGAGGCGAATAAAAACCGGCCATTCTGAAAAGTAAAATAAAGCGGGCAAATGCCCACCCGGTCCCGGGCAAGAAAAAGTTCTTTTTTTCTCGAATCCCAGACGGCAATGGCGAATTGACCATTGAGTTCTGAAAGGCAGGAAGGTCCCATCTCCTCATACAAATGAAGGATAACCTCGGTGTCTGTTTGAGTTTTGAAACAATGGCCTCTTTTTTGAAGGTCTGCTTTTAACTCAATATAATTGAAGACTTCTCCATTATAGACAATCCATAATGAGCCATCTTCGTTTGATATCGGCTGAATTCCGTCTGTTAAACCAATGATGCTCAGCCTTGAATGCCCCAGATGAATATATTTATCAAAATACACGCCGGTTTCATCAGGACCTCGATGCTTTAAAATGGATGTCATTCGAAGAATCAGGTCTTCGGAAACAACGTCTTTTGAGGATATATTCAATATGCCGGCAAAGCCACACATAGCAGACTATTCATCGTCTTTATTGAAAGATAAAAGTGAAAATCATAAATTGTTTGACACCTAAAGATGTCATTCCGAACGCAGTGATGCAATCGCATAAAATTGCCGCGTCGATTTGCTCCTCGCAATGACAAATATATAACTGCATTCACTATAGGTTATTTTTTTAGCCATATATTAATAAAACACCCACCGCCCCCTCCACCTGAACTTTTGTCATCATCAGGATCATCCGGGTCATTGGGATCATCGGGATCTTCTGGATCATCCGGATCATCTGGTGTTCCGGGAACATCATAATATATGACTTCTGAAAACTCACTTTCATTGCCTTTGCCATCAATGCTTTTTGCCGCAAAACCATAGGTTCGCCCTTCTTTAAGGTTAAAAATATCACATGAAGTAATGTCCGGCGAATCGATGGTTTTTTTAGGAGCGGATGTAAAATCCCTATCCTCAAGCCCGTAAAATATTTTATATCCGGTGACTCTGGCATCATCAGGGCGGTCCCATGCCAAAATCACGTCTTCTGAATAGACTGCTGTGGGGGCAAACAATATGAGAGCCAGAATAGAAAAAAGCAATGTTTGTGGGATACAGGAATATCCTTTTAAATACATAGCAATTCTAAGGGACATCATTAATATTAAAACTTCATAGGACAGTAATTGAGAGGCGGTTTTGCCGAAGCAATCCCCAGATCCGGTGGAGATTGCTTCGGCGATAAAACTGCCTCGCAATGACCATAAACGGGATTACTGAAATTTTTTAATCGGTAAATCGTAATTCTTCCATCAATGTCAATTTTTACCTTAGGATAAAGACGCACTCCGTCCCTTTCGGGGGCAACCAGGGGTTGCGGGCCCTTACATGTATTTTTTCAAAATCCTATCTAAAGACTTTTAGCGGGCGGTGGTAAACCCCGCCCCTGCACAAATATTTGCAATATCTCATAGGGGCGGGCTTTACGCCCGCCCGGAAAATTGCTCAGTATGTGCAACCTTGTTTATGAAATCATGCATTAGGTTCCATTGCTCGGCAAAGGAACAAACTCAAAATCATTTAACAATCTTTCAAAACGATCCCTGGTTTTTCCAAGGTTATTGTAATGCCGGAACTTTGAAAACAGCCGCGCCTTGTTAAATCTGGGCTGATTGCAATCGATCTCCCAGGGATGCAAATAAAACACAAAAGGTTGCTTTTCTGTGTTATTCACCCTCCGAAGGGCGAATTTCGTGAACCAATATGGAAACAACCTGAAATATCCTCCCCCTCCAACCGGAATGTTTTTGCCCCATAACATCATGGTGGTGATTGGAAATTCATACAAACCATTTCCGGGCAGCGTATAGCCGAAACGGGGAGACTCAGGAATTCCATACATATCATGAATAATAGGGAAAATGCTTGAATCTATCTTAAAGCCGGCTTCCTTTAAAATATCCAGTGCCCATAGTGATTTTCTGGTGATGGAATAGCTTGGTGCACGGTATGATGCAATTCTTTTGCCGCAAATACTTTCTAAAATGCTTTTTGCCCTAAGTGTATCCTCTCTGAACTCCTGAGGCGTCAACTCGAATACAGGTCGATGCCAATAGCTGTGACAGCCGATTTCATGACCATCCTTCACGATATCTTTAACAACCTGGGGATGTTTGTCAGCAATCCAGCCCAGAACAAAAAAAGTTGCGCGTACCTCATATTTCTTCAGCAATTGCAGAATCGACTTCGTGTTTATATGAACACGCTGTTCCATGAGATCCCAATTATTTGAGGAAATGATATCCGCAAATGCTGAAACATGAAAATAATCTTCGACATCAATGGTCAGGTAATTTTGCATTGAACGTGATGGTATTAATCCAAAAAATTAAACACATTATTTATACTTGATTCTCCTAAAGAATCGCTTCAACAAGATCAGCATCAATCTCAACTGACACGGATTGCATGATGCAATTAACCGAAAGAACCAGCCGGCAGTCATGATTTTTTCGTATGATGATTCCTTCAATATCTTTCATCGGTCCATGTTTAATCCGAACCAGCCGCCCTTTTTCAAGAAAGTCATAGGGAAAAACCGGGGTTCCCTGCAAAAGCACTTTTTGGATTTGAATCAATTCATGTAACAGTCTTTTTTCATCGCCCACATCAATTACCCTGGCGATATGGTTCGAGCGAAACGCCTTGTGGCGGTCGAAATCATCGGCCTTGAAAAACAGATACCCGTTAAAAAGGGGCATGAGGCTGAAACGAGATCGTTTTATATCAGACTGGCGTTTTTGGACCAAAGGCAGAAAATATCCGATCTTTTCTTTTGCCAGATAATTGGCCAGTATCTTTTCCCGCCTGCTTTTGGTATGGGCCACGCGCCATGGTTTTCTATTTTGATCGCTGGAAAGGATATTTTCAGGAAAAAAGGGTTTAGGGTTTTTATCAATGGAAAGCGTCATGATGAAATATTTGATTTTCAGATATCTTCATTTGTAATTTTTAACATTAAAATTAGAATAATATTATCAAAAAACATTAGATAAATACCAGAAAAAAAACCGTTCTGCAATATTTTGCAGAACGGTTTTTGTATTTAGAAAACTTACTAAAGACTAATGCTGATGGATGAGTCGTCGTCTGGTTACGAAACAGAGGCCGACCAGACCTGTGCCAAAGAGAAGCAAAACGGTTGGTTCGGGAACAGGCGCGGTTGCTGATGTTGGCTCTGTACCCTCGGCATACAAATCAGCAGCATTAAAATAAAAATCTCCTAAAATGGCTCGAAGAGTAGCAACAACAGTGCCTGTATCACTTAAGGACATCAGCGAGTTGATTCCAAAAACTGAATCCCCGGTGTTCACTTCCCAATAAAAATTATTCGTTCCCACATTAAGATGTGCAAATTCCAGAAAATCCAGTCCGCTATCATCTTGAAGATGGAGCGCCACTGATGCAGATGTTACATCTTGAGTGTCAGGATTGAATCCGGAATCTGTGATATCAAAGGTCCAGGTGACTGTTGAATTTGCACCATTCAGCAACTCCAGGAACGATCCACTCATATATGTATGTCCCGCATTATATGAGTCGGTATAGGGTATGGCGCTTGCAGTGCCAACTGCGCCAAGAATTATTAAAAACAGGCCCAATAAAACATACAGCTTTTTCATGTCATCCTCCGTAAAACATATGAGCTAAATTTTTTAAACCAAACTGAAAACCAGCATTAAATAAAAACTATATAAATAAACCAATTTTCAGCTGACCAGATTTTGAACAAAATTTATTAATATATAAGTGTTATGCAATTTAAGAGCCAAATATTAATTTCGAAAAATTTTTGACCTCCTTTACAACAGAACCGTAAAAAACTCGACGGAGGTCATTGAGCGTATCAAAGAAGCAATCCAATCTAAATTCGAGTGGTTATGAGAATGATTCGCTTCGCTCGCGCTGAGAAACCCACTATTTATGAAGCCTTATTTTTAATTCATCATCAAATTCGGAGAAGCCTTCATCTACTACATATGGCATATAAAACTTATTCTCATCCTATAGCAAAGGTATTAAAACGAAAATATTTACAAAAAAAATTTATAGGAATCCCCAACAGAGCCGTCAATTTGAGTAAATAATAAACTGCGGGCATGACAAAATTCCGAAAACAGGAAAAAAAGAAAATTAACATGAAACCAATTGATAATTATATAAAAAAGAAGTCTGATGGGCAGAGGGAAGTGCGACTTTCTGTCAATGATAATAAAAAAACGCCAATTCTTTTCATTAAAATGAATCGGCGCATGATAAAACTTATTAATATTATTTAGAAAATTACTAAATTTTTTAAAATACGGAAAACCGGAAAAATTGTTCTGACTTCCGGAAAAATGTAACAAGGGTCTGCATCGACCACTTTAACATTCCATCCTGCGGGCAAGCGCCTTGCGGCTGTCAGCGTCTTTGAAAACAAGACCCGCTTCAATGCCCTGTGGAAGACCTTCGATATTTTTCTGCCAGCATAGCTGGGCGAATCCCTGAAGCTGAGGAATTAAAAAATCATAATCAAAATTAAAAAGAAGCAGGGACTGATCGGGAATCATCTTGCTTGAAACAACCCGCATGCCGCCCTGGCTGCAATCAAGCGTCATTGCCAGCTCAACAAATTCACCAACCACAATTCCAGACGAATTACATGTTCGTATCAACACCTTACGCTGCATTGGGAAGCGCCTGCATCGCCGCCTGCTGTTGGAATCATTGACCGAAGGCTTTATCTTTTCGCGTTCCATTAAAAGATTGTCCTTGTAAATTGAACATTTTTTATACATCGGGGTCAGGCAATACGTTGAAAGACTTTTTAGGCTGGGAAGATAGAACCCGCTACTGGACAGATTACAGGTTTTCATTATTTTAAAAAAATGGGGACAACTCTTTAAATCTTTATTACTTTTTGCTTTCATCATGGTATTACAAACATATTATGGCAAAAATATTTACTTCGCAGTTATTCCTATATATTTCAGAGAAATGACAACCAATGTGGTCAGGTTCGTAATTACGATAATGTATTCAATCTATTTTCAGCTGGCGGGGATAAACACCGCCCCTACATAAAAATTTGTAGTCTCACGCGGGGGTGGACCTTACGCCCACCCGGGAAAAAACTCAATATGTTCAATCATATTTATGAAACCATGTACCATGCAATGACAATGTGCATGGATTATGAAATCGACATATTTTCATGCAATAATTAAGCCATTTTTGAATTATCTTTTTTACATTCTTTGGGATTAATACCGTAGCGCTTCAGTTTCTCATAAAGGGTTGTTTTTGACAGGCCGAGATGCTCATTTGCAATTTCCACATTGCCGCCATATTCTTTCATTATTTGGGAAATAAGTTCAGATTCAAAAGTCAAAATACACTCCTTTAACGAACGATTGCGAAACTTTTCCATTGACATCAACAAAGGCGCTTTGTCTTGAACGTTTGTATCAGTGAATTTAAGACCTAAATCTTCAGGAGTAATCATGCCGTTTCTGGAAAGCAGCACGGCGCGCTGTATAACATTTTCCAATTCCCGTATATTGCCCGGCCAATCATAGGCCATTAACATTTCAACGACACTGTCGGGCAAAAAAGTGACCTCTTTGTTAAACCGCTCCCGATATTTAACGAGAAAATTCGTTGCGAGAAGAATAATGTCTTCCTTACGTTCCCGCAGGGGAATCTGCCGCAGGTTGATGACATTTAATCGGTAATAAAGATCGCTCCTGAATTTCCTGGTTTTGACCGCCTCAGCCAAATCAGAATTGGTGGCGGCGATGATACGCACGTCCACAGGTAAGGGTTTGTTGGAGCCCAGCCTGAAAACCTCTCCTGTCTGCAGCACGCGCAGCAGCGAGGCTTGCATTTTGGGGCTGATATCACCGATCTCGTCAAGAAAAACAGTTCCGCCGTCTGCTTCCTCAAATTTACCTTTACGGCTCTCAGAAGCTCCGGTAAACGCGCCTTTTTCATACCCGAATAGGTCGCTTTCAAGCAGGCTTTCCGCAACAGCGGCGCAATTAAATTTTAAATACCGCTTATCCGCCCTGCTGCTGTGCCTGTGAATCAGGTCAGCCACAAGCTCTTTGCCGGTTCCGGATTCTCCCGTAATCAGGATCGTGGCGTTTGAGTCTGCAACCTGGTGAATCATATCCCGAAGCGCTTGAATGGACTTGCTTTCACCGATCATTTTTTCCCGGCCGACCAACCGCTCCGTCTCTTTTTTCAGGTAATTCACTTCATGATACAACTGCTCCCGTTCAAGTTCATTCTGTTTTAGAACCGCGATTTTTTCCTTGAGAATTTTTTCGATATTTTGACTGTAGTTTTCAAGCTCAATCTCATGCAGTTTCTTTTGGGAGATATCCCTAAGAATCAACAAAACCAGTTTATCCTGGCGGTACCCCTTAAATGGGACATATCCGCATTCCACATACAGATTGTCATTGATTTTTTTTTCGCTCATCCGGCCATAAATATGATCGGGATTTTGACAGGTAAAAGGACAGGATTCCGAATCGCAGGGACCTTCAGCGCCATAGAGAACTTCAAAGCATTTACGGCCATACTGGCTGCCAAAAAGGGTGAATGCTGATTTGTTCATGCGCTCAATGACGAAATTATCTTTTATGATAAAGAGGCTGTCTGGCAGAAGATTAAAAAGGATTTTGCTGTTTTGGGCAAGCCTGGAAACTTCTTTTTGCGAAGTTATGAGAGTGTCCTGCATATGAATCTCCTTAACGGTACAACCAATTACCGTGAACCTTTACGGAACAACATGACTTTTATCGTTTGTAAAATAACCAATATGTCAATGGCAATGGACAAATTTTTAATATAATAAAAATCATACTCAAGCTTATGCAGCGCGTCTTCCACAGAAGCTCCGTAAGGATAATAAATCTGAGCCCACCCGGTAATGCCCGGTTTTATCACATGCCGGTTGTTGTAAAATGGAATATCATTTGCAAGGCTTTCCACAAATTCCGGTCGCTCAGGCCGGGGACCGACGAGACTCATGTCCCCTTTGAGAACGTTCAGCAGCTGGGGGATCTCGTCTATTCGTGTTTTGCGGATAAAGCGACCGAACTTTGTCACCCGGCAATCATCTTCGGACGCCCAGACCGGACCGTTTTTTTCAGCATCCGCTTTCATTGAACGGAACTTGATAATTTTAAAAATTTTTCCGTTTTCTCCAACACGATTTTGAAGGTAAAATACGCCTCCGGCCGATTCAAGTTTCACTATCAAAGCGCTTATCAGAAAAATCGGAAGGAAAGCCAAAAAACCGCTTAATGCCGCGACAATATCAAGCATTCGCTTGAGCAATTTTTTAATTCGGCTGACATGAAATCCATCGGAAAAAATCAACCATGAAGGGTTTATCCTTTTTACCGGGATTTTTCCCACAAGCTCTTCATAAAAGCGCGCCCCATCGACTATTTCTACTCCAAGGAATTTATATTGAATCAGCTCGTACAATGGGATTCCGCGCTTTTCTTCCAAGGCCACGACGATTTTGCCTATAGACCGCTGGACACAGTGTTCACGGAGGTCTGCAATATTTTCAACAACATGAAGTCCTTTTTCACTGAATGATTGTTGCTTGTTTCCGACAAGCGCGATGATTTTAAATCCGGAGTCCTTTTTCCTTTCAATGGCGTCCACAATTTCCATGGCGTAACTCCCGGTACCGATCACCGCAATGGGTTGGACAAACATTCGCCGTTCAAGAATTTTAAAATATGTAAACCGCCAGAAGAAAACCGCCATGCCGACCGCAAAAAAACCGCACCAGAAAATTTTGTTGGAAATAATCAGAAAGGGGAAACTGTAGTATATAAACGCCAGAACGATACAACCAAAACCAAATGTCTGAAGCACCTTCAGCATATGATCAGAAAGTGAAGGTATTATTTTCAGATCATACAGATCAAAATAGTAAAAACAAATCTGGTATACAGCAGTAACGATAAACGCCCGGAAGAAATAAATGAAAAAAAAGGATTTCAATTCAGAAAAGCCAACCCAGGAAACAAAAACACTGTTGATGATGATAAAAATCAGAACCCCCTCGCCGAAAACAAAAAGCAGGTTTCTCCAGGGATAATATTTTTTAAAAATATGGGGCATTCATCAAACCTGTTTATAAAGCCTGAAACAACTTACTCTTTTCTTGGTTTATAGTAGTGATAATAACTGTATTTGCTCTTTTTATTCAGGAAGGTCTCGATTATATTGTCCGGACAGGCATTATAAATAACCGCATATATTTTTTCACGGCCCACATTATCCAGGAATTCCCGCACGACCTCTTTTTTAGCTGCGCCATGACGTATC
>JALOPH010000308.1 GCA_025453995.1 Desulfobacterales bacterium
CGTGACAAGGACGGTGACCGAAATCAGGATGCCCAGCAGCGGCCACGTATTGGGCTTGATTTTTTTCATCGTAATATCAATTGGCTGGGATTGAATTTGTATCATAATATATAATTAAATGGATAAACAGGTTATGTAAAAGATTTGGATGGGGGTATCAGTTTCATGGCTGTTGTGCAAGGCTGAATCCGAAAGGAAAATCAAATGGGTCGTTTGTTTTCTTTTTGCTCATAGGCATTGATGATCTTCTGAACCAATCGATGCCGCACCACGTCATGTTTGGAGAAAAAGACAAACCGGATCCCCTCGATGCCGTTTAGGAGATCCTTGGCTTCGACAAGCCCGGAAGCCCGGTTGCTCGGAAGATCGCTCTGGGTGATGTCGCCGGTGATAACGGCTTTGGAATTAAATCCGATCCGGGTTAAAAACATTTTCATCTGTTCAGTGGTGGAGTTCTGGGCTTCATCGAGGATGATGAAAGAATCGTTCAACGTCCTTCCCCGCATGAAAGCCAGGGGCGCCACTTCAATAATATCCTGCTGCAACAGATTGGATGATTTCTCAAAATGCATCATGTCGTGCAGCGCGTCGTAAAGAGGCCTTAAATACGGGTTTACTTTTTCAGCCAGGTCTCCCGGCAGAAACCCCAGGGCCTCCCCGGCTTCCACGGCCGGCCGGGTGAGAATGATCCGGCTGACCTGCTTTTTGGCAAGCGCTGCAACTGCCATGGCCATGGCCAGATATGTTTTCCCGGTTCCCGCAGGTCCGATGCCGAACACAATGTCAAAGCTCCGGATGGCGTCAATGTATTCTTTCTGGGCCGGGCTCTTGGGGGCAATGGTACGTTTTTTGGAGGTGACATAGACCGCGTCCAAAAAAATTTCCTTGAGCTTGACGCTGTTGTCCCTGCAAAGGATATTGGTCGCGTATTCAACGTCTTTGGGATAGACGGGGTAGCCTTCCTTGATGAGTCCATAGAGCTGGTTGAGAATGTTTTCCGCCAGACCGGCTGATATCGTATCCCCCTGGATGAACACGGTGTTGCCCCTTGTCTGAATATGAACATCCGCGGCTTCAGCAATCCTTTTGAGGTTGCTGTCCTGCTCCCCGAACAGTTCCCGTGCGAGATTGATATCTGAAAACGTCAGTTCGGTTTTTGCGTTTAAATTATAATCGGTCATTCACTCTATGAAATCTGCGCGGCATTTTTATCCTGGTCATTCGCCGTTATTTTGGGCATGATCAAAAATGCGCATAACCCCTTTTTGTTTGAATAATTTACACCGCTTGACCGCCAAAAGACAAGAATTTTCTTGATCATAATAACTGTTGGGGATAACTAAGCATTTCAATGATATTAAGATTATGAGGGAGGGGCCGTGAATCCTTTTGACATGGTGATTGTGGTTGTATTGGGGTATGGCGTCATCCGGGGAATTTTCAGAGGGTTGATCCGGGAATTGGCGTCGATTGCAGGGGTTGCCGCCGGGTATTACGTGGCCTACGCCAATTATAAAACGCTTTCCCCGTTGCTTTCGCGCTGGATACCCACGCCCGCCTACCTGGATATCGCAAGTTTCATTATTCTGTTTTGCGCGGTCTTGATGATCATTACGGGAGCGGGAATTCTGATACGGCTGATCATCAAGGTGGCCTTGCTGGGCGTATTTGACCGGATGCTGGGCGGGCTTTTCGGCGGGATCAAAGGGGCATTGATCGTATCCCTGCTCTTTGTGCTTCTGGTTTCCTTTCTGCCGCCCGGCGGGGTGAGGATGGTCTCTGAATCAAAACTGGCGCCTTATGTGAACACCCTATCCAGGGGGGTGGTCACTGTGATTCCCAAGGAGATGCGGGAATCGTTCATGAAAAATATTGAGGAATTGAAAAAAGGCTGGGGGACAAAAACGTAATGATTGCGATTATCGACTATGACGCCGGGAACCTAACCAGCGTGGCAAGGGCCCTGTCCCATATCGGCGTTGAAAATATCGTTACCAATAATATCCGGCAGATAGAAGCGGCAGAGCGGATTGTTTTTCCCGGCGTGGGGGCCGCGGGATCTGCCATGGAGAGCTTGAAACGGCTGGGGTTGGACAATGCGATAAAAGATGCCTTTGATCGGGGGAAGCCCATCCTGGGAATATGCCTTGGTTCCCAGATCATCCTTTCTTATAGTGAGGAAAACCAGACTTCCTGTCTTGGCCTGATGGATGGGAATGTGCGGGGGTTTTCAGCGGAGTTTCAGAAGGCGGAGTTTCAGAAGAGCGGGGTTTCGGGTCTCAAAATTCCCCACATGGGATGGAACCAGATCCGGCGCCGTTCTGATCATGCGGTCCTAAGCGGTTTGAGAGATACGGATGAATTCTATTTTGTCCACAGTTTTTTTCCGTATCCGGAAAAAAAAATAAATATAATAGCAGTTACTCAGTATGGGATTGAGTTCCCGTCGGTGATCGGGATGAAAAACATGGTCGCCATGCAATTCCACCCCGAGAAAAGCGGCAGGCCGGGGCTGCAGATATTGAGGAATTTTTGCAAGTGGGAGCCATAATTTTGTATGTGCTCATACGACCAGTAACAATTCAACTTTGAACCGTAGAATATCGAATAGAGAATATCGAATCTTGAAGTGGAAGCCTTCGAAATTCTGCGGTTCCTTATTCTGCGGTTCGATATTTTTGAATTTTTGTTTTATATTCAGTCGGTTTGAGGATTTAACAACCTATGCTCAGCAAACGCATCATCCCCTGTCTGGACGTGCGGGAAGGCCGCACCACCAAGGGAATTAAATTTAAAGACAATATCGATATCGGCGACCCTGTGGACATGGCCCGGTTCTATTATGAAGCCGGGGCAGACGAAATCGTATTTTATGACATCACCGCGTCCCATGAAAAGCGCGACATCATGATCGACGTGGTGAGAAAGGTGGCGGAAACCATTTTTATCCCTTTTTCCGTGGGCGGCGGGATCCGGACATTGGATGACATGCGGGATGTGCTGCTGGCCGGCGCGGAAAAGGTCAGCGTGAATTCAGCCGCGGTTCTCAATCCCAAAATCATTGCCGAAGGCGCCAGGGCCTTTGGCAACCAGTGCATTGTGCTGGGCATGGATGTCAAGCATGTGGGAAAAAGCGGGAAAATCCCCTCGGGCTATGAAATCGTCATCAACGGCGGCCGAAAATATATGGGCATCGATGCCCTGGAATGGGCCCGGCAAGGCCGGGACCTCGGGGCCGGAGAAATCTGCCTCAATTCCATCGACGCAGACGGAACCCAGGACGGGTATGAACTGACATTGACCGAATTGATTTCAACCCACGTGGACATCCCGGTGATCGCTTCCGGAGGCGCGGGGGAACCGGAACATTTATATCAGGTGTTGAGTAAAGGCAAGGCCGACGCCGCCCTGATCGCGTCCATGACCCATTACGGCGCTTATACCATTGAAGGCATAAAATCCTACCTGACCGAAAAAGGGGTTAAAGTCAGGCCGACGGGGAGTCAACATTAAACCATTCCCCGGCGCTCGATACCCCTGCAAATAATGTAATGCAGCGACCCCGTTGCGTCTATTCGTGATTGTCTCGGTATAACATTCCAGTGTCAAGTCCAAAACATCGATTTAGCGCATTTATTCATGCCGTCCCCTTCTTCTCCGATCCCAATATTTGCCCTGAAAACATATTGCAAGTTAATAAGACCCCAAGTCACCACTACTCATTTTCTCATGTTGCCAAGACTGACGATAAATGATAGCGTTAATTCATGCCTGAGTTATCAAGATTTTTAGGGATAGTAATCGGTATGTTTCCACGAGAGCATCCGCCTGCGCATTTTCATGCTGTTTACGGGGAATTCCAGATTACTGTTGATATTGAGACCGGCGTCGTTCATGGGGATTTTCCAAAACGTGCGCTTCGGCTTGTATTGGAATGGTTGGATTTACATGAGCAAGAGCTTCTTGATGCCTGGAATTTGATTCAATCAGGGCGCCCTGCCAAGCGAATTGCGCCATTGGAGTAGATGATGATACCAAAAGTAACAAAAGCGGAATATGCAAAAAACTTTACAATTCACATCTGCTTTTCAGACGGAACGGAAGGGGATGTGGATCTTAGTCAAGAACTTTATGGAGAAGTGTTCGAACCCTTAAAGGATCGGAATACTTTTAAGGCCTTTCGCATACATCCTGAGTTTCATACAATATGCTGGCCCAACGGGGCTGACATCGCCCCCGAATTCCTTTATGAAAAAGTGCAGATTCCTGCATAACAAGAGGAGCAATGAATTACATATCAGTGGGAGGAATTTGGGGACGTCCTTAAGTAAGTAAATAACTTGACATCAATTTTCCCGGTGGGTATTTTGTTTTCATGCCGAGACAATCCAGAATCGATTCTCCGGGAGTGTTGCACCATGTGATTATTCGGGGAATTGAGCGCAAAAAGATATTTTGGGATTTAACGGATCAGCAGGATTTTGTGGACCGGTTGTCCGTTTTGATTCCTGAGACTCAGACCCGGTGCTATGCGTGGGTGTTGATGAGCAATCACGCTCATTTTTTATTTCGATCCGGGCCATCGGGGATTTCCACTCTGATGCGGCGTCTGCTGACCGGATATGCGGTGTCCTTTAACCGCCGGCACCGGCGGTTTGGTCAGTTGTTCCAAAATCGTTACAAATCCATCATTTGTCAGGAAGACGTCTACCTCAAGGAACTTGTCCGATATATTCATTTAAATCCGATTCGGGCGAAGATGGTGGGCGATCTAAACGCGCTGGGGCAATATGCGTTTTGCGGTCATGGGGTGCTGTTGGGAAAGCGCCAGCAGGCCTGGCAGGACGATGCCCATGTTTTGAAATACTTTGGGGATGAGTTCAAATCAGCGCGCAAGCAATATTTGGCGTATGTGGAATCCGGCGTGGATCAGGGCCGGCGGCCGGAACTTGTGGGGGGTGGTTTGATTCGCAGCTTCGGCGGTTGGGGGGAAGTCAAGAAACAGCGGGAAAGCAAAATGGGTCGGATCAAGGGGGATCAAAGAATCCTTGGGGATAGCGGTTTTGTTGAATCAATGCTGTCTCAGGCCAAGCAATCGTATGAACGCAAGTATGAACTGAAAGCAAAAGGGATTGATCTAAATTACATTGCCGCAAAAGCGGGAAAAGTTTTCGGCATTGATCACCGAGAGATTTTCTCAAAAAGGCGCATCAGGGAGCGCGCTGATGCCCGGGGATTATTCTGTTACTGGGCGTCCCATGAACTCAATATCCCATTGAGCGATCTTGCCCGCCGTTTGAACATGACGCCATCCGGGGTTTCCTACGCAGTCCGCAGAGGCGAGGGGATTGCCCGGAAAAAAGGTTGTGAGCTTTTAAAGTGAGTTATTGAATTATTTAAGGACGTCCCTTATTC
>JALOPH010000121.1 GCA_025453995.1 Desulfobacterales bacterium
GCGGCATTGAAAAAATCCAGAAAGATCCCCACTGGAAAGAGTGTATCCAGTTTTATGAATATTTCCACGGGGACAACGGCGCCGGCCTGGGCGCCAGCCATCAGACCGGGTGGACCGGCATTATTGCCCGGATCATGCATTTATTTGCCACCACCACCGGCCAGCAGGTTTTGGATATCGGCATAAAAGCCGGCGGTATTGAAATCGAACCGGAACAGAAAGGCCCGCGCAAAAAGGCATTCAGGTAAAACAACGCAACGGATCATTTTCATCTAAAAAAAGATATTCAACAAAATGAAAACATGGCCTAAATCCCCACTGATTTATGAAATCAATGCCTGGATCTGGCTCAATGAATTGAGCCGGAAACATAATAAATCAATTACGCTGGCCACGGTGCCGAAGGAAGAATGGAATAACCTGTCCTCTTTTGGTTTTGACGCCATCTGGTTTATGGGTGTCTGGGAACGAAGCCCTGCGGGCATTGCAGTAGCCAACCGGAACAAGGGACTGCTGGAGGATTTTCATCGGGCGCTCCCGGATTTTTGTCCGGAAGATAATGTCGGTTCCCCGTATTGCATCAGACAGTATGAAGTGGACAAGCGACTGGGAGGCCGCAAAGGCCTGGCAAAAGCCAGGAATGAACTTGCCAAACGGGGTCTCAATTTAATTCTTGATTTTGTGCCTAACCACGTGGCGCCCGACCATCCCTGGGTCATGTATCATCCTGAATGTTTCATTCATGGAAGCGCGGATGATCTGAAAAATGACCCTGCATCTTTTCTGGATGTAAATGGGAATGTGTTTGCCTGCGGCCGGGATCCTTTTTTCCCCGCATGGCCGGATGTGCTCCAACTTAATGCCTTTAACCGCGATCTCCGGCATGCGGTGATTGAAACCTTGAAAGATATCGCCGGCCAGTGCGACGGCGTGCGCTGCGACATGGCCATGCTTGTGATCAATGATATATTTGCCCGCACATGGGGAATCCGTGCCGGCAAAAGGCCTGAAACCGAGTATTGGAAAGAAGTGATTTCAGTCATTAAAAATGAGCATCCGGATTTTCTGTTTATGGCCGAGGCATACTGGGACCTGGAATGGGAATTGCACCAACAGGGTTTTGATTACTGCTATGATAAGCGGCTGTATGACCGTCTTGAAAAAGACACTGCTGAAAGTGTCCGGCTGCATCTTTGTGCAGAAGATCCGTATCAGAAAATAATGGTCCGTTTTATTGAAAACCACGATGAACCCCGGGCCGTTGCGGCGTTTTCCCCTCAAAAGTCGCGCGCCGCAGCGCTGACCATAGCGACGATTCCAGGTGCAAAACTTTTCCATGAAGGACAGTTTGAGGGGAGAAAAATCAGGCTCCCTGTATTTCTTGGACGCAGGCCTGAAGAAGCCCCGGATATTGACCTCCAGGCGTTCTACGACAAACTTCTAAAAACGGCGTCTTTGGAAGAAATGCGCAATGGACAGTGGTGTCTCTGTGAGCGAACCGGCTGGCCGGACAATCAACGATATCAAAACCTTGTGGCTTGGAGCTGGCGCTCTTGTGACAACTATGCCCTGGTGGTGGTGAATCTCTCAGATTCAAGGGCTCAGGGGCATGTTCGAATGCCCTGGGAAGGGATTTCAGGTAAAAATTGGCGGATGACCGATTATTTTACCGGTAAAGTGTATGAACGAAACGGTGCTGAAATGTGTCATCCTGGATTGTTTGCGGATCTTCCCGCCTGGGGGTTTCATGCATTTATCCGTTGGTCGCCGTTTCCTTAATATTGCGTTATCCAACATCAATTAAACCATAAAAGAAGGAGATGAAAATGAAACGACGTTTGTTGAAGATGGCAGCGCTGGTTGTTTTGATGATGCTTGTGGTGTATCCATTGGCTTTTGCCGGAACAGCCCAAGAGATCGACCGGGATGCGGATTCCGCATTGCAGAAACTCTATGACAGCACGCCGGCGGCAAAAGAGCTCGCCAAGGTCGCTAAAGGGATTCTCATATTCCCTGACATCGTAAAAGGAGGTTTGATTATCGGCGGTCAATACGGAGAAGGCGCGCTTCGCATCAACGGGAAAACCACAGGATATTATAATTCCGTGGCCGCATCTTACGGGCTTCAGGCCGGAGTGCAGAAATTCGGATATGCGCTTTTCTTCATGACCGACAGTTCCCTCGAGTATCTTAAAAAGAGCGAAGGATGGGAAATCGGTGTCGGGCCAACCCTGGTGGTCGTGGATGAAGGCGTGGCCAAATCTTTGACTACAACCACGGCCAAATCCGATATCTATGCGTTTTTCTTCAGCCAGGAGGGACTCATGGCGGGCATCGGCATTCAGGGAAGCAAAATCACCAAAGTTGAGAAATAATGAAAACCGGAAAACACTGTATGCCCAACAAGCGGATTTTAGCCGCAGGCAGGCCTAATCCGCCTCATTGGATATTTCGTTTGTTATGCATGATGCTTCTGCTCCCGTTTTTTGTATGGGGCGTATTTGCGCTGTGGTGGGGAAGCTGGCCCCAATGGGTCTGCCTGTCCTTGCTTGGGGTTTATGTTTTAATTCATGTGGGAGCCATTGTTTTTTCGCCCAAACGGTTTTTAATTGTATTTTGTTTTCTGGCGTTTTTAATACCATTGATTTCGTTTTTATTGATGCAGCCGTCCCATGACCGGAACTGGCAGCCGGATGTGGCGCAAATGCCCTATGCGGACATATCCGGCAGCACCATCGTGGTGCACAATATCCGGAATTGCGATTATATCACAGAAACCGACTATGTCCCCCGATATGAAACCCGGACCTATGATATTTCAAAACTAAAAAGCGTGGATATAATGCTCACGGATTGGGGCCTGAAATATATTGCCCACACCATGATCAGTTTCGGTTTTGACGGGGATCAGTATTTGTGTTTTTCCATTGAGACCAGAAAGGAAGTCGGGGAAACCTACTCGGCAGTCAAGGGGTTTTTCCGCCAGTATGAATTGATCTATATCGCCGGTGATGAAAAAGACCTGGTCAGGCTGCGCACCAATTTTCGGGTGGGTGAAGATGTGTATTTATATCGTTTGCGGGTGGCTTCCATGGATAATGCCCGCAAATTTTTCATGGAATACATTAACCGGATCAATCAGCTTTATCAGCATCCGGAATGGTATAACGCACTGACTGAAAATTGCATGACCGGCGCATTCCGTCTGGCACGGAAACATGCCGCGCCGGGCAGGGGGAAATGGCACTGGTCGATTATTCTGAATGGATTCGCTGACCGGCATGCGTATGAAAATAAAACCATCGACACTTCATTGCCCTTTGAGGAGCTTAAGAAAACGAGTAAGATCAATTCAAAAGCTTTGTCATTGGATCATACGGCCGACTTTTCATACGAAATCCGCAGGGGGCTTCCCGGCATGCAGTTCAAATACATGAAAGGTGAATAAGTTGGACATGTATTGGTTTAAACGTTTTTTTATATTGCAGATTAGAGTTTTAACTTTTTCAGGGTTGATCGCCTTTATCGGATTCGGCTGCGCAACACCGGTCGGCGTCAATAAGGTGAATGAAGAAACTGTCTATAAGCAGATCGACGCCAGCGCCCTGACATCAAACACTTTCAGCAGCTATACTGCCGTGGTTCTCCATCGGTACGGATTGAATGAATCGGATTTTTTAAATGATCCGAGGCAAATCATTTCAAAATTGCACAAAATCGCCTGTGACGATCATCGCCGGGATCTCTTGCTGTGTTTGTCCGAAATGTGTTTTTTGGCCGCCTGGCGAGCGGAAGCCGCGCTTGAAAATCAATTCCTGGATGCCCGTGAACAGTATTACTATCCGTTTGAATCCAATGCGATTCAACCCCCGCATGAACCTGTCAATCCCAGAGACTATTACCTGGGTTCAGCAGTCTATGCATATTTATTCCTGCTGGGCAGGGGCGAGGAAGCGCCGCCCAGCTCATTTGACCGGCGGTTTCGACTTGCCTGTGACTTATACAACCGCAGCCTTTCCAATCGGATGTATTTTACGAATCAGAAAATAACATTCAAGGATTATATCCTGCCGCTGCCGGTTGGCGAGATTCATATTACCTTTAAAACAGTTGAAATGCCCTGGAATACAGATGAACTGGAGGCAGTTCTGCCGGCGGACGCCTTTGAAGTGCATGGGTTAAGTGTCCGGAACCGGATCTCCGGAATGGGCGCTCCGATTCTGGCAGTGCGGAAAAAAGGACCCGGCAAACCCGTCTCTTCAGCGGTACCGGCGACCGTTTTTATCGAGGTCAAAGGCGGCATACAGGATATTCAGACAGGGAAATGCCTGGGAGAGGTCAGCATATACTCCCCGAAAAGTATGGAAGGGAATGAAATCATGGTGGACGGCAAATCGGTTCCCCTGGAAATCGATATGACCGCGCCTATCGCCTATTCCTTGAATGATCCGGTTCTATGGAATCTGGGCCGCAATCTGATGCGATTCGGCCGTTCCCAGTTTGAACCGGGCATTTATAGCATCCAACCCTATGAACCCGGACGCATTCCCATCGTATTTGTCCATGGGACCATGAGCAGCCCGGTCTGGTGGGCGGAAATGTTCAATTCTTTGTTGAGCGATCTGCAGGTCCGGCAGAATTTTCAAATTTGGCTCTATTTATATGATAGCGGCAAGCCGGTGGCTTTATCCGCCGCTCATTTGCGGGACAGCATTCAGGATAAAGTCAGGCAATGTGATCCGAAAGGACAGGACCCTGCATTGAAGAACATCGTTGTCATCGGCCACAGCCAGGGCGGTTTGCTCACGAGATACACCGCTATCGAAACAGGCGATGCAGTTCTCCGCGCGATCACCGGTAAAAGCCTGGATGAACTTGATTTAACACCCCAACAAATGGAAATCGTCAACCGCTATGCCATCATCCACCCGCTGCCCGAAGTGCGCCGGGTTGTTTTTATCTCTACACCCCACAGGGGGAGCATTCTGGCGACCGACTTTGTCCGGCGCATCGTGACCCGGTTGATTTCCCTTCCTCGGGACGCCTTGCAGATAAGCACTGAATTATTTAGCATCTATGAACGGTTTTCGCTGGAGGGAAAGCTCAAGTGGAGCATGGCCAGAACCAGCATTGACAGCATGTCTCCGGATAATCCGGCCCTGCTCGCCGTAGCGGATCTTCCGTTTCCGCCAGGCATTAAAGGGCATTCAATTATCGCCATTAAAGGAGATGAGAAGCCCCCGGAAGGGGATGACGGCGTGGTCTCTTATAGAAGCGCCCACCTGGAAGGCGTTGAATCCGAACTGGTGGTTCCTTACGGCCACAGCTGTCAGATGCAGCCGCTGGTCATCGAGGAAGTCCGACGGATTCTTATCGAACATTTGCGTGATCAGGGAATCAAAAAATAATTACAGTGAATTGCATCCGAGTGAAAATTTATAAAATCGCGGTATCGTCAGAAGTAATCATTATTTAAAAAATAAAAAAAGCGATCATCTTCTTGATCGCTTTAATCCATTGATTTTGAAGGTGCCGAGGGGCGGAATCGAACCACCGACACGATGATTTTCAGTCATCTGCTCTACCGACTGAGCTACCTCGGCAAATGTTTACCTGTTGTATTAGGGAAAAGCTTATTGGCTGTCAAGATGTTTTTTGCCCATTTATTTTATTTAACCCATATCCCCATAGATATGCTGAATTAAGACGCATGCCGCAATAGAAGCAGTTTCTGCCTTAAGTATGCGCGGGCCCAGAGAAGCGCCGACAAAATCAGCGGATGTGGCGAGATCAATCTCTTTTCGGCTGAATCCGCCTTCAGGCCCGAGAAGGATGATGATATCTGAGATTTTTTTTGAATCAGGAGCTATTTTTCCTCTCAGCGGCAGCATCTCGTTTTCCCAAAATATAATTTTCAGATCCGCATCCATATTGGCGTGAATCGCCTGGTGAAAGGTCGCCGGAGAAAGTATCTCCGGCGGTACGGACCGCCGGCACTGTTTAATGGATTCTTTAGCGATCTCTTTCCATCTTTCAGTGCGCGATGCCTGTCTTTTCTCATCGGGCCTGGGAATTGAATGTTCTGTAAAAACAGGCATCCAGGCTGATATGCCGACTTCAGTAAGCGCCCTGATCAGCATATCCATCTTTTTTTCTTTTAAAAATGCCTGCATCACGATGATCCGGATGGGCGGTTCGGTCTGAGACTGGTACTGTTTTATAATATCAACACGAATACAGTCGTCAAAAATCCCATCTATGACAGCTTCATATTCATTTCCCTCTCCGTCCAGAAGAAGAATCCGGTCGCCTGGCTTGAGCCTGAGTACTTTTCGAATGTGCAAAACATCGCTTCCCTGAATGAGAGGAGATTGTTTTTTAATTTCTGACGGATGGATTAAGAATCTTCTCATTGATCAACCTGGAGAAAAAAACAATTAATAATCAGACGATTCATTTTTGTATAAATAATGTTATCATTACCATGATTCTGGGCTATTATACACCCCTTTTTCATTTTGACTGATTAAAATAATGAAAGACGTGCATTAAGAACATGAGCACAATAAATCCGAGCAAATATCCGAGCAAATATCTTGACAGAGAACAGGAGGAGTGATAATTATATTTTATAAAATATTGATAATCTTATATCTTTATGAATGAATCAGAATCAGTGGCGGGGTGAATTTTATGACAAAACACCATCACAGTGACCTTCAGAAGGATCAGAAAAAACCATCTGAAGAAAAGAAAAGAGAGCTGCTCGAAGATGATTCTGACATTATCGAACTGTCTGATATTGCTATCGGCACTACGCCCGAAGATGACATTATTGTCGAGTTGACGGAAGAAGTGATTGATGAAGCCATGATCGGCATTTCAGGAGCGACCCGCGATAGCTTCAAAGAAGGTGAAGAATATCTTGATCTTTCAAGAGGAGACAAAGATGTTTTTACAGGCGCGCGACAAAGCAAAAGAGATATTGTTGAGACTGACAAGTCCGCTGATGATGACAGCATGACGGCTGAGGAAATGGAGAGTCACATCACCAGAGAACTGGATGATTTTTTCAGCTCTGAAGAAGATTCTCCTGAATCTGTCGAAAAATCGATTCAACCTCTTGTTACCCAGATCAAAACCGAAGTCCAGAAGGTCGATCTGACTATTTCGCATTCTGATCTGCTTGAAGCGATTGAAGCCGCTGTTAAAAAAATCTATGGAGATCGAATAAATCAGTTACTGGAAGATGCCATAGAAAAAATTGTCCGCAATGAAATAAAACGTATCAAGGACATGCTTGCCGGAAAAATTCCAAAATAATCAAGCATTCGGATCTTTGGGTTCGAAATAAATAAATATAAATTGAATAAAGGGGGGTTAGATGATAATCCCCCTTTTTTTGCATGGGACAGATCATTTACCTATAGGATGCAAGAATGGAATCTCTGATAAACAAAGGGTATGACCCTGTTGAGGTTGAAGAAAATTGGTATCGATACTGGGAGGAAAATGGATTGTTTGCGGCATCCGAGGATGGCGCCGGCAGAAATTATTCAATTGTGATCCCCCCGCCCAATGTGACCGGCGTTTTGCATATGGGACATTCTTTGAATATTACATTGCAGGACATCCTTTGCCGTTATCGTCGTTTGAGAGGAGACAATGTGTTATGGATGCCGGGAACCGATCACGCGGGAATCGCCACCCAAAATGTCGTTGAAAGGAATCTCGCCTCCCAGGGAATTGACAGGCATCAGCTCGGCAGGGAGAAATTCATTGAAGCTGTTTGGGAGTGGCGCAATAAATACGGGAGCGCCATCATCCGTCAATTAAAACGACTGGGCGCATCATGTGACTGGAGCCGCGAACGGTTTACAATGGATGAAGGACTCTCAAGAGCTGTTCGAAAGGTTTTTGTCAAACTATATGAGGAAGGCCTGATTTACCGCGGCAATTATATTATCAATTGGTGCCCTCGCTGCATGACCGCATTGGCCGACCTTGAAGTTGAATATCAGGAAAGCGATGGACATATCTATTACATTCACTACCCGTTGGAGGACGGTGGCGAAGGCCCGGTCGTGGCCACGACCAGGCCTGAAACCATGCTGGGCGACACTGCGGTGGCTGTTCATCCCGAGGACGACCGCTATAAAAATTTTATCGGGAAAATGGTGAATCTCCCCTTAACCGACAGAAGCATTCCGATTCTTTCCGATCCTTATGTCGATATGGGATTTGGCACCGGGGCGCTTAAAATAACCCCCGCGCATGATCCCAATGACTTTGAAATCGGACGGATTCACAACCTCCCCAGCATCAAAGTGATCGGCGATGACGGCAAAATGACCGAAGCTGCCGGGGATTACGCCACCCTTGATCGGTATGAGTGCCGCAAAAGAGTCATCAATGATTTAAAAACCCGAAAACTTCTTATAAAAACTGAGCCCCACAAGCATGGAATTGGGCATTGCTACCGGTGCAACACGATTATAGAACCCAATCTTTCCAAGCAGTGGTTTGTCAAAACCACGCCGCTTGCCATAAAAGCGATAGAAGCGGTTAAATCCAAAAAAACAAGCATCGTTCCTGAAAAATGGGCCAACGATTATTTCGCCTGGATGGAGAACATTCGCGACTGGTGCGTTTCACGTCAGATATGGTGGGGACATCCCATCCCTGCCTGGACATGCGATGCTTGCGCAAAAGTCATCGTGTCCGCTGAAGCACCCGCAGCCTGTCCGTCTTGCGGCAGCGACCGGCTGATGCAGGACCCGGATGTTTTGGATACATGGTTCAGTTCCGCCTTGTGGCCGTTTTCAACCATGGGGTGGCCGGACGAGACCCTGCTGATGAAAAAATTTTATCCCACTTCCGTTCTGGTGACGGGGTTTGATATTCTCTTTTTCTGGGTTGCGCGGATGATGATGATGGGAAGCCATTTCCTGCATGAAGTACCATTTCATGATGTTTATGTGCACGCCCTTGTCAGGGATGAAGAAGGCAAAAAGATGAGCAAATCAACCGGGAACGTCATCGATCCCATGGACATCATCGGGAAATACGGAACTGACGCGCTCCGGTTTACCCTCGCAGCCTTTGCCGCACAGGGCCGTGATATCAAACTGTCTGAGAAACGCATAGAGGGATACCGCCATTTCATCAACAAGCTGTGGAATGCAGCCAGGTTTTCTTTGATGCATATCAATAAACCTTATCCGCAACTCAGCGATATTTACCTGTCGTTGCCTGACAGGTGGATTCTTTCACGAACGAACACCGTTTCGCATAAAGTTGCCGAAGCGCTTGATTCCTACAGATTCAATGACGCAGCCAATGAGATCTACCATTTTGTCTGGCATGAATTTTGTGACTGGTATCTTGAATTCATAAAACCGGTTCTCTACGGGAATGAGGATTCTCCCGAGCGGATTTCCACCCTGGGCGTTCTGTGGCATGTGCTCCGAGACACTCTGATATTGCTGCATCCTTTTGTTCCTTTTGTTACAGAAGAGTTATGGCATAAGCTACCAGGAACAGACGGATCGATCATGAAAACCGCTTTCCCATTGGATCGTGACGCGTCCCTTCAGTTTCTCTCCGCTGATGTTGAAGCTGAACAACAGATGGAGTTGATCATGGGAATTATCAACAACATCCGGAATATCAGAGGGGAAATGAACATTTCGCCGTCGCTACTGCTGGATGCCGTCATTCAATCTCCGGATGAAAATTTGCGATACTTGATCACTCAAAACCAGGAGTTGATC
>JALOPH010000309.1 GCA_025453995.1 Desulfobacterales bacterium
TCACCGAGATTTGCGATCTCAACTTTCCCTTTATTTTTTATGGATTCAATATAGGCCTTCAATGCATCTCGAATTTTACCCTGCTTTAATTTCTGGCCCAGCTCTTCTTTGACCTGATCAAATGTCAGGGTTGACGCCGCCTCCTTCTCCTCCAACCGGATAATGTGATACCCGAATTGAGTTTCGACTATTCCGCTGGTACCGCCCGGCGTTAAACCAAAAGCTGCGTCTTCAAATGGCTTTACCATCTGGCCGCGGGTGAAAAAACCCAGGTCGCCACCGTTCTTGCTGCTGGGACAGTCAGAATTTTCAGTGGCAAGTTTTGCAAAATCTCCCTCTTTTTTTAATTGTGCTTCAATTCCTTCAATTTTTTTCCGGGCAGCAGCCTTGTCTGAATCAGTGGCGGCAGCGTCGACTTTAATCAGGATATGACGGGCTCTTACCCTTTCCGGGCGCTTGAATTCATCAGGATGGCTGTCAAAATAGGACTTTAATTCTGCGTCCGGAATTGAAATGGTGGAGATGACATTCTTTTCAATGAGTTGTTGGATGATTTTTGTTTTTTCTATTTGAGATTTCAACACATCTTCGGTGTAATTGAGATCCGTCATCTGTTTTTGATAGTCTTCCTCACTTTTGAACTGCTTTTTAAAATTTTCAAAATCACTTTCAATGACTGCCGGATCGATTGAAATTCCTTGGGTCTTGCTTTCCTGATAAAGCAGCTCCTGCTCTACAAGGCTATTGATCAATTTTTCCTTCATGCTGTCTATTTGATCTTGGGGGATCGGTGTGCCCATATCAGAATATCTTTTTTTAATAAGTTCAACTTTACGATCCACTTCACTTCGAGGTATTTTGATTCCATTAACAATGGCCACATAGTCTTGATCCAACGCAGTGTCAGATTCTCCAGAACTCTGTATCTGATCTTTCTTTTCAGGTTCGGTGGCAGATTTATCCTCAGAGCATCCTGCCGTTATAATCAGCAATATATTGAAGAGTATTGCCAGAATCATGATCAGTTTGTGCAAATGTCTATTCATTATTTCAGTCCTCCTCGACTGCCAACAAAAATTATGGGGGTAGAAAACGTTTAATGTGATTCGGAAAGATATATCTTTGACAATGTAATTATCAATACATTTTTCAATAAGCGACAGTTTCATTTAACAAAAGAATTTCATATAGAAATGCAGGGCATGGTATGGTGGCCTGAAAGAATGATGCATGTTCTATCGGTAGGGGATATGGGTTTGAAATACTGGTCGGGACGACTGGATTTGAACCAGCGACCCCAGCGTCCCGAACGCTGTGCTCTACCAGACTGAGCCACGTCCCGACTTTTGGTGCCATACTTATTTAACAATTGGGTGATTGTCAAATAAAAAAACTGACTAAAATGGACACGAATTTCTATCAAAAAACACCTCAGACATAGAGAAGATCATGCAAACGGATTTTTCAAAAGGATTGTCTCCTCTCTGCCTGGACCAACAGATATAATATGAATCGGGGTTAGAGCCAACTCCTCAATTCGGCGAAGGTATTTTCGGGTATTGAGGGGCAGTTTGTCATACTGACGAATTCCAGATATATCTTCATCCCAACCCGAAACCGTTTCATATATGGGCTTGCATTCAGCCAGTATATCGAGATCAGCCGGGAATTCATCAATGCAACGCCCCTGATATTCATATCCAGTGCAAATATTTAAAGATTCAAGACCGCCCAGAACGTCTAACTTTGTAACGGCAAATCCGGTGATGCCGTTTAACCTGACTGCATTGCGCAGAATCACCATATCAATCCACCCGCACCGGCGTTTTCTGCCGGTTGTGGCTCCGAATTCAGCGCCCTTTTTTTGTATTCGGTCGCCGATATCATCAAACAGCTCTGTCGGGAATGGGCCTTTTCCCACCCTCGTGGTGTATGCTTTAACAATACCAAGAATATCGGTGAGATCCCTCGGACCAAGACCTGCGCCGCAACAGGCATTGCCGGATATGGTGTTGGAAGAAGTTACGTAGGGATATGTGCCATGGTCAATATCCAAGTGGGTTCCCTGAGCGCCTTCAAATAAAATTTGCTTTCCGGATTTGACGCCTTTGTCAATGAAAACGGAGATGTCGGCGATATATGGCGCCAAGCGTTTAGCGTACACCGAGTATTTTTTAATTATTTCTTCAGCGGATAATGCGCTCGACTTATAAAAACGGGTCAACAGGAAATTTTTTTCCTCAATATTTGTTTTAACTTTTTCGCTGAAAATATGGGGGTTTATCAGATCAACAAACCGGATCCCCCGGCGGGATGCTTTATCTTCATAACACGGCCCGATGCCACGGCCGGTGGTTCCGATCATTTTTTTTTCATCAGACGACTCCCGGGCCGTGTCAAGTGATTTATGATAAGGCATGATGAGATGGGCCTTTTCACTGATTTTTAATTTATCAGGGCCGATGTCAATTCCTTTTCCGATTAAATAGTCAATTTCTTCCAGAAGCACTTCAGGATCAACAACCACACCATTTCCGATAATGCAGATTTTTTTCTGAAGAATCCCAGACGGCACAAGATGGCTGATAAATTTTTCGCCGCCGACCACCATGGTATGACCTGCATTATTGCCGCCTTGAAACCGGACAACATAATCCGCATGTTCTGATAGAAGATCAACGAGCTTTCCCTTGCCTTCATCCCCCCACTGTGTTCCAACAATTACTGTGTTCGCCAATGGATACTCCTTTTTTTAAATTATATATCTATCCTGGTTGTTATCTAAAAGACCGCCACAACGTTTTATTTTAAAAAAATCGACCATTAACTGCCTGCATTGCGCTTCGCAAACACCCTTGAATATATCCGGGCGGTGATTAAAACGATGATCTTTGTCAAATTCATAAACAGAACCAACCGCCCCCCACTTGGAATCATAGGCGCCAAAGACCAAGCAACCGATTCGCGCATGAATGATCGCTCCCATGCACATCACACAAGGCTCGACCGTAACATATAGCGTTGTATTCAAAATGCGATAGTTTTTCAATTTTTGGCCTGCTGCGCGAATCGCCAGAATTTCGGCATGCGCTGAAGGATCATGAAAGTATATCGTCCGGTTGCGTCCGGTTGACAAAACATCCCCTTTCTGATCCACGAGAACAGCGCCAACGGGCACTTCATCTTCATCAAAAGCCTTTCGGGCTTCCAGCAGAGCCATGTT
>JALOPH010000122.1 GCA_025453995.1 Desulfobacterales bacterium
TTGTGTTTGTCTCTTTTGGCGGCCTTTTAAAAGTCGCCAGTCTGGCCGAAGAAGTGAAAAATCCCGGACGCATTCTTCCATTGGGAATGATCATGGCCCTCGTATCCATCCTGTTGATTTACCTGCTCAATATTTTTATCACCGTGGGCGTATTGAATGAATCGGCGCTTGAAAAATCCATGATGCCGGTTTCCGACAGCGCCCAGACAATCTGGGGACCATGGGGAAAGATATATTATGCCGTTATCGCGATTGTCTCCTTCATGTCAGCGGCCAACGCCGGCATCATGGGCGCATCCCGGTACCCCATGGCTTTAAGCCGGGACGGCTTGTTGCCTGAATTTATCGGCCGCATCCACGAACACTTCAGGACTCCGTATTATTCAATCATGACCACGGGCGTTCTGATGACCGGCGCGCTTTTTTTAAAATTGGATGTCATCGTCAAAACAGCTTCCAGCGTACTGATCCTGACCTATATTTTTACCTGTCTTGCCCTGATCATCATGCGCGAAAGCCGGCTCCAGAACTATCAGCCGCGATTGCGCGTTCCGCTCTATCCATGGCTTCAGATAGCCGGCATCAGCGGCTTATGCCTTCTGCTTTATGAAATCGGCATGGAAGCGCTGATATCCGCGTCCGTGCTGGGGGTTGCCGGATTATTTGTTTACTGGTTTTACGGCCGGATCCGGTCGATTCGGGAATACGCCCTGCTGCACATCATCGAACGAATCACCAACAAGGATCTGACCGACTATTCCCTCGAAGAGGAGCTAAAAGAAATCATCCGGGAGCGCGACGAAATTGTCCAGGATCGTTTCGATCGGATTGTCGAACACGCCGGTGTCCTGGATGTTGAAAACCGACTGGAAATGGAGGAATTCTTCAGAGCCCTGGCTGGAGTTCTGGCCAAACAGCTGAATATGGAACAGGACGCCATCCTCAAACGCCTGATAGAAAGAGAATCTGAAAGCAGCACCGCCTTGAGTCCTTCGATTGCCATTCCCCATATCATCATTCCCGGCGAACACAAGTTTGAGATACTCCTGGCACGTTGCAAAAAAGGCATTCGGTTTTCAGAGGCCGCGCCTCACGTGACCGCTGTTTTTGTTCTGATAGGCTCCCGGGATGAACGAAACGCGCACCTGCAGGCGCTGGCATCCATCGCCCAGATTGTGCAGGAACCGAATTTTGAAAAAAAATGGCTGAATGCAAAAAACACTGAAGCTTTGCGGGACCTCATCTTGCTGGGGAAGCGCAGAAGATTTATTTAATAAACAAGGAGAATTTGGATGAAAAGATTAAAACTGCTGTTCTTGGTTGCCTTGTTCATCGTAACATGTTTAGAATCGGGCTCAGCATCTGAGTATGAGGATCAGTTTTACAAGGGAAATTCCCTGTTAAATAAAGGTGAATATGATCAGGCCATTGAAGCATATGCCAAAGCCATCCAATTAAACCCGAAATCCTATGAATCATACGCCAATAGAGGCGCTGCATATGCTGCAAAAGACCAGTTTAAAGAGGCAATTGCCGATTTCACAAAGGCCATTGAATTGAACCCTCTGGAGAGCTTTTACATCCATCGCGGGAACGCCTATAAGGAAACCCAGCAATATGATCTGGCCCTCTCCGACTATACCAAAGCCACTGCCATAAACCCCAAGTCTTTTGAAGCGTTAAATCAGCGGGGCATCATTTACATCATCAAAAAACAGTATGACCCGGCAATTGAAGATTTCAACAGATGCATTGAACTAAACCCGAAATATCCGGATGCTTTTTTCAACCGGGCTATGATTAATAGGGCAAAAAAAAATTACGACCAATCAATTTCGGATTTCACAAAATTCATCGAATTGATCCCGAAATCAGCCAAAGCCTATGGCTTTCGAGGAAGCGTTTATGGGGCCAAGGGCCAGGAAGATTTGGCCATAGGTGACTTCACCAAAGCCATCGAGATAAATCCCAAAGACTTTGAGTCATATTATTACAGAGGGCAGGCGTTTTACAGTAAAGCGCAATATGCATCCGCCATATCCGATTTCAATGCTTCGTTGGCGATCAAACAGGATTACTTTAAACCGGCATACCATCTGGCCCGCTCATATGCCAAGCTCAACAATACCGGTGAGGCCTGTAATTGGCTGAAAAAAAGCGTTGAAAACGGTTATAAAGAATGGGATTTCATCAAAAAGGACAAAGATCTGGACAATATCAGAGAACTCCCGTGTTATAAGGAAGTGATGACGGGAAGCATCAATTAATTTCAAGGCAGGAGATAGATGATGACCAAAAACAACGATAAAATCATTAAGATTTTCGAGTACGCCCTGGGCCAGGAACACACCGGCATCAGTTTTTTCAGGACTTCCATCGACCGGATGGGCATCGGCGCGGCAATATCCGCGTTTAAAAAACTCATCGCGGAAGAGGAAAAGCATGTGGCATTTATCAATAAGATCATCAAAGACTTGAAAGGCGGCGCCCATATTGAAAACGCCGGGCTGAAAAATTTTACCATCCCTGACTCTAATTTTTTTGATGAACGGGCGAAATCCGAATTCCTCCAGCAATGCGTCGAAGGATCCATGATCCCGGATGTCACGGTGTTTAATACCGCCTGGCTCATTGAAAAGGATTTAAGCGAATTTTACGCGAAGATGGCAGACAGCATGGAAGCGCCAATCCCTAAAGAAGCCTTTGACATGCTGTCCAACTGGGAAAAGGGACACGAGAGATTCTTCCGGCAGTTTCGGGACGAACTCTCGGCCACTTATGAAAAAATGCCCTGGGGCGGTTGATGGAGGATGCGCTATGACCCATAAATCTATCATTGAAGAAGTCCCCGGTTTTTACCGGATCATTGCATTGGCGAAAATGAGGGAAACACCGGATGTCACTTTTGACGTGATCCCTCAAAAACTCGTTCCCAAAGTAGACGGGATCGACCGGGTGTATCATCGGAAGGACGCAGTCTCACCGGGTCCGGTCAGCGGCGTCGCGCAACCCTGGTACATGCATTTTCACCAGGAAGACAATCTCATGGTGCTTCACGGCATCCGCCACGTGGATATTTACATCAAATCATTCGGCCGGATTCAATCCTTTGACGTCGCGCCCGATGAAATTTTCAAGGAGGGGAAAAAGATTTATTCCGGCCCGGCCATGCTGGTCTGGCCCTGCGGGGTGTTTCACCGGATCCGCAGCGGCGCTGAAGGTTCCATGTCGGTCAATTTTGCCACCCGGCTTGATGGGTTTGATATCAAAACCAACTTCAACATTTATGATCTTGACCCCTCAACCGGAGAGTATCAGGTGCTGCGCGAGGGATCCATGGATCAATTCCCTGTGGACTGATGGACAAAGAGCTTTTCAATCAATTCAGAAATTTTTTAAAAGACAGCATCCGCAAACGGATCGATTTTTCAAAAACCGACCAGAACAGGGGTGTTCCAGTCCCACCCATTGAAACACCGTATCCGGCGGAGGTTGTTAAAATTGATCTTCCAAAACCCGGTCAGTGGAAGCAAATCAAAAGCGTGGATCTGATTTCCGCCATCGGGAACCGCAAAAGCCGGCGGGCTTACATGAAAACACCTTTTACCCTGGATGAGGTGTCTTTTCTGCTCTGGGCAACCCAGGGCGTGCGGGGACGCGTGACCGAAGGGCATGCCTATCGCACCGTACCATCCGCCGGATGCCGCCATGCTTTTGAGACTTATCTTGCGGTACTGAATGTTGAAACCCTGGAGCCGGGGATATACCGGTATCTTCCCCTGTCCCATCAGTTGATTTTCTTGTTTGCGGAAGAGCATCTTGCCGAAGAATTGGTAGCAGCCGCATTTTGGCAGCCCTATCCCGGCAATGCCGCTATGACATTAATCTGGACGGCGGTTCCTTATCGCATGGAATGGCGCTACGGGCTTGCAGCCCATAAGGTCATCGCCATTGACGCGGGCCACGTCTGCCAGAATCTCTATCTGGCCTGCGAAGCCATCAGCGCCGGGACCTGCGCCATTGCGGCCTATGACCAGGAAGCCCTGGACCGGCTGCTCCGTATCGACGGCAAGGAGGAGTTTTCCATGTATCTCGCGCCGGTGGGCAAGGTCCGGGATTGATTCAATGAGGATATGGACTTCTTGCTCCTACTCGTACTCGTAATCGTTCTCGGACTTAAGCGCCAGTTTAAATGAATTAGAGTGCGAAAATGAGTACGAGTACGAGAACGAGAACGAGTACGAGTACGAGAATAAAAGCATTATACACGATGGAGAAAAATTATGGCAATCCATGAACTGGCCGGCAAGAAAGCGCCCAGATCGATACTTGTCAACGTTCCGCGCCTGATCAGCGCATATTATTTGTATGAACCGGATGTCCGGATTCCAAATCAGAAAGTTGAATTCGGCACTTCCGGCCACAGGGGATCGTCGGTTAAAACTAACTTCAACGAAGCCCACATCCTGGCCACCACCCAGGCCATCTGCGAATACCGCACGGCCAACGGAATCACAGGGCCTTTATTTCTGGGAATGGATACCCACGGGCTTTCCGAACCCAGCCACGCCACAGCGATGGAAGTGCTGGCAGCTAACAGCGTCTCAGTAATGATTCATCAAAATCAAGGTTATACGCCGACTCCGGTGATCTCCCATTCTATATTATCCTATAATAAAGGAAGAACCTCGGGGCTGGCCGACGGCATCGTGATCACGCCTTCCCATAACCCGCCGGAAGACGGCGGATTCAAGTACAACCCGCCCCACGGCGGTCCGGCGGATACGGATGCCACCGGATGGATAGAAAACAGGGCCAATCAGATTCTGGCGGATAAGAAACATGAAGTTCAGCGAATGCCTTACGCAAAAGCCATAAAGTCCGATTATATTCGCCAACATGATTTTATCACCCCTTACGTGAAAGATCTGATCAACATTATTGACATGGACGCCATCCGGCAATCTTCCATCCGCATCGGTGTGGACCCGCTGGGCGGGGCAGCCGTCGGATTCTGGGGCGTTATCGCCGACATATATAAACTCAATATGACCATCGTCAATGATTCGGTAGACCCCACATTCAGCTTTATGACCGTGGACAAGGACGGCAAAATCCGCATGGATTGTTCTTCTCCCTGTGCCATGGCAGGATTGATTGAATTAAAGGATCAGTTTGACATCGCATTCGGAAATGACCCGGATGTGGACCGGCACGGCATTGTGACCCCCAGCGCCGGCCTGATGAACCCCAATCACTATCTGGCGGTTGCCATCGCCTATCTTTTTCAAAACCGCCCTGACTGGCGAAAGGACGCTGCCGTGGGCAAAACCCTTGTCAGCAGCGCCATGATTGACCGGGTGGCGGATTCTCTGGGGAAAAATCTGTGTGAAGTGCCGGTGGGATTTAAATGGTTTGTGCCGGGCCTGCTCGACGGGTCCCTGGGATTCGGGGGTGAAGAGAGCGCCGGCGCGTCGTTTTTACGCAAAGATGGAAGCGTATGGACCACAGACAAGGACGGGATCATCTTGAATCTTCTGGCCGCCGAAATCACCGCCCGCACCGGCAAGGACCCTGCCAAACACTATCTTGACCTCACTGCAAAATTCGGCAATCCCGTCTATGAGCGTTTGGATGCGAAAGCCACCCACAAGCAAAAGGCGATTCTGAAAAAACTTTCCCCACACCAGGTGGCGGCCACCGTCCTTGCCGGGGATGCCATTGTATCCAAATTAACCAGCGCGCCGGGCAACAACGCGTCCATCGGCGGGCTAAAAGTCGTGACTCAAAACGGCTGGTTTGCGGCCCGGCCATCCGGCACCGAGGAGATCTATAAAATCTACACGGAAAGCTTTAAAGACAAAACCCACCTCGCCAAGATCCAGGAGGAAGCCAGGGCTATCGTCAGTCAGGCGTTTAAGGATGTGGGAGTATGAAGATTTACAAATCCAGGAGCATAGAGTTAGAAAAAATATAAATTTCGAATATCGTACAAGGAATTTCGAACCGCAGAAGTAATTATAACACTTCGAAATTCGACATTCCTTGTTCGATATTCTGCGGTTCAGAAAAAAAAACAAATAGGCTGCGGATATGAAAAATAAACGCTTAGAATGAATGATGCCCCATGAGCCATCGTCCCCAAAATCCGCCCGTCACCATGCCCGATCTTGTGGATTATGTTCTTCGCCGCAGGGCATCCGGAAAGTCTTCACCTGCCATCCTTGCATTCTGCTTTTCAGATGAACTGGCCCTCAAAGCCTGTCTGACCGCCTGTCGGGAAGCCCGCTCCATTCCCGTCATCATGGCCACCATTAACCAGGTCAACTCCGACGGCGGGTATTCAGGACTCACATCCGTTGAATTTGCCGGCAAGGTCCGGGCCCTGGCCCGTGAAGCCGGATATACAGGTCCGATCATCTTTGGCCGGGATCATGGCGGCCCCTATATCGTGGCTGCCCAAAAAACGGCCCCCCGTCCGGAAGTCATGAAATGGGTGAAACAGAATATTGTCCAGGACTTGAATGCCGGATTCACCTGCTGGCATGCCGACGGCACCAGCGGAGGCAAAGATGATCAAGCCGATGGACAGCTTCCCGTAGAACTGATTGCTGACACCACTCTTGAAATGATTGAATACTGCGAATCTGAACGCATGCGCTTGGGACTTCCTTCCATCTCCTATGAAATCGGTTCGGAAGAACAGCAGGGAGGGCTCACCTCACCGGAAAAACTTGACAGGTTTCTCAACCTTATCACAAAAGGAATCCACCGGAAAAAACTAACAAGGGCCAGGCTTGATTTCATCGTAACCCAGACCGGAACCCACATGAAACTGGAACGCCGCGACCCTATTCAAGAGTATCAGTTATTCCAGGACGGGTTTAAACCGGACATAGTTAAAAAACTGGATCAAGTGGCGCAGAAACACCGCGCAAAACTGGCGAATTTGTTGTTTACCCAGCATTATTCCGACCAGATCTCTGCCCTCGATATTTTGTCGCTGCTGGACCTTGGCGTCGGCAAGGTCAACTTCGGCCCGGAAATGACCATGCCGGAATTAAAGATGTTGCTTTCCTGGGAAAAACAGGAGCGTGAATTGCTTATCACGCAAGGTGGGATAGCAGAAGCTTCGGGTTTCCGGGAAACCATGATTCATGAGTTGGATAAAAATCCTGAATTCTGGCGCGACTATATTCCAGCCGATCACCAAGGTGATCACGGAAAAACCTTATCCGTTTATCCCCGCCCGATTCAGGATGCAATCATCGTCTTCAGGGGAAGGTATGTGAAAAGCAATCCGAAATGCGCAACTGCCATCCGGATTTTGTATCGCAATGTGAAGATGCTGGGAGTAAGCGATAATCCTGAAGATAAAGTGATGTCCAAAATTAAAAAAGAAAATGTGCTTCCCCGGATCAGGCAGCTTGGGATGGAAAGCCTCGGGACAGCGTTGATGAAAATGGATTAAACGCGCTGATACCTCTGAGCCATCAAGTCGAAAATAAATGCTTATCCTTATTTGCTGATGAATGAAGATGGTTTAGCATCCATCAAAATTAGGATGTTGTTGTATGGACTATCACAAATAAAAAATACCATGTCTTTTAACCTTACAATTTGCAAAAATCACCGATATGCTTTTGGATTCTTCACAGTCGGGCAAGCGTCAATAGGCGAGGACTTTATTTGGCAATGCAAAAAGTCCCTTCTCTGAAGCCAGAAGAAGGGGCTTATATGTGTACATTCAGTTTATAATTGATTACAATACGGTGCTGCCGACGTCATTAAATTCCCGGCGCAATGCAATCCTCCCATTCCACATCCACAGGCACGCCGTAATAATCGGTCGTGTCGTCCCTGAAATCAAAGAAACCCAATTCAGGGAGCTGATTTACTTGAATTATTGGATCATCTATCACATCGGATCAAAACAATTATCCATACTGACCATCCGACATAGCAAACAGGTCTTGCCGATATCGGAAATCAAGATATGGCCGCCACGTTACTTCTCTCTGGCGCAGTAAGCGCCCTCGGCCATCTGTTCGAATCCCGGACAAGAACCTCACCCCACGGGAATCATCTGATTTTGTCTTTCTTGAACTCATATGCTTGCAATTATACTGAAACTTGAGTATTTTTATCCGACCAAAATAAACGGCCCGACCTGTTTTACATCACGATCATCAAATTTTTCTAAAAACGAAAAGGAGCTTGAGATGACCAAATCAACGGAAGCCTGGTATGAGTATCCCACCAATCTGGTGGACCTGTTTGAAGACAGCGTCAAAAGATTTGCCGACCGTCCCCTGGTGGGTATGAAAAACAGCCAGGGCGAATATGAATTCAAGACTTACGGGCAGATGGCCGAGCGGGTGGACAACCTCCGGGGCGGCCTTGCCAAACTGGGTGTTGAGAAAGGGGATGCCGTCGGGCTGATCATCAATAATTCCGAAGCCTGGACCGTGATCGCCTTTGCCACGTTCGGCAGAGGGGCGCGCCTGGTGCCCATGTACGAAAAGGAATTGGAGCACGTCTGGCGGTATATTATTGAAGACAGCGGGATAAAGGTCCTGTTTGTAGTCAACAAGGAAGTGCATGACAAAGTCAAAGGCTGGGTTAAGGAGATCAAGACCCTGGAAAAAGTCTTTATCATTAACGGGGGCGGGGACAACAGCATGGCCGCCGTGGAAGCCATGGGCAAGAAAAAACCGGTGGCGTCCGTCAAACCCCATTACAGCGAAATCGCCTCCCTGATCTATACGTCCGGAACCACGGGAGATCCCAAAGGCGTGCTTCTCAGCCACGGCAACTTCACCACCAATGTCCAGGCGGCCCGCAAAATGTTTCCCCATGTGGATGAAAATGTGGTCACGCTGTCCATTCTGCCCTGGGCACATAGTTTCGGCCAGACCGCTGAGGTTTACTTGGGGATTTATCTGGGCGGCTCCACCGGCATCATGGGATCGGTGGAAACCATCGTGGACGATCTGGGAAAGGTCCGGCCCACACTGCTTATCGCCGTGCCACGGATCTTTAACAAGGTTTATGCGGGCATCCATAACATGATGCGGGAGACCGGGGGGCTTAAGGAAAAACTGTTTAATGCCGCCAAAAAAGAGGCGGAGAAGAAACGCAAAACCGGAAAAGCGTCCCTTAAACTCAAGATTTTGGACAAATTGGTGTTCGGGAAAATCCGGGCCCGGTTCGGCGGTCGTCTGAAGGAGGCCATCACCGGAAGCGCGGCAATGAACCCTGAAATTGCGCAGTTTTTTATGGATATCGGCATTCCCACCTACGACTGCTATGGGCTCACCGAAACCACTCCGGCCATGACCATCAACTGTCCGGCGGCCCATCGACTGGGCAGCGTGGGCCGCGCAATTGAGAAGGTGACCGTGAAAATCGACAAATCCTTTGTCGGCGAAGACAGCGAAGACGGCGAAATCGTTTGTTTCGGTCCCAACGTCATGCAGGGATATCACAACAAGCCGGAAAAAACCGCGGAAGTCACGGTGAATGACCCGGTGCTGGGAAAGGGATTTCGCACCGGCGACCGGGGGCGGCTGGACAAGGACGGGTTCCTCTATATCACCGGCCGGTTCAAGGAGGAATACAAGCTGGAAAACGGCAAATACGTTCATCCCGCTTCCATTGAGGAAGACATCAAATTAAACGATTATGTCATCAACGCCATGCTCTATGGAGACGGAAAGCCGTATAACGTTTGCCTGGCGGTGCCGGATTTC
>JALOPH010000123.1 GCA_025453995.1 Desulfobacterales bacterium
GGAAAACATGCAATTTATCGCCGCTGTTTCGCAGGAGCAAAATATCACCGTTCACCAGGTTCAAGCCGTGGCCGGACTGCTGGCTGAAGGCGCCACCATTCCGTTTATCGCCCGATACCGGAAAGAAGCCACCGGCAGCCTGGATGAAGTGGCGGTAGCCGCCATCCGGGACCGGCTTGCGCAGCTTAAAGAGCTGGCTGACCGCAAGGAGGCGATTCTCAAATCCCTTGAAAAAAACGGCCATCTGACCGACGAACTGAAGGCAAAGGTCCTTGCCTCAGATTCCATGGCGGCGCTTGAGGACATCTACCTGCCCTACAAGCCCAAGCGGCGGACACGGGCGGTGATGGCAAAAGAAAAAGGGCTCGAACCTCTGGCTTTGTTGATTTTTGAACAAACCGGTATAGATCCCGATGCAGCGGCCGTCCCCTACATAGATGCTGAAAAAGGCGTGGCCTCTGTGGAGGAAGCCCTTGCCGGAGCGCGCGACATTATTGCCGAAATCATCAATGAGCATCCGGAGGCGCGGGCCAGACTCCGGAATCTGTTTTTCACCACCGCGGACGTCGCCTGCCGGGTGGCTCCCGGCATGGAGGAAAACGGGGCCAAATACCGGGATTATTTTAACTGGTCCGAACCTGTTTCAGGGATTGCATCCCATCGGATGCTGGCCATCCGGAGAGGGGAAAAAGAAGAAATCCTGCATTTTGACATTCTTCCGGATGAAGAACCAGCCATCGCCATCCTGAAATCCCTTTTTATCAAGGGAAACACCAGAGATTGCTTTCAGGTTGCCCTGGCAATCGAGGATTGTTATAAACGCCTTCTGTCAAATTCCATGGAAACTGAAACCCGCCTGCATGCAAAGGAATCAGCAGATCGGGAAGCCATCCGGGTGTTTGCCGACAATCTGCGTCAGCTTCTGCTCGCCCCGCCCCTGGGCGCCAAGCGGGTCATGGGAATCGATCCTGGTTTTCGGACCGGATGCAAGCTGGTGTGCCTGGACCGCCAGGGCAAGCTTCTCCATCACGATACCGCATACCTTCATATGTCTGAAAAAACAGAGCAGGCGGAAATTCAAAAAATCCAATCCCTGTGCGAGCAGCATGAAATTGAGGCCATTGCAATCGGAAACGGCACCGCCGGCCGGGAGACGGAAGCCCTGGTCAGAGGCCTTTCCTTTTCAAAACCGGTGCATGTGGTCATGGTCAATGAAAGCGGCGCGTCCATCTACTCGGCGTCCGAGGTTGCGCGGGAGGAATTTCCCGATCTGGACCTGACGGTTCGCGGAGCCATATCCATCGGCCGGCGGCTCATGGACCCCCTGGCGGAACTGGTGAAAATCGATCCCAAATCCATCGGCGTGGGCCAGTACCAGCACGACGTGGATCAGACGGCGTTAAAACAATCATTGGATGACGTGGTCATGAGCTGCGTCAACGGCGTGGGGGTAGATTTAAACCGGGCCAGCGCCCAGCTGCTCACCTATGTATCTGGATTAAACACGGCGGTCGCCAAAAATATTGTGAGCTATCGGGAGAAAAACGGCGCGTTTGCAAATCGGCAGCAATTAAAAAATGTATCTCGTCTGGGGCCCAAGGCCTTTGAACAGGCCGCCGGATTTTTGCGTATCATTGACGGTGAAAACCCCCTGGATGCCAGCGCCGTGCATCCTGAAAGCTATCCTGTCGTGGATGCCATGGCGCGGGATTTGGATTGCACGGTGACGGATCTGATGAAGCGTCGCGATTTGCGCGATAATATTGATTTAAAAAAATATGTCACGGATGCGGTGGGACTGCCGACGCTCAATGACATTCTGGCGGAACTGGCCAAGCCCGGAAGGGACCCCAGGGAAAAATTCGAGGAATTTTCCTTTGCCGAGGGCGTCTCGAAAATCGAGGATCTCCAGCCGGGAATGAAGCTTCCCGGCATTGTGACCAACATCACGGCGTTCGGCGCGTTTGTGGATATCGGCGTTCATCAGGACGGTCTGGTCCATGTCAGCCAGATGGCCGACCGGTTCGTGAAAAACCCGGCCGACGTGGTCAAGGTTCAGCAGAAAGTTGCCGTCACCGTACTGGAGGTGGATCTGGCCCGACGCCGGATCTCGCTTTCCATGAAATCCCAGCCGGGACTTTTCGGCTCAAATGAAAAACCAGCGGCTGAACAAACTGGCCAATCCCGCCCCCCAAAAACCCAAAAAAAACCTGAACCTCCCCGCAAACCCTTACGCACCAGCGCTCTTGCCGAAGCGCTGATTAAAAGCGGGTTGAAGTAAAATCTTTTTGTTCCTGTGAACTCGCCAACCCCGCGCAAATCAATATAATCACAATATGCTTGAGGCTCTGTTTTTACTGATTTATGCGCTTCCGCGGTCAACGCATCTTAAATTTTCACTATTTTGGAGAAAGGGAAAAACTGCACTGCCCAGTCATTAATGAACCTATTCAATATTGGGGCTTCACCAAACCAGAAGCCCCTTTTTTTTCTGAGAAGATTAAAGCTCTTCGCGCAGACTATCCCAAAAAATCGCTACGCTTTAATCGGGTGGGTCCTTAACTTTTAGGGCTTGTGGGTTTCTACTCATTGCAACGCCGCCGAGCACCTGTGGATTTTCCCGGAAAATAACGGCAAATGCCTGAGTCCCGCCAGTCAGTTCGACACGTTTTTAACGGCTGCCGCGAAAAACACCGGTGCGAGAGAAGTCCCGGCAAATGCCGGGACCCAGTTGCACGGGTGGATTGCATTTGTGTACTTTTCTTTGGCCACGCAAAGAAAAGTACATTAATTCCAAAATTTTAAATTGTATAAAAACTTTCAATACGTACCAGGACCGCGGCCCATTAATCCGGCGGGTATTAAAGCCGCGTCCTTATATTGATTATAAAAGAATGCCATAAAAACATCTCAATCGCGGCCCGGACTCCTTCCTGATTCTTTGATTTGCTTACTTCCTCAGCGCACCTTATGACTGCAAATGGCTTGACAGATATGTATTAAAGATACATATTAAGGCATCAGAATAGTATGAGGTGAAAATATGAGAACAACTTTAAATATTGAAGACAGGCTTATCAACAAAGCATCAACAATGACCGGTATCAAGGAAAAAACCACCCTTGTTAAGCTTGGGCTTGAAGCGCTTATTGCCAGAGAAAGCGGCAAGCGGCTTGCAAAGCTGGGCGGGACTCAAAAAGACCTGAAGACAATACCCAGAAGAAAAGGCGCATTATAAGAGATGATTCTTGTGGATACTTCGGTCTGGGTTTCACACTTAAGGGATGGGAATGCCGAACTTGCAAATCTCCTCACCGAAGGCAGGGTGGTATGCCACCCCTTGATTATTTGCGAACTCGCCTGCGGAAATCTTAAGGACAGAGCGCTCATCCTATCGTTTCTTGATGTCCTGCCAATGGCTGTCGAAGCCGAACATGAAGAAGTTTTTGCTTTTATAGAAAATCACCGTTTAATGGGCAAAGGATTGGGCTATGTGGATGTCCATCTCATAACATCTGCTATTTTGACAGACGTATCCTTCTGGACTCTTGATAAGAATTTGGCGCGGGCTGTGGATAGTCTGAATATAAAATATTAAAAACAGATAGTGTGTCAATTCATTTGGCCCAATTCCGTGTGCCTGCTTCCTTCTCATTTGTCATACATGGCGAAGCGAGAGAGAACAGCAAAAGCATGATTACAACAGAAAACATCTTTTTCATTTTACTCTTTCCGGGCATTCTTGCCCTTTTGGCCGGAGTGGGCTTAACCCGTTTCTACTGGCGTTGGGACATCCCGCCATATGGCCGCCAAACGCGGTTTCTCAACGTGGTATTTCATCCGGAAAAATACGCAAAAGATGCTCCGCTCAGCGCAATAAGAATCCTCAACCTAACGGGCGTCCTTTTTCTCGCCGGCGCTGTTTGCATTTCTGCTTATGAGATTCTGCGGACCATTTTGACTTGAAATTATAACATTTCCCGGTCTGGACAAATTTAATCGCCGGAATTCCGCCGACATCTCTCCTCATACACTTGAGCAAACCCATCATAACACCATTTTTGAAATACCTTGGCCAGCAGGGGCGGCTGGACAAAATAATAATCGCGGCTTAGATAACCGAGCGGCACTTCTGTTCGAATGGGTTTCGGATAATACGGTCTTTTATGGATCTCCACCGGTACAACGGCCGTAAATTCAACTTCATGTTGACCGGCGCGGACCTTCTCGGCGCCGAGCTTGTCAAGCACATGGGAACCCCCGTAAAATTCAAATTCCAGTTCGCCAAAAGGCCAGAAATGGGGCGGTGGAAAATGGGCGGGTGTTTTCGTGACGCCCGCGTTGTTGACAAATGCTACAGGAACGCCCAGATGGATGGCGTGCGAAAATGGAACGATTTCCGCGGCAATATGAGACCATTTATTTAAAATCGATTGCCCCAAGGCCAAATCCGGCCGCCGGGAAGCCGGCCTTGGATGACCCCAGCAGGCGATGATCACCACCATGTCCACCTGGCTGTTTAAAAAACCCAGATGGGTTTCCTGGGCAAATGAATCAAAGCAGATCACCCCGCCGATCCGGCCAAAGGGGGTATCGAAAATTCCCGGTCCGGGTTCATCGGCGCGACGCCAGACCAGCCGTTCCTGCCATGTGGGGTTTCTCTTTCTGTAATATTGAAGGCTGCCGTCATAACCAATCATGACCATGGTGTTGTAGAAATAGCCGCCAAACTGTTCGTAGAAACTGCATGTGATAAAGATATGGTATTTTTGAGCCTGGTCTTTGAGCCAGGCAATGGTCGGCCCATCCATGGTCTCGGCCACTGCCATCAGTGATTCGCCGAAATAAAACCCGACGTTGAACATCTCCGGGAGCACGACTATCTGGGCGTCCCTGTCAACCACTTCTCCCAATAACCGCTCCGCTTTTGCAATATTTTCATCGGTCCGAAGCGGTACCGGCTCCATTTGAATGATGCCGAGGTTCACCATGACGATATCCTTATTATATAAATCTCTCTGCCTTCGATCACGCTTTTAGCGCCTATATTGTGTTTTTTCATCGCAGATCTTCATCTTTTAGTCAATCAAGGCGCTGCAGGAGCCGATACACTTGAAGTCCACATGGAATATCCATATGCTGGAACAATAGAGCCGGTTTTTTTGTATGCTCGTATTTTATAAGAATATGTCGTGCCGGATGTAAGGCCTGAATTCGTCCATGATGTCTTGTTTGCTCCCAAAGTGGCAACCTTTGCCCATGGCGCAGTCGATGAACAGTTTCCGGACTTCCGATATATCTCAAAACCGGATTCGTTGGCGCTCTTGTCTTTCCATGTTAATTTTATTGTTTTAGCGGTTGTTCCCTGTTGGGCGGTCAGACTGGCCGGTTGATAAGGAACCACAGTCGTATATGTCGCCGGGGAATTGCCGGCGGCATTATATGAAACGATATAATATTGATAGGTCGTAGTTGAAGAATTATCGGCGGCCGTTGTGTCGGTGAATTTTTTAACATTCGCGCCCGTATTTGTGAGAAACATCCATTTAACTGTTCCAGCTTTACGGTAAATTTTAAACCCGGTCTCATTTGAGGAATTATCGCTCCAACTCAGATTGATTTTTGATGTTGAAGCAGATGTTGCCTTAAGGTTTGCCGGGGCAGGCGGCGTGCCGGTTACACCGGTTTTCGAGGAAGCGCAGTTGGAATACGCTGAATTTGAAGAACCATTATAGGCCCTGATTCTAAAAGAATATGTTGTGTCAGGGGATAACCCTGAAACCGTATAGGTGGTCTCATTTTTGGATCTTGTCGCGATCTGGGTCCAGGAATTGGTCGAACTGCAATTCCCGGTCTTGCGCTCAATCTTAAAACCGGTTTCATTGTCTGAATTGTCCTTCCATCCAAGGGTGATCTGCGTTGATGATTTTGCTGCGGCAACAAGGGCGGAAGGGCTTGAAATCCTGGTGGACTTTTTGACAAATACTATCAGAGTGACATCATCAACCGGTTTCTCGATAAAAGAGAGCACCCCTATCTCCCCGTCTGTGTTAATGATACCCCGTCCTTTAGTCGGATCGGCACTGGTAAAAGTAAATGTTCCATCAGAATTAACATGGTATGTGAATGTTCCACTAATTAGATCTCCATCTCCATCAGTAGATTCGAGTTGTTGATAGCTTCCATTGCCATTCCCGTCAAATGTTAATATGAAGCGGCTGCCGGAATTCTCTTTATCATCAATATCCGCCGCCTGGCTTACTGCGATATATTGACCTTTTAAATCTGCGTTGGACATACCCGATGATTTCTGAATCATGACCCCAAGCTCTGAAATTCCATCATGAATAAAAAAAATCGTTGCGATTTTACCATCATGACTGACAAGCCCATGGGCCGTATTGTCCGGAATGTTGAATGTCAATGATCCGTCAGAGCTGACAGTGTATGTCAAAGACCCTGAAAGTAGTTCACCGTCCGTGTTCTCCAAAAACTGATAAGATCCACCGCCTTTTCCATTAAACGTTAAACGTATTCGCATGCCATTGCTCTGGGTGGTTTGCGCTACAGTGATATATTCGCCATTTAAATTTGCGTTAGACATGCCTGAAGCTTTTTTTATCGCGACAGAAAGCAATGAGTAATCATCATCAATATAAATAACAGACAATATATTGCCATCGGAACTGAAAATGCCGTTTCCGGTCATAAAACTTGGGACAAACACGGTGCAAGTGCCGTCAGAACTGATGTTGACAGTAAAGGCGCCTCCACCTTTTGAGCCGTCGCTGGATTCCAAAAATTGAGAATATCCATCGCCTTTTTCATCAATGGTTGAAAGAACAAGCTGGCCCACGCCATTGGTATCCTGGTTCACGGCAATGAACTCAGTCGTGGCGGCGATTGCAGAAAAATTCATAAGTGTCATACAAACCAAAATAGACAAAACCGCGGCGGATGCCTGTTTTAAAATTTTGAAAGTCATTGTTTGTCTTCCTTTCCAGTCTTTTGCTATTGATGGTTTAACCACAGGATCAAACAGGTTGCAGTATTGATTTTTGGGCAAACTAAAGTTGCGCTAAAGTTGAAGGCTTCGTAAAAAGTTCCTTGGAAGTAAGTTTGTCATTGCGAGCGAAGCGAAGCAATCTCATAACCAACCGGATTTAATTGGGATTGCTTCGTCGCTGCGCCCCTTGCTATGACCTCCGTCGGCTTTTTACGGTTCCATCAAAGCTGGATAACAACAAAATTTCTTTTTTTCAAGTCAATAGAAACACTAACAGAATGATGACGTAGAACTACGGATGAATTAAAAGTATCCGACACGACACTTCTGCGAATCGGACTTTCGGATAGAATATGGCAGCAAATAGAGTGGAATTAACTTAATGGAAGGCATTAGAAGGCCTAAACTTCTACATTCGATATTCCTTGTTCATTATTCGATATTTTACAAGGATATTAAGGTTCCCATCCTACTGCTTGCTGGATTCTTGATTCCTTAGATCCCTCCCCCCTCAATCACCCGTTTGGCGGCAATTTCAAGAAGCCCCACGGCAAATCCGAGCTGAATGAATCGTTTGTCCTTGGTCTGGCCGTGGTAAAAGCGGTAGTAAATCTGCTGGGCTATGACGGCCAGCCTGAAAAGGCCGAAGCAGTAATAAAAATCAAAGCTCTCAATTTTCTGGCCTGATTTTTCAGCATAGAGCGCCACCAGTTCTTTCCGGGTCATCATCCCGTCAATGGTAGAAGGCATCATTCGAAGCAACTGGGCCTCCTGGGGATCGTCCCGGTTGGTCCAGTAAGCCAGTGATGAGCCCAGATCCATCAATGGATCGCCGATGGTGGCCATCTCCCAATCCAGGATGCCGATAATTTCCAAAGGGTTTCTGGGATTCAGCACAAGATTGTCAAACTTGTAATCATTGTGAATAATCCCCGGCCGGTTGGAATCCGGCGGACAATATCTATCTAACCACGCCATCACAGTTTCAAAATCCGGCACATCCGGGGTTCTGGCATCCCGGTAACGCTTGCTCCACCCGTCCACCTGCCGCCGGACATATCCTTCCGGTTTCCCGAAATCAGAAAGCCCGATGGCCCGGTAATCCAAAGAATGAAGGCGGTGATGCAGATCAATCATGTTTACGCAAAGCTGCCGCGCGTCGGCGGCAGGCAGGTTCATGCCGGCAGGCAGGTCTTTTCTTAAAATAATGCCGGGAATCCGTTCCATCACATAGAACTGGCATCCCATGACCGTTTCATCATCCGTGTAGGCAAGGGGTTTGGGGCAATAGGGAAAAACAGGATACAAGGCGCTCAAGATGGTGTATTCCCGCTTCATGTCATGGGCGGTCCTGGCTTTTTTCCCAAAGGGCGGTCGCCGGAGCACCATCTCCTTTTCTCCCAAACGGATCATGTAGGTGAGATTGGAAAACCCGCTGGGGAATTGCATAATCTCAAGCGGACCGCTGGCTCCTTCAAGTTTTTCCTTCAGAAAAGCCTCGACTTTGGCAAGATCCAGTTCTTCACCTTCCCGTATGATCGTGGGCTCGTCCAGAATCGCCATTCATACCTCTCTTTAGATTCTTTTATGTTTATTCTGAGAGATTATCCCTAACATTGGTTAATGCTTAGAACTCATTTTTTAAACCGCAGAATATCGAACAAGGAATATCGAATTTCTGAGTGGTACCTTTACTTCTGAGGTTCGAAATTCCTTGTTCGATATCCCAAAATCCAAATATGTTGAGTTAGGCTTTAACGGCCCTTACGGCCGATTCCACAAATCCGATCACAAACCCGGCATACTGGTCCACGGATATCCGCCGGCGGTGATACTTCCATCTTTTGACATACCAGTCCTGAAGCATGGCTTTGATGGCCGAGGCGGTGAGCACCGGATCTGACAGCGAAAACATGCCTTTGCTTTTACCCTCTTCAAGGATATCGATAAACATCTGCTCGGTGGCCAGCTCACTTTCAATGGCTTTTTTCTGCTCAACCTTGTCGATGTTTTTGGCTTCCATGTATGAAAAATAAAACCATTCCTGCATGACCTCGGTCAGATACAAATGGGTCCGGACAGCGGCCCGGAGTTTTTCTTTAGCATCCGCAATATGGCCCACCTGTTGGGTCAGAATGTTTCGGGTCAACCGCCGACCCTGCTCCTGGATCATGGCAAGAAGCTCTTCCTTGCTGGTAAAATAGGAATACAGCGCCCCCATGCTCAATCCGGAACTGCGGCTCAAATCCCTGAGGCTCATGGTCTGGAAGCCCTTTTCATTACTGAGCTTCAAAGTGGTGCTGAATATATTGGTCAGGTTCCTGACAGCAACCGCTTCTTTCTTGATTTTGATGGACTTCTTGTTTTCCCGGAAGATGTCACTGCAGATCTCTTCCATGGAGATCATGGCCATTTTTTTGAATTCATTGAAGGTCATAATTTATTTCACGATAGGAGGATACTGTTGCAAGAGCCTCTTGGCCAGCGCCACCTTATGCACCTCATCGGCCCCGTCATAAATCCGGGCCGCCCGCTCATGGCGGAAGAAAAACGCCAGAATCGTATCATCGGTCATACCCAGTCCGCCATGAACCTGGAGCGCCCGGTCCACGACCTTCTGCATGGTGTTGGCCACCACGAACTTGATCATGGAAATTTCATGACGCGCTGCTTTGGCGCCTTCGGTGTCGATCTTCCAGGCTGCATACAGGGTCATCAGCCGGGC
>JALOPH010000124.1 GCA_025453995.1 Desulfobacterales bacterium
ATCTCGCCAATGGCATTTTTCATCCCCTCAATATCCGACAGAAATGAAAACCAGCGGTAACGGTCTTGCATCCTTTTGCGCTTGCCCATGTTTTATCCTTTTATTATCATTTTTTCATTTTGGTCATGAGACTTCTCCAGTTTCAATCATTCAACTGTTGTTCAGATAGTCCGGTGTTACAGCACCCCCCCCTTTTTCGCGCCATCAACATCATCTGCTCTGCCATGGTTTCCGGTGGTATGCGAATCTGAGCCTCGGATTTGGCAACGAGCTTGATGGCTTCCGTGGGGCAAGTGGTCACACAAAGGCCGCACCCGATGCAACGGTCTTTATTAACAGCCGCCAGATTGTCATCGTTCATATGGATCGCCTCCATCTGGCAGCGATCCAGACATGTTTCGCAGCCGGTGCACTCATCGGTTTCAACCAAAGCAAAATAATTGGAAAAGACGATTTCCGCGGGTTTGGGGTGTTTGTTGAGCGCCCTGAGCACTCCGCAGCAGTCGCCGCAACAGTTACACATGCCGGCCGGATTCTGTGCCGTTGCCGGTTGGGTGACCAGGCCTGCCTCACGGCATTTTGTAAGAATGTCTGTCGCTTCTTCCAGGGAAATTTTTCTTCCCATGCCCCGGTCCAGATAATATTGTGCCATGGAACCGAACATAAAACAGGCTTCCAGGGGTTTGCCGCAGTCATGGTCGATCAGGTCGGCTGTTTTTCGGCAAATACAATCTGTGACCACAATAAAAGGTTTGCTTTTTAATATTTCCACGGCATCCTCATAGCTTGCCCCAGCGTGGGTGACGTCGATGGATTCCTGCACCGGAATGACTCTTAAGAAATAATCGGCGCTTGACTGCATGGCCCAGTCAAACGCCTCATCGAAATACTGCTTGGCCATTTGTGCAAAATCGGGTTTGAGGTTCTTGACCTGAAACTCAAAAAGTCCGTGCACGAATGGAATAGCCCCATATTTCGCCTCGGTCCCTTTTTTCAACCTGAACAGCAGGCCTTTTTTGGCCATGTCATCCAGCTGGGCAGCGACATCGGCTGCAGATCGATTCAATCGGAAGGCCACGGTTTCAGCAGTCTCGAGCATTGGGCTCAATGCCGTGAACATCGCCGCATCTGTTTCCGAAAAAAGGTATTGCAGAATTTTCAGTTCGATTCCGGATTCGGTTGCCGGAAATCCCATGGAGTATTGATCAAGTTGCTTTTGCAGTTGTCTATACATATCTGTTTGCATGGTTTTTCCTTTCTTGTCGATGGATCCGAAGATATACATCAGCAGTGAAATGAATATAGCCTGAATTATTTCCTGTTTTCCATGGCAATGGTTTTGGTGAGTTCCCTTGCGGTTTCAAAAGGCTTTGAGCGTTCAAACCGTTGAAGCTTCAGCGCCTCCTGGGGACACGCCAGTGTGCAAATCCCGCAACCGATGCATTTTTTCGGCTCAACCGCAACTCTGCCGGATGCTTCATCCATAGTCAGGGCATTAAAAAAACACCGCTCCGTGCAGGTTCCGCAACCCACACAGTCTTCGTTTGCTTGGGGCACAAAATTGGACGCCAGGATGGCATCCGGGTTATCCCAGCGGGTTCTTCCCCTGACCTGGGAGCAGCAGCATTCACAGCACAAGCAAATAACAGAAGCGCCTTTGATGGTGTTGTCGGTCATTCCGACAAGGCCCAGATTCTGCATTTCATCAAAGTATGCCATAGCCTGTTCTCGGTTGACTCTCTTGCCGAGTCCCTGCATTTCAAAATGCAATGCTGCCGGTCCCATCATGATGCATGCCCCGATGGGGAACTGATCCTTGCATTCCCGGGTACCGGTTTTTTCAGCGCGCGTCCGGCAGGGGCAGGGCACCAGCGCCATTTCCTCGGGCGCATGATTCATGATAAAATCATGGGCTTCTTCGGCGGTCAATTTCTGTTGATCCGCCTCAATGGCCTTATCCACGGGGATGACCCGCATCAATGGGGTTCCCTTGGCCGATGATTCATAATATTTAAAGTATTTGCCGTTGATAAAGTAATCCCGATACAGACGAGCTGCCTCCATATCGTCGGCTTTTATATCGGTATAAAATTGGTGGATGTTGACCAGCATCGGGATTGCCGGAAGGCTGTAAAAATTTCCCATGCCTGTCAGTCCATTTCTTTGATGAATGCCGGACAGGATTTTTTCAACATGTCCGATTTCTTTTCCTGCGGCATCGGCCACTTCCTGTGTGGAAATGAATTTCATGGGACGGGGAAAGTATTGTAAAAGGTCGGCTTCCTCTGGTGAATACAGCAGCTTAAGATATTGGATGAACGACGGATGGAAGGCGGCGCCGTCTTCTGACTTTGGCGCCATCATCGGGTTTTCATCAATCTTTTCAGCCATGCGTTTATAAATGGCATCGTCCATAGGCGTTCTCCTTATTATAATAGGAATTATGAAAATGATAGTTCCATTTTGCCCGTCTACAATGAGCGTTTTTGTTTAATTTTTTCTTTCAGAAATGCAAACCCGGGGGTAATGGATTCAGTCAGCCCCATGGGCAGCAAAGTTTTTACCGGCTGGCCGATGTTCAGTTCACCGCCGGACTTGAAGAGATTTTGCATCACCAGCTCCATTTGTGAAGCAGGAATTCCGATGGCGAGTTCTTCCGGTGTGATTCCGGCAAACGCCCGATCGCCCATGCCGGGGATGACGACTTGGGGCCTGCCGGTAATAAAAGGTGCCAAACCGCCCTTGAAACAGGTTTCGCCAAACCCTTCAAAAGTCGAGAGGACCGGCATGGTATAATCATAGCACAACGCCTGTATGATATGAGTGATATGCGTGCCGTCCCCATAGACGATGACGGTATGCGGTTCCATTTGCGCTTGAGAAAGCGGAGAACTGACAAACCCGATATGTTCTTTCATTTTTTTCAGCGTATGTTCGCCGCTCTGGCCTGCAAATAACCCTTTGTAAAAGTTATATCGGTTCTGTTCCGCCGCCCTGTCTTTATGCCATCCCTGGCGAACCTGGCTTTCGATGAGATCCTCATCGGAAACATCCACCCATTTATGAAAAGCAGAAGCAGGCACGCAAAAATTGTCATCCGCAGTCATTGCCACATGCCACCCATGACGGCGTGAATACGCGATTGCCTGGCAGAGACTCCATTTCTGTCCCATGGCGGATGGCCGTATCGCCCCCTCAGGAATTTCTTTTTCGGTTTTGATGTAGGTGATTGAGACCGGGAAAGTGGGGAGGTGAAGCCGGTGATAGAGATCGTTTCCGAGTTTTTTGAGTGTTTCTAAATTCATTATGCGGCTCCTTGTGCAAATGTGTCCATATGGTATGTTGCGAAGAGTTTGACAAAAAAGGTTTAACGAACGTTAAAAATTTTAATGGTAGCACGCTTCATTGTCAAGGTAATTTTAACGATCGTTAAAACAATATTGACAAAACCCTGGCAACTTCCCATAATGCCACCCATGGTTATAAAACAGCATCAATCACAAAAAACCCGGCATCGGAAGAAACAGTCCGAATCAGACCATAGAGCCGCTTTCAAATTATCCACGCGGGAAAAAATTATTGAAGCGGCAACCACCGTGTTCTCTGATTTTCCATATTATGCGGCCAGCATTCGCATGGTGGGAAAAGAAGCGAATATTGATCATCCATTGATTAATTATTATTTTCCAACCAAAGCCCTTCTTTTTGAGGAAGTTTTGCGGCAAGTCATTGGAGAATATTATCAAGCGCATCTGGAATGGTTTGATGGGTTATTTGAATTAGGACCAGAGCAGGGTTTATCGTTGTATATCGACCGGTTGCTCGAATTTTCGAAATCCCACCCAAACGCCCTCCGGATCATTCTTCTCAATCTCGTTCAGGCTGAAGGCTCAGATATCATACCGGGATATACACTCATCCGAGAATTTTTTAAAAAAACGATGCAAACTTTTATCGAGGCCATTCCATTAAAGGGCTCGGTCAGTGACATCCAAAAATTGACCACAAGCTTTAACACATTGGCGATTAATTTTCTTGGCGCCAATACATATCATGCAAGTATTTTAGGCATGACGCCGCATAGCAAAGAATACTTGCGCTGGGTAAAGGACTCCATGATGTTCATGATCCTTCCTCGATTAAAACAAATTATTGGATAGAAGCGCATAATATTCATCAATAACCTGGCTGGATTCCTGGCAGGTTCTGATTTTTGTGATAGCATGCCGAAATCGGGCGCTTTGGGGCAGGCCTTTGACAAACCATCCCAGGCGGCTTCGCATCATGCGGCAGGCGTTGAGTTCGCCAAAGTAAGCTGCGGATGCATGGAGATATTTTTTCATGGTTTCAATCCGCAATGCCATATCGACAGGCTTAATGGATTTTTGCTGAAGCAGATCATGGACCTGTGAAAAAATCCAGGGATTGCCGATGGCCGCCCGGCCGACCATCACCGCATCGCACCCGGTTTGATGGATCATCTCTAATGCGTCCTCCGGGAAGGCAATATCCCCGTTGCCGATGACCGGGATAGAGGCCTGTTTTTTTAATGCCGCGATCAATGCCCAGTTGGATTTGCCGGAAAATCCCTGGGAAGCGGTTCTGGGATGCAGGGTGACGGCATCAACCCCGCAGTCCTGGGCGATCTGGGCGAGATGGAAGGCGTCCTTGCCGGAGGAGTCCCATCCGCTTCTCATTTTGATGGTCAACGGAATCGTGACGGCATTTCTTACTTTTTTTAGAATCTCCCGGGCCAGGGCAGGGTTTTTCATCAGCGCGACGCCCGCATAACTCTTTAAGATTTTTTTGACCGCGCAGCCGAAATTGATATCTATGATATCCGCGCCGGATTCCTGGACGATAACCGCTGCATCGGCCATTTTAAAAGGATCCGAGCCGAATATCTGAACTGACAGGGGCTTTTCGTCAGAAGAGCTTTGCATCAGCAGCCTTGTTTTTTCTGAACCATATACCAGGCCGTTGGCGCTGACCATTTCCGTGCAAACCAGTCCGCACCCCGCCTCTTTGACGATTTTCCGGAACGGGAGATTGGTAATGCCGGCAAGGGGCGCAAGAACCGTGGGGTAATCCAGTTGTAATGTCCCGATTGCAAACTTCATGTTTTTTTGTTTTTCCCGTCTGAAGCCGGATTGGCATAGCAAAACAGGCAGTTGTGAAAGCAGGGCTGATCCCTGTAAAGCCCGATATCTTTAGACTCGAAGCATCCGCATCCCTGTTTTACGCGCTGACCCTGGTCTTTTTTTAATGAAAGGGCGCCCCCGAAAAGTTCCACCAGCAAACGATTGGGGATGCAGGAACTGGGGGTGATGCCGGAATCAGGCGGCAGTCCGTCCAACACCTCTTTTTCGCAGCAGGTGTATAATTTCATGTTCTTTGGCGAAATGATGGATTGCATTCCGGCCAGAATTTTTATTTTTTCATCCACGGGCGGTTGGACAAAGGCCAGTCCGGGAATCTGGGCGCATCGTCTGCCGATTTTATTATAATGATCCATGAAACTGGTGATGCAGTGTTTGATGCCCAATGTCGCCAGATGATCCGCGATATAAGGAAAATCATCAAAATTATTTTGAATCCGCCCGCCGGCAACGGTGTAAAAGCATATCGGATCAAACCGCCATTGGATTGCGGACGGTCCGAAGGTTTCACAGAGAATGGCCGCCTGCCTGAATCTTTTTTTCAATGGAGGAATTCCGGGTTCCAGCAGGGGAGATTCTGAGTTGATCGTAAAATTGAAAAACAGGTGATATCCCATCTCCCTCAGCCGTCTTCCGAAATCGCCGGCAATGAAACGGCTGAAATCCTTGGACCAGAAGACTATGGTATGAACATGATCGGGCGAGGCAATTATCAGGCTTTTTCTGCCATTGAATGGATTGATTAACTCAAAAGAACCGGCCCTGATCCGCTCCATAAACCAGTCCATGTAAAATGCCGGTATGTCGGTCCGGCGGGATGCTGATATGACAATCTGAGGCGTCATATAACCGGTTTCATTTGGGTGTTGTTTTCGTCCCGGGCTTACGGTCAGAAAGCGAGATAATAGTCCCTTTGGGGGAATCGATGGGTGAATTTGCGGCGCCTTTATTCGTTATATCTTTGGAAGGGGGTGATTCGATCCGCGGCGCCATAATTTTTTCAAGACGCATTTTTTTCCCGTTCATGGTGAATTCCTGGCCGTTGATATAGAGATCTTTTAATATCCAGGTGACGGTTTGAAGCGGGAGTTGCAGGACCAGGAGACGGACATGGTACCAGTCTTTTTTCTTATCGGGCAGGATCTCTTCGATTCGGGCAAACGCCAGGGGCTGGTTTTCAAAATGGATCAGGACAATGTCATTTTCAGCAGCCATTATCAATCGTTTTTGCTGGGAAATAAGATGGTTCTGAACCAGTGCATCAGGGAGTTCCCCATCATGTTTTCCCTGTCGATCCCGTCAATATCCCGGGCCAGCTTTTCAGGATCCGCATACCAGTCGGACCGTTTGTAGAGTTTTTTCTCCGGGTCCAGCTCCCTGACCACCCGGGCCGGGTTGCCCGCGGCGATGCAGTTGGGCGGAATGGACTGGGTGACAACAGCCCTTGCGCCGATCACCGAGTTTTCACCGATGGTGACGCCTTTGCAGACCACGGCATTGTCGCCGATCCATACATTTTTTTCAATGTGAATAGGCGCGGCATTGCCGATGGACCATACCCGGTCATACACATCGTGCCAGTCCGCATCCGTTATATAGGCGCCGCCGGCCATCATGCAGTCATCTTCAATAATAATTTCCTCGGCTGAACTGATGCGAACTCCGGGACAGATCAGGCAGTAGTCGCCGATCTTGATTTTACCGTGGCCTTTTTTTTCCGGCCAGACTGTAAGCCGGACTTTGTTTTCAGGCGTGGTCAAGATATTGGCGTATTTGCCGACCTCAATGGGCGATCCGAACACTTCCAAATTCCAGGGATGAATGAAAAAGAAGCCCTCTCCAAGAGAGTCGAACCGGGGTTTAAGAAAATACCGGGCGTAATATTCCTGAATTTTCAAATGGGCTTTTTTAATGTAATAGGGGCGATGATCTCTTCGCAAATGAATCTTACCTTAAGGCTGACGCATATTCGGACGTTTCCCAGAATTTATGAGAAAACATGGCCGATGCAGGCGACAGCTGATACAGGGCGTCGGCGGCCATGATGACCACGCCGTTGGTCCAGGAAATCTTGTCTTCGGGCCAGATGACCATGTCCGGAAAGGTAAATCCGCACCAGTAGGAACCATCGTCGAATTTCCGTTCGCTGATCCAGTTGAACAGGATTTCGCCGATTTTATAATTTTCGATGGCAGCCAGCGCGATCACCAATTCGCATGTTTCGGCGATTGTGATCCATGGCCGGTCGGAAACGCACCGGATCCCCATCCCTTCCACAACGAATTTTTTCCAGTGCTGGCCGATCCGTTTGCGGGCGTCATGTCCCGTGACGGCGCCGGAGAGCACCGGGTAAAACCAGTCCATGGAGAATCGGGATTTGGTCATGTTAAAGAGGTGATAGCCGTTGCAGATGGCGTTTCCCAGTTTGTTTAAAGCAATTTTCCATTCTGGCTTCCGGCGACCCAGGATTTTTGCAATTGCCAGAGCGCATTTAAGGCTCATGAATATGGAGCTTGATCCGGTGAGCAGCGCCATTTTATCCACCTGGAGGTCCGGGCTTTTGGCCCAGTATATTTCCCCGGTGGGAGACTGAAGGCTTACGGCAAAATCCATGGCCGAGCTTAAAACGCCCCACATGTGGTTTAAGAATTCGCGGTCCTTGGTGATCAGGTAATAGTGGAACAGGCCCACGGCAATATAAGCGGTGATATTGGTGTCGCGGGTTTTGTCCAACGGCTCCCCGTTGAGATAAGCGGCATACCAGCTCCCATCTTCCAGTTGAATGTTGGCCAGCCACTCATAGGCCCGCCGGGCCTGATCCATATATCCGCCGATGCTCAGGCCCATGGCTGCTTCCACATGATCCCAAGGGTCTGTTTTACCGCCCAAACTCCAGGGGATATCGCCGTTTTCTTTTTGCATCTTCGCAATCACCCCGGCCACTGAATCGATGTCGACTTCAATGCCGACACTTATGCCGAGTTTTCTACGCGGTACCTCCCGCTTCATATCCGTCCTCTTTTGTGGGTATCTTGAAAAATCGCTTCGCGTTTTGTTATTCGTCTATCAATATAAAGATTTTTATATAATGTAAAAAGAATCTTGTATCAATATAATTTCTCTTGTCCGAAATGACCCGAATTCACATCGAATTAAATGGCAAATACATTTATTAAAGGCTGTCCCTATTCCCTTTCCACCGGTTTTCGGGCATGAGGATGGGCGTCGCAAATCAGCCGGGCGCGGCGGTTTTTAGCGGATATGAGACTGCAAATATCTGGGGCGGTCCATGGAAAAGCCAAGGCTGATGAGTTTTGGGCACCTCTGCTAAAAACGAAACGCATGGGAGGTCCGAGGCAGGAGCCCCCAAATAGGAGGAGGACATTTCTTTTGCGAAATTTTTTTTTTGCCGCCAAGGAAAGTACATTTTAAAGTGGAAAATTTGGGGACTGCTTTTCAATAAGCATGTATTCAACACCGCCCCTAATCATGCCGCGAAGAGGTTTTTAATAAATGATTGCCATGAATTAGGTGTTGTCCCTCGAATTCCGGGGGAAATCTATATTATTTTTGTTTTAAATCCCATGTTCTTTGTATTACGCCCGGCGCTTCTGAAACACCTGAAATCCGTTTTCAACAAGGGTTTTGGCCAGTGAAAACCAGACGCTTTGATTGGGTCGGGTTGGTCTGCCTTTTGAAATATAGGCCAGCTGCTGCTCATACCAGGTGACTTCGAGCAGGGCCAGGGTGTCTAAAAGCTTGATGCCCGTGGTTAAGGGTTTCACCGGGCTGACATAATCTTCGCCGGAGAGGATTTTTTGGGGAAGATCCGGATCGATGCAAAGGGGCCGCGCCAGACCGACCAGGTCAATTCCTCCGGTCGCCACAGCATCGGCCATGCCCCGGGCTGTTCTGAACCCTCCGGTGATCATCAGGGGCGTGTCCACATGCTTCCGGACTTTTTCGGCATAGGAGAGAAAATACGCCTCGGTGGGTGAATCTTTGAACTCCCGGGTTCGACCGGTCATGGCCGGTTTTTCATAAGTCCCGCCGGAAATTTCAATCAAGTCTGCGCCTTCTTTCGCCAGCGCCGCGGCCACCTGGACGGATTCATCCTCTGTGAATCCGCCCCTCATAAAATCTGAGGAGTTAAGTTTCACGCCGACAGGGAATTTCTTGCCTACGGCTTTTCGAATGGCCCGGTAGATTTCAAGTACAAACCGCATCCGGTTTTCAATGGATCCGCCCCATTCATCTTCCCGCTGGTTGTGCTGGGGTGAGAGGAACTGGCTGACCAGATAGCCGTGGGCGCCATGGATCTGAACGCCTGTGAACCCGGCTTTTTTGGCTATCTTTGCGGCTTTTGCGAACCGTGAAATCAGGTCTCTGATTTCATCACCGGTCAGAGCTCTGGGCGGATTGAAAAAACGTGCCAAGTTTCCAGAAAAAGGGATCGCTGACGGCGCCACCGGCTCAGGGGATAGGGTTTTCGGGCTTTGCTTGCCGGGGTGGTTGAGCTGCACCCAGAGAT
>JALOPH010000310.1 GCA_025453995.1 Desulfobacterales bacterium
CGCCCATCGGCCACGCGCTGCTCAGCCTCAAGTGCCCGGTTTCTCATCTGATTGTACAGCCCAAGGGAAAATTCAAATGCACCTGCTGGCAACGTCGCCCTGAAATGCTCCTGAAGCGACCGGATCATGGATAGGATTTCATTTTCAAAATATCCAATAGAATCCGTCTGCTGCTGGGGGGCCATGGGAATATGCATGCGTATCACCGGAAACATCTGCCCGGAAACCGAAAATTCCCGAGCAATAATTTCCGGAAGATTGCGCAGGGTATCGCAGGCATTATACATCAATATGCCATCAATCAAGGCCCTGCCTTCTGAAAGCAAAAATTCGGTCAAATGACGGGCAACGGAGCAGACATAAGGCTGCAGATGCCTGTCGCTTTGCGGCGTTTCATGGGCAAATGCCTTTAATCCCCACAGAACAACCGGCGTAAACCCCATGGCGTGGAGCAATTCCAACGGCGGATAGAGGGGAAAGCACCCGATGACGGGCTTTCCGGCTTGTTTCACCTTGTGCAATTGGTCTATTATGATATCTTTTTTCATGGTCACGATAAATATCATAATGATCAGTTAACCGAGTTTTTCTATCCAATTACTATCAGCGCCGGCCTTATTCTGTCAAGTCGGCAAACGGCGCTTTTTGCTATATGTCATCAGGATCATTCTATGAAGCGGAACAGACTTTCTTCATTGATCTGTAATTATTTTAAATGTGTTGCATTGACACAGCCGCCCTTTGAGAGTAAATATATTCCAAAAAATAAAAGATCAGCCTTAAGGGAAATAAGCCATGTTTAAAACAGACGCATGCGACTTCTGCGGGGACTGCCTGACCAGATGCCTCTGGATAAAGACGGACAAGGATCAGGCCGTTGACTGGATAAAAGAGATGATGGCAGGCCGGCATACGCCGGTGGTGGATCAGTGCATCACCTGCTATGCCTGCAATGAAATCTGCCCCCAGCAGGCAAACCCCTTTGACCTGATTGCAGAGTTACAGGAAAAATACCATCGGGTGCCAAAATCTCAAATTGATGAGACAGAAGCCCGGCTTTCCTTTTCCGGAGAACTTCGAAATCTTCCCCGGGCCGACCGCATCATGAGCACCTGCGTGTTCGGCAAAACCGACGCCCATCTGATCCAGGGTGAGCTCTACGCCCTGCCCCAGATCACCGGAAAGCCTTTTTTCTGCTGGATTTTACTGGGTCACATGGGCGCGGAAAGCGTCCAGAAGAGACACGCCCAGGAATTTGTGGACCGGCTGGCCGCCACCGGCGCAAAAGAAATCGTCTGTTTTCATGACGACTGTTACGCCATGCTTGCCGGCGTGGCCCCGGAATACGGCATCAGCGTGCCGTTCCGGCCCATACACCTGTCCGAATATTTAGTGGAATATCTCAGCGTTCGAAAAGAAAAAATTCAGCCGCTCAACATGAAAATAGCCTATCAGCGTCCATGCGCCTCCCGATGGACGCCTCAAAAAGAGCATTTTATCGACAAGCTGTTTGAGTTGTGCGGCGTAACGCGGGTTGAAAGAACCTTTGACCGGAAAAACGCCATGTGCTGCGCCGCCGTCAAGATGATGCTCGGCATGGGCGACCCAAGACCCGATCAGAAAAAAAACATCACTGACGCCAAATCCGCGGGCGCAGAAGCCATGGTATGCCTTTGCCCCATGTGCATCCATTCCCTTCACGGCGTGGCCCATGAAAACCATCTGCCATTGATATTTTTGGGCGACCTTGCCCGGATGTCCTTAGGAGAAATGACACCCCCGAATCGCATCAAGGAGACTAAGATATGAAAAAAATCATGCCGCCGCGACTGAAAGCCGGCAACGACTTTTTTGACGATAAATTCAATCAATTTTATTCCAGCATCGGATATCCGGATGAATGGATTGAGCAGGGCAAGGAGTATGCGACCGATGACGCATACGTCATCAGCCATCCATCCTGGTTTCTCGAGCTGATGCCGCCGCCGCCCATGATATCGATTTACCAGTTGCTTAAGGAAACCGCAAAAAAACATCCGGATGAGACGGCGGTTATTTTCCTGGATAAAAAAATCACCTATGCTGAGCTTGATCTTCTGATCGGGAAATATGCCGCATTGCTTCGAAAACTTGGCATTAAAAAAGGGAGCGTGGTGGCCACCATGCTTCCCAATTCCCTCCAGCACATCGTGGCGTTTTACGCAGTCACGATGATCGGCGCGGTTCACATGCCCATTGACGTGATGTTCAAAACAGAAGAAATCGCCTACCAGTTGAAGGATTCCGGATCAAAGATCATCTTTGTGTTAGAGCATTTATATGAGAGAGTCCGCCCCCTGAAAGAAGAAGGCCAGATCGACACCATCATCACCACCCACCTCAAAGACTGGGCCGCTCCGGATGCGGTTGTTCCCAAAGGACTGAAAGTCTGCTGGGACACTCCCAAACTGGAATTATCAGACGCGCTGAATTTCTTCGATGCCATCGCAGCGCTCGAGCCGGTCATCGAACTGCCGGTCATCGAACCTAAAACAGATCCGGCCCTGCTCTTGTATACCGCCGGAACCATCGGCCAGTCCAAGGGGGTCATAGAAACCCACTTCAACCTTGTATTTAATTCCCTGTCCCATAGCCACGCGTTTAGGGTAACCGAGGAACGGGAGGTCAACTTTTCCATCATGCCCATGTTTCATACATCCGGCTATCTCTTGCACCAGCTTCCCGTGCTGTACCAGGGAGGAACCGTCATTCCCATTCCCATCTTTGATATCGAGGACTCCTACCGGATCATCTCAACCTATAAGGTAAACGTCATTTTTGCACCGCCGACCTTCTTTATCGCGCTGATGTCAAAAAAAGAGATCATTGATCGCTATCCTTTAAACAGCATCAAAATGACCATTGCCTGCAGCGCACCGGTTCCCAATGAAGTGCAGGAAGAATGGAAAAACCTGACGGGCCTGGATCTGGTCAATGGCTGGGGAATGACCGAGACCAACAGCGGCGGGATCATATCCATTCCGAATATCAAGGAAAAATTAAATTCCATCGGCATCCCCGTGTTCTCCGAGGTCAAAATCACCGATGATGACGGCCAGACCGTCAAACGAAATACGGAAGGGGAAATATGCTATCGAGGCCTCCAGGTGGCTGCCGGATATTTGAACAAGCCCAGGGAAACCGAAACGACGTTTC
>JALOPH010000311.1 GCA_025453995.1 Desulfobacterales bacterium
AGATGTTCCTTTTTATACGTCACTGTATGACGCCCAGCCGGAAGAAGCGCTCTGCGAGCGGATGGATCTGCCCTACTGCGATGACCTCCTGAAATAACATCTTTAACTTGATTTGCTTATTTTTACGGTAAACTTCAATCATATCTTCACTCTGACGGTTCGATGGCAGATTCTTGTATGGCCGCATGAGACAATTTATATTGCAGCCTAAAATCACCGGGATTTGCAGGCGGTGAATACATTGAATAGCGATTTAAATTTATCAAGTTATATGTCGGGGCAAATGATTATCCCTCGATAGCGCCTCAACCCTTTGCACATATTCGGTGATTTCGAATTTCCGTTCAAGTCCGGCGGCATTCATATAGCGTATTTTTCCGAATATGGGCCGTTCCTGCCAGGGCCGGTCGTGGCGGCCGAAGCACCAGGCCACGCCGGCAAAGCCGTTGGGATCACGGCCGTCCAGTTCATAGCGGTTGTTGAGCGCAAGCATGATTTCAAATGCCTGCTGCGGCGTTTTCGTCCATTCGATGATCTTTTTTCCCCAATACATGCGCATGTAGTTGTGCATTTTGCCTTTGATCACCATCTCCATCTGGGCGGCGTTCCAGTATGGATCATGGGTTAAGCCCCGCTCGAATTGCGCCAATGAATAAATATAGGGTCTTTTATCCTTAATGTGGTCTTTGAGGGTCTTTTGCGCCCAGGCCGGCACGGCGTCTTCGTATCTATCATATCCGGGATTGTAAAAAACAAAATTAACAGCCAGCTCCCGGCGGACCACCACCTGCTCAATAAAAGCTTCTTTGGCCGCATCCGGCGCGTCCGCCGCTTTGACTTCACGTATAATCTCCACCGGCGATATCTGGCCGAAATGAAGATAGGGGCTTAAATCGGATTGACAATTTTTTGTCGGATCACGGGACAAAAAATCATATGCGGATAGGTTTTCAAAACAAAACCGTTTCAGGTTGGCGATTGCCTCCGAGTGGCCACCCTGGAAGTTTTTCACCGGTTGTATATTTGTAACTTTTGAGATTTTTTTGGCAAGCTTAAACGGCTCAATTTTGGCACATGCTTCAAGGACAATACTTTTGTTTTCAATGCGATAATCCGGCAGGACCACCGGACCCAGATACGCATCCAGTTTTTTCATGATTTTGGGCCGCAAGGTCCGGGCGGCGGATTCTTCTTTGGATGATGCAACCGATACCGGAACAACCGCATCGGTTTCAACTTCCGTATAAGGGCACCTTAAAGCTCTGGCCACCTTCTCCCGCCACTGGCGCTGAACACTCAGATATCCGACATCCGTTATCACCCAGGCTGCTTTATCGGCAATTTTCAGCACCGACTCCACCATCGGGCCGGTTTTCAACACAAACTGGATGCCAAGTTTTTGAAATTCCTTCTGCGTTTCAGCGATTCCCTCCAGCATGAATACATAATGGCGCAGATTGGCTTCGGGAAAATCCGGGGTGAGAACAAACCCCACCACTAAGGGCAAATTGAACTCATTGGCTATTTCAATGGCATGAGCCAGTGCATGGTTGCATTGGACCCGCTGGGCCTGCTGCATCCAGTAAAGCACATATTGCCCTGTGCGCGGCGGCGGAGCGATGAGATGCCGTATCCGGTCTTTGTGGATCATAATGCTATTCCATCAGGTGATTGCAGAAGAGTTTTTCTTATGATAAAAATCAAAATATTCGAGATATAGTCAAAACGCAATAACAAGGTTGTTCACATGAAGAGCAAATCATCGCAGGCAAAGTACGCAAACGCTGATGTCTTGGTTGTCGGCTCCACCGGATTGATCGGCGGCGCGTTTCTGAATCTTATGCGCAATGATCCGTCGGCGGGAAACATCCTTGCGCTTACCCGTCGCGCCATCCCTCATCTTGAAAAAACAAGGCACATTCAACAGGCGATCATTGACTTTTACAATCTGGCTGCATGCGGGCATTTGATTGCCGCACGGACATTGGTCTGCACCCTGGGAACCACCATTAAAAAAGCCGGCTCAAAGGAAAAATTTCGTCAGGTGGATTATCAACTCCCCATGGATGTCGCAAGTTATGCCACCAAAAACGGCTGTGAAAAATTGATTCTCATTTCAGCCGTCGGCGCAGATGCAAATTCATCCGTATTTTATAATAAGGTAAAGGGCGAACTGGAGCGCGATATTCAAGAACTCTCTTTTCAGGCTGTCCACATCATCCGGCCATCCCTGCTCATGGGCGACCGAGAAGAGTTCAGGCTCGGGGAGGAAATCGGGAAACGCCTGATCCAGCCATTTAGCTTTTTGATTCCCGATAAGTTCAAGCCGGTTCATGCGGATGTAATTGCAGGTAAAATTAATTCACTTTTAAGCGATAATCGGCAGGGAGTATATGTATATGAGGGGAAGCAAATTTATCAATAAAATGAAAAAATATTGAAATTCCTATTGGATTCACTGGGTGAATAAAAAAGAAGACGTAGATGTTGTTGATTCATTCTTTCATTCAATATTAGGGTCACACTGAAAGGAAATAGGAATCATGACCAAAAACAGCCAGACAAACAGAAGCTTTCTTGAATTCGCCATGGAGACAGCCTATCTGGCCGGGCGTCTGACCCTGGGATATTTCCAGGCCGGCACCCCGGCCGAATTCAAGGAAAGGGGTCAGGAAAGGGGTCAAGTCCCCTCTTGGCCCTTGTTCAACTTTAGAAACATCCAAATTCAAGGGACGCCATCCTTATTTCAGGGGATCAAAATACCAATTCTTCTCAAGCGATGCCCACCCGGTTCCACCACAACAAACATCTGACGCAAATCCTTCTCTGAATGCATTTTTAACACTCGTCCCAGTTCCTTGTGCACCTCATTTTTTGTTGAAGGCAACATTCGAAGATATAAAAGGTAAGTCCTTCATCCAATAGCTCAAGGACATGATCCACTCTAATCCGAGTGCCGGTAATACAAGGTTTGCCGAAATGAATTTTCGGGTTGACTGAAATTCGTTCAATCATGGCTCACTTCCTTGTTTTTAGTGTTAGCTTTCAAACTGCAATTTCCATGATTTTATCATTCAAGGAATAAGAATTGCTTTTTCAAGATCTTATGTATTTTTGAAGTTAGCTTTATGGCAAATTATAGCAAGTATTTTGCTTTTTTGAAGAATCGTAATTATGTGGATGTCCTTAAAT
>JALOPH010000125.1 GCA_025453995.1 Desulfobacterales bacterium
ATCCTTGCGCTGAGATTCGGTCAACCTGCCGCTTTGCAGAATTTTTACAATGGAGGCAATCCTGTATTTGTCAAGTGTTGGAGACGCTGAAAGCTGATCCGGATGCCCGCCGGTTTTAACAATCAGGGGCATATCGATGAGATGCACCGGATGCCGGCAAGTTATCCGTAGCCACAGATCATAATCTTCGCAGGCCGGCAGGGCTTCGTCGAAAAGGCCCACTTCATCAAAAATATTTTTCCGGACCATCACAGCCGACGGACTGATCAGGCATAATTGAAGGGAGGCCGAAAAGATCATGCCGGAAGGTTTCTGATGTTTTTTTTTGGGATTCATCCGCCGGCCGTTTTTGATCCAGATTTCTTCGGTCTGACAGATCAATGCGTCCGGGTGCGATGAAAAAAAATCAACCTGTGCGGATAATTTCTTGGGCAGCCAAAAGTCATCGGAATCCAGAAAGGCGATGTGTTTGCCGGAGGCTTCGGCGATCCCGCGGTTACGGGCCGCGCTCACACCGGAATTGGTTTGGCTGATGATTCTGATCGCATGACCGTAGGATGAAAGAATGCCGGGAGTTTCGTCCATTGATCCGTCGTCCACCACAATCAATTCAAATTTGGGGTAATTCTGGGCGAATACAGAATCAATGGCCCGTTTAATGGACCAGGCGCGGTTGAAGGTGGGAATAATGACGGAGACAAGGGGCTGCTTGATTGGTATCATGAATTGGTTTTTGTGATGCGGGAACCCAGAGAGAATATCGAATAATGAAGAAGGGATGTCGAATGTCGAAGTTTAAATTCTTTCATCCTTTATTATTCCCTGTTCGATAGTCATTATGCTGGCTTCCGACTTCTGGTTACTGGCTTGCGGTTTTATACATATCCTCTAATGCTTAAACGGAATGGAAAGCCGGTATACCCCATATTCCAGAGTGGCCTTGACTTCAGCATCCCCTTTTTGAAACACGCGCATCATTTCCTTGTTGGCCGGCAGAACGTCCGCGGTGAACCCCTGGAGCCCGCGCTCTTTGCCCAGCCTCATGAGAAGTCGGTACATGAAGGTGGCGATGCCGAGATTTTGATATTCTTCGTCCACGACAAACGCCACATCTCCATAAGGCCGGTGCGGATCCTTGACATAACGCGCCTCGGCGATAATCTTGCCCTGGCCTGTTTCCCCCACCAGTCCCACGATGGACATGACTTTGCCGTAATCCACGTTGACGTATTCCTGCATTTTGGAATGGGGCATGGTTTTGAGCGGCGTAAAATACCTGTAATAGACTGCTTCATCGGAAAACCGGTAAAAAAGGCGCCGCATTTCCTCTTCATCCGACGGGCGGATGGCCCTGAACCGGATTTTGGTTTCATTCTTAAACGTGTGCTTGACAGCTATATCCACCGGATACAGATGGGAACTTTCATGGAGGAAAATCTGATCCTGGTATAGAATTTTTTGAGCTTTGGCCTCTTCCACCAGCTTGGCCCGGTCGTCCGGATGCGCGATTTCAATAAGCGCCAGAGCCCTTTCCCGGACAGTCCGGCCGTTTAAATGGGCCACGCCGTAATCGGTGACAATCAGATCCACGGATTCCCGGACATTGAGCTGGTTGGGTATATCCTCGATGGATACCCGGATGTTGGGCTCCCCTTTTAAGTTTCTGCTGGGCAGCGCAAATATGGAATACCCCCCTTCGGAGATTTCAGCGCCGTTGACAAAATCGATGATCTCCGCCGGGTCCGTGGTTACGGTCCCTTTGCCGACATGTAAGGCAATCCGGCCGGTGAGGTCGACTTTACGAACGCTGACGATTTCCACAAACCGGGGATTTCGACCGATGCGCAAGGGGTTGAAGACCTTGTCTATGCCCTGAAACTCCACCAGCGGATTGCAGTCGAGCCAGGTATAAAGCGCCTGGGTTCCCATGGCGTATGATGTGAGAGATTTGCCCTGAAAATGCTCTTTGTGCCGGTTCGTCACAGCGCCGCTTTTGACCAGTTCCATAAGGGCATCGGTAAATATGGGGGAATGGACGCCCAGATCTTTTTTCTGCATAAGGTGTTTGGCCAGAGGTTCGTAAAGCGGCCCCAGCGAGAATGCGATGCAGCTGCCGTCTTCGATAACGGAAGCCACATTGGCTGCCACCCTGTCAAACACTTCGTCAATTTCCCATCGGCTGAAATAAATCGGTTTTTCCGTGGATTTGACCAGCATATGAAATTCATTGATGGGGACAAATGTGTTGCCCAGCGTTTGCGGGATATCCGGGTTGATTTCTCCCACCACAAGAGACGCCTGTTTCATGACATGCTGCGCCACGTCCACGGCAACACCCAGGCTGCAATACCCCAACTTGTTGGGGGGCGTAATCTGGATAAATGCCACGTCAAACGGAATCCTTCGATGAACTATCAAATCCGTCAGGCGCGAGAACCGGCTGGGGATCAAATCCACGCGGCCGGCGGTGATGGCCTCTTTGGCCACCCAGCCGGAAAAAAATGTTTTCAGACGGTATTTCTGGTTTTGCAGATCTTTGATGGAAATGGCATCTCCAAAACTCAAAAGCTGAAAAAGCTCCAGATCCTGGAGGTTATCCGCATGGGACGCCATGAGGTGTTTGACCAATGTCCGTGGCTCACCGGCGCCGGTTCCCAGAAAAATACACATGCCCGGCTGAATTTTTTCAAGCACCTTTTCAGGCGTAACAACTGATTTTTCCCATTCCATGTCGCACGTTTCACTCATAGCAGTCTAAAATTATTATTATTGATTTGTTTTAAAGCTCAAATATGGACGAGTCATTATCATAAAGAAGGGACAAAATCCATAAAAAAACCCCCTGCGCAGACAGCAAGGGGTTTTAATCTCCACTGAACGGTTAAGCGGCGAAAGTCTGAATTTTACTATTCTTTAGGATGCATGGCGTTTATTTGTTCTTTGAATGCATCCATGGCCACGTTCTTTTTGACTTTGAGCGTCGGCGTCATCATTTTGTTTTCCACCGTGAATTCAGGCACGATGGTTATCTTTTTAATCTGTTCCCATGAGCCGAATTTTTTATTCTTTTCAGCGACCTCGCTGTTGATGAGTTGGACGATCTCGTCATTGGCAAAGAGTTCCTCGAAGTTTGTGAATGCAATGCCTTTTTCAGCTGCATATGCTTTGATGTTGTCCTGGTCGAGGGTGATAAGGGCGGTGAGGAATTTCTGCCGGTCGCCGATGACCACCACCTGATTGATGTATTTTGAGGTGGCTATATGGCCTTCAATGGCCGAAGGCGCGATGTTCTTGCCGCCGGCGGTGATGATGAGATCCTTTTTCCGGCCGGTGATGCGCAGGAAGTTCTGGTTGTCGATTTCCCCCAAGTCTCCGGTTCTCAACCAGCCGTCCGCGGTGAAGGTTTTGGCAGTTTCTTCGGGCATTTTATAGTATTCCCGCATGACGTTTCGACCCTTAAACAATATTTCTCCGTCTTCATCAATTTTTTGCTCAATCCCCGGTCCGGGAGGTCCCACCCAGCCGACCCTGAAGTTGTCCAATCGGTTGACGTTGGTAAAGGAGGTATTTTCTGTCATGCCGAGGCCCTCCAGGACGATGACGCCGGCGCCGATGAAAAATTTTTCAATGGTCGGGTCCAGGGGAGCGGCGCCGCTGATGCAGAAGCGAAGTCTCCCGCCCAGCGCCGCATGGAGCTTGCTGAAAACCAGCTTTGTGGCGATTTTATGCTGGATGGTCAGTCCCAGGGAAGGCGCCTGCTTGTTGAGCTGGCAATCCGCCCATTGATCGCCCACAGCCACAGCCCATTTGAAAATTTTAAGCGCCACGCCGCCCTTGGCCTCCGCGCCGCTGACCACTTTGGAGTAGACCTTTTCATAAATCCGGGGCACGCTCGGGAACCAGTGGGGCCGGGCCTGTTTCAGGTCGTCCACAATGGTGTCCATGCTCCGCGCGTAATTGATGGTGGCGCCCACCAGCATGGTGGCATACACGCAGGTCCGCGCAAAAATATGCGCCAGGGGGAGGAACAGGAAGTTTTCATCCCCATCCCGGACATCCACGCAGTTTTCAACGGATTGAGCCGTAAACGTGACGTTGTCATGGGTGATCACCGCGCCCTTGGGAACGCCCGTGGTGCCGGAGGTATAAACAAAGGTCGCCACATCCTTTGGAGTGACTTCCTTGATCCGTTGCTGGAGGTCTTTTTCAGTGACATTTTTTCCAAGCTTCATGAATTCATCGAAACTGATGATCCCCTCATCGCCCGGATGGGAGCCGTTGAAGAGTATGACTTTCCGGATATTGGGGATTTCATTTCGGATTTCAAGGATTTTATCGAGCTGGACTTTGTTCTCAGCAAAGACAATCACCGAATCTGAATGATTGATGATGTACTTGCAGTCTTCGGGCAGGTTGGATTGATAAATACCGACCGTGGCTGCGCCGATGGTGGTATTGGCCATGTCAATCAACGTCCATTTATAGCAGGTGTAGCTGAGAATGATGACTTTATCGCCTTTTTGGACGCCCAGCGACATCATGCTCTTTCCCGCCTGCTTGACCTGATCGTAGAATTCGGCCCAGGTGACCGATTCAGAAGTGCCGTCCGTGCCTAAAAACCATCGGTAGGCCGTGATGTTGGAATGTGCATCCACTGTTTTTTTCAGCATCTGGTGGATGTTCTGGTAATCAACAATTCGCATGGTACCCTCCCTATATTATTGTTTTAATACAAAAAAACAGTTGCGTGTTTATCGTTATAATTTGGCAATATACAACTTTATCATCATTTAGTGGGAAAAGAGGAAGTCGTTAAGAGCATTTTTCATGCCACGCTATGGAAAAAAATGATGAATGTCAAGCGTTTTCAAATTTGTCAGCAGATAGATAAGCCTCTAATCATTGAGAGATTTGTCATCAATGAAACAGTATGCCGGCGTATCCGACGAATGATTCGCCCGGACTCTTGTCATGGCTTGAGCTGTATCCCACCAGGCGGGAGGTTGAAGCGCCGAGTGCCTTTGAAGCTTCAATGGCCGCTGCTGCCGCGCCTGCGCAGCATGCGTTTAAGCTGGTCAGCCCTTCCCGAATAACGCTTTTAGGGTCCATAGACATCATGAGATCGATCATGTTTCTGTCGTTGTTGTCCTTAGCCCACGCAAGCGCTTTGGGACCTTTACCGGCAGGCGTAAAACCGTAATTGGAGCCATAGTGGGTAAGGTCGGTGGAGCCGAGAACTTTGATGTTGAGATTCATCTGGCGGGATATTGCAGCGACTTTTTTTCCGATTTCCAAGGATGTATCGGACGGGGGCGCACCGATGGGAAGCAGTCTGGATTTTGGGAAGAAATACTTTACAAACGGCACCTGGAGCTCAATCGTATTTTCCGGATTAAAACGGTTTGGGGTTTCGATGGTGAAGGGAAATTTTTTTGTGAGCATTCCGGCCAGATCACTTTCGATGCTCATGTCGCCGAAAGGCGTTTCCCATGATCCTTCTGTCATGATGCACGGAGTGGATCGGGGGTGGAGATGCATGCCGAAAATCACAATGACGTCCGGAGGCTGCTGCCCCTCCGGAGCCCGCAGCCCGGCAACGACGTTGCACGCAAGGCTTCCGGAAAAATACCATCCGGCATGGGGTAGGATGCCCGCCATGTATCCTCGGTCCGGCGCTATGCGAAAACGGGCGTCACTTAAAAAGGATTTTATTTCACCTTCACATTCCCGGGCGCTCGCGGGGTACCAGCTTCCGGCAAACATGGCTTTGCGGGTGATCATGGGACTTCCCTCCAAATTATGAGGTTGTTCATATAATCAGGGCGGTTTAAACCGCAGAATACCGAATAAAGAATATCGAATGCCGAAGAAAAAACCCTTCGGAATTCCGCTGTTCCTTGTTCTGCGGTTCGATATTTTCCGGTTTTAAAACCTCTGGATCGCCCTCTCAAAACCCGGCATGGCCTCGGTGATGGTTTTATCATCCACGCAGAACGCCAGGCGGAAATGACCAGCGCAGCCGAACCCTGTTCCAGGAACCGCGAGAATTCTTTCGTTTTGGAGGGCGCCGACGAATTTGACATCATCGGAAATCGGCGATTTAGGGAAAAGGTAAAACGCGCCGGCGGGTTTCACAAACTCGTAACCAAGAGAGTCAAGCCCGCTGCACAACAGGTCGCGTTTTTTGGCGTAATGGCTGATGTCAACGCTTTCTCCTTGAAGCGCTTCAACCGCCCGCTGCATCAGCGCCGGTGCGTTGACAAATCCAAGTATCCGATTGGCCAGCGCCATGCCGTTGATGAGAAGGTTTTTATAGGCGGCTTCAGGGTTGATCGCAATAAACCCGATACGTTCACCGGGAATGGAAAGATCCTTGGAATAGGAGGTTGTGATGATGCTGTCCGGATAGCAGGGGAAAATTCCCGGCACAGTGATTTTATCATAAACAATTTTTCGATATGGTTCGTCTGATATCAGATATATGGTGCGGCCAAGCTGGATGCTTTTTTCAGCGAGCATTTTCCCCAGCTCTTTGAGGCTGTTCTCTGAATAAACCTGGCCAGTGGGATTGTTGGGGGAATTGATGATAACGGCTTTGACTTTTTCAGTAATGGCTTTTTGAATGTTTCCGGTGTTGAGCGTAAAGTCAGAGCGGGTTTTGACGGTTTTTAATTTCCCGCCGTGATTGTCCACGTAAAATCCGTATTCCACGAAATACGGCGCCAGCGCAATAACCTCATCCCCCGGATCCAGAAGGGTTTTCAAAATCACATTCATGCCTCCGGCAGCTCCGCAGGTCATTAAAATCTCATTTTCAGAAATTTTTACCTGCTGCTCCTCGGATACGTATGCGGCCACCGCTTTTCGGACAGACGGATACCCTGGATTCGGCATATAGGCGTGGGTTCCGTTGACCGGAGAGGCAACCAGATCTTTGAGCTTTTTCCGGAAGGTTTTCGGGGGCTCGATATTGGGATTGCCCAGACTGAAGTCATACACGTTGTCCGCCCCGTGAATGCTTTTCAGCCGAGCGCCTTCCTCGAACATTTTCCGGATCCAGGAGGACCGGGTCATGAATTCTTCAATTTTTTGCGCAATGGTCATCTTTTGCTCGCTTTAAAAATACTTTGAATTGAGGAACTCCTCTTGCAGAGAAAAATTAATTGGCAGATTCCACCGACTTAATTTCCGGAATTTCCTTTTTTATCAGTCGTTCAATGCCGTTTTTCAAGGTCATCTGGGACATGGGGCATCCGGCGCATGCCCCTTTGAGCTTGACTTTTACGATGCCGTTTTCAACTTCAACCAGTTCCACATCCCCGCCGTCCGCCTGCAATGAAGGTCGGATTTTATCCAATACCTGCTTAACCTGCTCTTTCATTTTATCTCCTTAATTTTTATTTCAATGTTCAATGGTTGATAACAAGGAAACATATTCACGATATGTTTTTGAATAACGATTTTATGATGTAATCAACGATTATGCAAACAGTTTGGTAAATATCATCACCTTTCATCGGATTTTTTCAGATTACCCGAATCCTGCTGATGATAAAACTGTTTTCGGAAACCTTCAAAATCATCTTTGCGGATCGCATCCCGCATGTCCTGCATGAGATGGAGGTAATAGTGGAGATTGTGAATAGTGTTTAATCGGTATGAAAGCAGTTCCCGCGAGCGGTATAGATGATGCAGATAGGCTCTGGAATAGTTTCTGCATGTATAGCACTGACAATTCGGGTCAATGGGATTTTTATCATATTTATGATTCGCATTATTAATATTCACCGTCCCCCGGACGGTGAACAGCTGGGCATTTCGGGCGTTTCGGGTGGGCATCACGCAGTCGAACATATCGGCGCCCATTCTGACCATCTCCACAAGGTCTTCCGGCGTGCCAACACCCATGACATATTTGGGTTTTTCGGCGGGCAACAACGGCAGTGTAAAATCCGCTGTTTCCATCATCATGTCTTTGGGCTCGCCCACGCTTAATCCGCCAATTGCATATCCGGGAAAATCTATGTCCACGAGCTGTTCGACAGAGTGGCGGCGGAGGTGGGAATACATGCCGCCCTGAACAATCCCGAACAATGCGCTTTTACTTCCGTCTTTTTCCCTCCAAGCTTGTTTGCACCGGGATGCCCACCGGGTGGTCAGTTCCATGGCGTCTTCGGCGGTTTTTTCGTCCGCAGGGTAAGGGATGCATGCATCCAGGCACATGATGATGTCTGCGCCCAGATCGGTTTGAATGGAGACCGCGTCTTCAGGCGTGATCAGGTGCCGGGAGCCATCGATGTGGGATTGAAAGTCAAACCCGGCCTCTGTTGTTTTGGATATTTTCGCCAGTGAAAAAATCTGGAATCCACCGCTGTCGGTGAGAACCGCCCCGTTCCAGTTCATGAACCGGTGAAGCCCTGAAAACATCCGGATCACATCCCGGCCGGGCCTTAAATATAAATGGTAGGTGTTGCCGAGAATGATCTTCGCGCCGCAGGCATGCAATTCCTCCGGCGAGACCGCTTTGACGGTTCCGGCGGTCCCCACGGGCATGAAGACCGGTGTTTCGATGTCGCCGTGGGCGGTATGTATAATTCCGGCCCGGGTCCGTGATTGTGTGGATTGGGAAACAATTTGAAATTTCATTTTTTGATCTTTAATTTAATTTTTTAGCATAGAATGCATCCTGATTTTGGATGCACTCTATGTTAAAAAATAAACATCGCATCGCCGTAACTGAAAAATCTGTATTTCTCCTCTATTGCTTTGGCGTATGCATTTAATATTTTTTCCCGCCCCGCAAAGGCGGATACCAGCATCAATAACGTGGATTTGGGTAAATGAAAATTGGTGATCATGGCGTCAACCACTTTAAATTCATAGCCGGGGTAGATGAACAGATCGCAGCTTCCGTGGCCTGGCGCCACCATTTCATTTTGTCTTGCAGCAAACTCAATGGTTCTCACCGATGTGGTTCCCACCGCAACTACACGGCGGGCCTGTGCTTTTGCACTGTTTATGGCTTCAGCCGCATGATCTGAAATTGTATAATATTCCGAATGTATCTGATGCTCCCGGATGTCCTCCACACGCACCGGCATAAAGGTTCCATACCCCACGTGAAGCGTGATTTCAATAAGTTCAATTCCTTTTTGCTGTATTTGCGTCAGTAGGGCGTCCGTAAAATGAAACCCTGCCGTGGGCGCTGCAACAGCGCCTTTTTGGACGGCATAAACGGTCTGATAGGAATAGCGATCGCTTTGGGATCTGCCGTTTGTTGGGTCGCGGTGGATGTAAGGGGGCAAAGGAACCTCGCCGATTTGGTCGAGTATATCGGCAAAAGGTTTCTGGCAGATAAATTCAACGGAAAAGGTTCGATCATGAACAGCCGCGACCCGGGCCTCCAGGTCCGGCCCGAAAAAAAGCCGGGCGCCGGGTCTGGGCGCTTTGGATGCTTTGATAAGGCATTCAAAGGTCAATTTTCTGTCAGATTCCTTTTTCCGGCCCTGGCGGGCGAAATCAATGATCAATACTTCAACCCTGCCGCCGGATTCCTTGCGGCCGTTGAGCCGACCGGGAATCACTTTGGTGTTGTTGACGACCATCAGGTCTGAGGGCTTTAGAAAATCAAGTATATCCGAAAAAAAATGATGTGAGACAGCGCCGGTTTTTCGGTC
>JALOPH010000312.1 GCA_025453995.1 Desulfobacterales bacterium
GTATCCGATGTAATCACATAAATGTACCCCTCCGGCCCCTGGGCCACATCCCGCAGACGTCCGTATTCTCCCTTGAGCAAAAATTGCTGTCCGACAGGCTTTTGGCCTTCCAATTTAACCCGCACAAGCATCCGGCCGACCAGCGTGGCAAAAAAGAAGTTTCCTTTCCATGCGGGAAAGACATCGCCGGTGTAGAACATTGCGCCGGAGGGCGCGATGGCCGGGGTATATTCCAACAATGGAGAAATCATGCCTTCCATGGTTTTGCGATGGTGAACCAACGGCCATCCATAGTTGCCGCCGGATACGATCAGGTTGATCTCGTCACCGCCTCCCGGGGCATCATCCCAGGAAGGGCCGTGTTCGGTCTGGAAAATAGCCCCCGAACCAGGTTGAACAGCCATTCCCTGGGAGTTGCGATTTCCGTAAGAGAAGATTTCCTGGCGGGATTGGCGGGTATCCACAAAGGGATTATCTCTGGGAATTGTGCCGTCGTCGCTGAGCCTCAGGGTTTTACCGTTGAGGTCCATGAGATTCTGGGCGCGATGGCCTTCACCACGTTCTCCCAGGGTAATGTACAGGTTGCCGTCAAGGCCGAATCGTATTCGGCATCCAAAATGCTTGGGTTTATCGCCGCCGGGAAATCCGGGAAAAATCACCTGCATGTCGGTAAGTCCTTCCGGGGTGAGTGTAAAACGGGAGACCCTTGTCATGGAACCGTTTTCTGTCTTGACCGCGTAGGCAAGGTAGACCCAACGGTTATGGAAAAATCCGGGATGGAAAGTCATATCCAGCAGACCGCCCTGGCCTTCAAAATAAACCTGGGGAACCCCGGGAATCGCTTGAGGATCAAGTCTGCCGTCTTGAAACACCCTCAGACGCCCGGGCCGCTCCGTGATGAAAAGCCGTCCATCGGGTGATGCAACGACTGCCCATGGGCTTTCGAGACCTATGGCCACTGTTTCCACGCGGAAAGATTCTCCTTCATTATCAAGAAAAGGGATTTGGGCCGGGGCCAGGCGGGCCTTGAACCAGGGCATTACGCTGTAAGCCTGGGTATTGGGACTCCAGAAGAAGGGGATCGACAAAAAACTCACGATGATACAGGCAATTCTCAGTTTCATGAGCATTCACTCCGTTCGTATTTATTTTTTCAGGCCTTGAATTTTTAAAAGTTACTTTTTCAAAATGACAAATATTATAAGACTTTTCTGAATACTTTTTCGCATTTTAACAATCATGGATCGATTTGGAAACAAAGATTTTATAATTCCCTGATCCCGGAACGGTTAACACGATGATAAGGTGTGATAAATAAAGCTGTTTTGTAATTAAGATTGACGAACACTTTCGGGGGATTATTATTTATGTTTTGATAGAAATTCACAGGGAGGCAAAATGATTCGAATCGAACGGCTCGTCAAAAAATACAGAGATGTTCAGGTATTGCACGAGGTAGATTTACATGTGCAAAAGGGTGAGCTGTTCGCCTATCTTGGACCCAATGGTGCAGGCAAGACGACAACCATCAAAATCCTGACCGGTCAGACCCGTCCGGATTCAGGTTCTGCATATTTGAACGGGTTTTGTATTCAAAAACAGTCTTTGTCCGCCAAGCAGCAATTCGGACTGGTTCCCCAGTCAATCAACCTGGACCGGGAGCTTTCGGTCTGTGAAAATTTGCTTCTCCACGGTCTTCTTTATGATATGAGCCGGGCATCCATTAACCGGAGAACAGAAGAACTTCTTGAGTATGTGGGGCTTTCTGACAGAAGCGACAGTCTGGTCAAGGAACTTTCCGGAGGCCTTCAGCGTCGTTTGATGATCGCCAGAGCCATGCTTCACCAGCCCATGATACTTTTCATGGATGAACCCACGGTGGGACTCGATGCCAATATTCGTCGTAAAATCTGGAGCCTGATCAAAAGCATTCAGCAAAAAGGCACTACCGTATTTCTGACCACCCATTATATCGAAGAGGCCGAATTTCTGGCCGACCGGGTGGCTTTTCTGGATGAAGGGCGGGTCGTTGTGACGGATACGCCTGAAAATCTCATGACCCGGCAGGGAGAATGGGCTATTGACCGTTTTACCGAGATCAACATGGAAACTGTCTATTTCGATACCCGCGAAACAGCCGACCAGTACAACCGGGATCGACATGATCAGTACACCCTGCGTCGGGTTAATTTGGAAGATGCATTCCTGGCCTTGACCGGAAAGAGGGTCAAATGATTCGGGGGTTCCGGGCTGTCTATCTTCGGGAGCTGTTGATCCTCAAACGCCGGATTTTCCGGCAGATGCTATCCTGGTCCGTCATGCCCGTTTTATATCTCATTGCATTCGGATATGCCATGGGCCGCCATGTTCAGGTGGACGGCCACACCTACCTGGAATTTCTGATTCCCGGCCTTGTCGCCATGAGTGCCATGACCCAGTCCTATGCCATTGCCGGTGAAATTAATATTGCCAGATTTTACTGGCATATTTTTGAGGAATTTCAGGTGGCCCCCATCAGCAATTTTTCCTATGTACTGGGCGAAGTTTTAGCCGGAATCACCCGAGCGTTGCTTGCTGTCAGTGTGATCATTGTTCTGGGAATGCTTTTCGGAGTGGTGCCCAGCTATAATCTCTATTTTTTCCTGGCGCTTTTTCTCAACAGCTTTGTGTTTGCATCTCTTGCGGTAGCCGTGGCCATGCTGGTGAAGTCCCATGCGGACCAGGCCATGCTGACCAATTTTGTGATCACTCCCATGGCTTTCCTGGGTGGAACGTTCTTTCCCCTGGAACATCTTCCGGACTGGGCACAGAAAGTGCTTTATTTCGTACCTTTGACCCATGCCGCGGAAGCCATCCGGGCGGCATCATTCGGCCAACCACCCAGGCTTTTGAATTTTATCGTTCTCGGGGCAATCGGGGTCATTTTTTTCATTGCCGCCATCCAATGTGTCAATCATGCGCGGGATTAGTTTTTTGGGTAGCGCTAACCGTTTGTTTTTCTTATTAACTTGCTTTTTGTCAAAAAAAATATAAAAAATGAGCCCTAATTTCAGGACTCTTGATCTCATAAGGTCATTGGTATCGTTTTATTCTATACATATTAATGAGTTATAAGATATTAACAGCGATAGGGCCTGGAAATTATAACAGGCACCACTACAATCCCGTTGATCTAAGAAAA
>JALOPH010000126.1 GCA_025453995.1 Desulfobacterales bacterium
GCCCCTTGTGGCATCGGAAATTAAACCGGCTGTCAGGCCCCAGTTGAACAGGGGGGATATTGGCTGTTTCATTTTTTGGAAATTCCATGAATGCTTCTCCTGTTATGCTTTGCTTATAAAAAAATTATCAATTCGCGATTGGCAATTCACAATTTATAATTTGTTTTATGCTCTGATTCCTCAAATAATTGTCAATTGTCAATTAATAATTGTGAATGGAGAAAGACGGTTTATCCTATTTTGGGATGCTGCTCTGGTTCAAGCCCCTTCGGCATGGGCGCAACTTGCGCTCCGCCGATGACGTATCCTCCGTCCAATCGAATCACGCTGCCGGTCAAAAACGGTGCATCAAACAGAATAAAACGGACAACTTTCACCACATCCTCAATTTCGCCGATGCGCTTTAACAATGTATGGTCGAGAATCGCCTGCTTCTGATCCTCTGTCAGCAGCCCCCACCCGCGGGTCTTCGGGCCATGCCGGGTTTCAATAAAACCGAGCATGATCTCATTAACGCGCACATTGGGAGCTCCGAGCCGCGCCCACGTTTCCGTCAGCAATGAAATACCTCGATTGGCAGCTGAATATCCCTCATTAAACACAAAACTTGCCGGGCCGGACCGGCCCACGATGCCGGCGATGGAGGACAGATTAATGACACAGGCATCTTTTGACTTTTTCAAATACGGCAGGGCAAAATCAAAGACCCACTGCTTTGCCCGCAACGTTGTCGCCATTTCAAGATCCCATTGATCGCGGGTGTAGGCGCCGTGCACCACCGGCCATCCCCCGCGCTCAATATTATTGATCAGAATATCCAGCCGGCCGAAATGATTCAAGACCTGCCTGACCAGGCTGCCGATTTTCTCCGTTTCCAGAAGATTGATTTTTAATATCAGGTGGTCATTGCCGATGCTTTCAAAATCCCGTTGCGTTTCAGGCAAAAACTCCTCCCAATCATGATATGTCAGCGCCACCTTGACCCCATTGTCAATCAAATCAAGGCCAATCCCCTTTCCGATCCCCTTGATGCCCCCCAATACCAGAGCAACTTTTTGATCATCCGCCATTGCCGGTTCATCCTATTCAAAGATATTTGAAATTTCGAATATCGAACCGCAGAACTAAGGCTGTCGCTTCGAGATTCGACATTCCTTGTTCATTATTCTGCGGTTTGCCAAAATCTGATTTTATAAGGTTACAAATGCGAAAGATAAAGCCTCAAATTGAATTTGAAAGAAGATAAGTGCTTATTTTCATTGATTAAATATTTAAGTCGGTGCGTTGCAGAAAATTCTTCAAAACCCTCAGGCCGAGTTTCAACATTTCCTCATCATCGGTTTGCGCAGAAACAGGCACATCACCCATCAATAAAGCAGCCCATCGGCCTTCCACAAATACTTGTTCCCTGAACCGGTCAATGTCATATAATGCTGCGTGAAACAGGTCTTGAGCGTTTCCGGGCAAACGTCCAGGCGCGTTGGAATTTTTGAGGCTTATAAACGCGGCCATTGCGTCATTGTGTTGATTGTAAAGTATCAGTTCCTGATCAAAAATCCACTCTTCAACATTCCGGCCGCGTTTGCATTCAAACCCCTTGCAATGGGGTTCCCGGATGAGCATATATTTGACGATGGCTTTTCCATTCAGGCCGATCCTTGAGACAGACCGGATCACCGGATACATGCGGCAGGATGACGGCCTGTCGGGGTATACGCTGCATCCCGATGAGGTTACAAACGGGCACAGCCGGTGTATTGGGTCTCTGGGTTTGAGCGAAACAATCGGCAGTCCGGTCTGGGGGCCTGAATGTTGGCGCGTAAAACGATCCAGAAAAACCGATGATGAAATTCCGAGATTTTTTTTCAGGCGCAAAATATCATATGGGGTTAGCAACTGAGTCAGATCGCAACAGCAGTCATTAAAACATCGGACCCTCTGATTGCAGTCGAAATGGAAGTTTTCACCCGATTGTATTTCAATTATTTCAGCTTCCTGCATGGATTATTTTTTCTTGATTTTGAAAAATACTATGTTATAAAGCGAAAAATCAATATATACAACATCCTCGGGAATGTAAACGTAAAAAGATCCTGCCTTTTTATTGCGATATCGATAGAACGCATCCGGGGATGGTTAAAATTTTGAGACAGGATCAACCCGAACATGGAGGTGGCAAATAGTTAAGCAGAAACAGGACAGCGATAAAATCAGGATAAATAGGGAAATCAAAGCCAGAGAGGTCAGAGTCATCGATCCTGACGGCAACCAATTGGGGGTCATTCCACTGCACAAGGCTCTGGCTTCAGCAGATGAATTCGGGCTTGATCTGGTGGAAGTATCACCCAACTCAGATCCTCCTGTTTGCAAGATTATGGATTATGGCAGGTTCAAATATCAGCAAACCAAAAAACAGCAGGAAGCCAAAAAAAAGCAAACCACATTCCAGGTGAAAGAGGTAAAAGTAAGACCCAAAACCGATAAACATGACCTGGAAATAAAGCTGGGCCATATTAAACGATTCATAGAAAAGAAAAACAAGGTCAAAATTACGGTTGTGTTCAGGGGCAGGGAAATCACCCTGACTGATATGGGCAAGGAAATGCTCGACCAGATTGTTGAAGAAACCAGTTCCTATGCGGTGATCGAGCAGCAATCGAAACTTGAAGGTCGGACCATGAATATGGTGCTGGCTCCCAAATAGCATTAACAATTAAAATTTTATCATAAGTTTCTGTATCGCATGAAATAGCGCGGGCGAAACTTGCCCGCGCTATATGTTTTTGAGCGGCCATATGCACAATACTATTGATATTTGTTTTTAAATCTGTTTAAAGGGCGGTCAAATTAATTTCTGATCCGGTGTAAAGCCGGCTTAAAAATCAAATAATACAAATAAAATATATAGATATTAAATACTACGATCAGGATGAGGTCTTCATCATCCATAAAGGAGTTTACAAATGCCGAAAATTAAAACCAACAGGTCCGCCGCAAAACGGTTTAAAAAAACCGGCACCGGCAAATTTAAATATTCAAAATCCCATGCAAGCCACATTCTGACAAAAAAAACCCGCAAACGGAAACGCTCTTTGAGAAAATCCGAAGTCATTGACAAGAGCAACATGAGAGAAGTCAGAATGCTGCTTCCAAACGGGTAAATATATTAAGGAGCAATACCATGAGAATCAAAAGAGGATTTAAGGCAAGAAGACGCCGTCAAAAAGTCTTAAAGCTGGCCAAGGGGTTTGTTGCCGGCCGCAGCAAAGTGTTTCGAACTGCAGCAGACTCTGTGGACAAGGCATTGATGTATGCCTTCCGTGACAGAAAGGCGCGAAAAAGGGATTTTCGTCAGCTTTGGATCGCCAGGATCAATGCCGGAGCCCGCATGAACGACCTGTCCTACAGCAAGTTTATACATGGGCTGAAGCAGGCGAACATCGGTTTGGACCGTAAAATTCTTGCCGAGATGGCGATTTCCGATCCTGGAACGTTTACCCAGTTGGCCGCCAGAGCCGCGGGCAAATAATCCCATAATTTTTTCCTTTGGAAAAAATGAGCAATCAGAATATCGACCAGATCAAAAAAGAAGCGTTGTCAGAGATACAGCGGGCCGACACCGCCGAACAAGTCAAGTCCCTTTCCGTCAAGTATTTGGGCAGAAAGGGACTTGTTACTTTGTTTTTACGCAACATCTCCGCACTGCCGGAAGAGGAGCGCCCTGAAGCAGGCAAAAAAGCGAACCAGGTTAAATTGACGCTTGAAGAAGCATGTCAATCGGCAATTGAGCGCATTTTATCAGCAGACGGAGACAAAAAAGAGATCGCAATCGACATCTCTCTCCCCGGCCGACCGGCACCGCGCGGCTCCCTTCATCCCATCACCCGGATCACCCGCCGCATCTGCGATGTATTTTCACGAATGGGGTTTAATGTCGCCGAAGGGCCTGAGGTGGAGACCGATTATTACAATTTTGAAGCCTTAAATATCCCCAAAAATCATCCGGCCAGAGACATGCAGGATACCTTCTATGTATCGGAGAATATCGTTCTACGCACCCACACATCCCCCATGCAGGTCCGGTTCATGGAAAAGCACAGGCCCCCTGTCAGAATTATAGCACCAGGCAAGGTCTACCGATGCGATTCAGACATTACCCACACCCCCATGTTTCATCAGGTGGAAGGTCTTTTGGTGGATGAGCATGTCTCCTTTGGCGATTTAAAAGGCATCCTCACCGCATTTGTCCATGAAGTTTTTGACGAGCAGACCAGCTTAAGGTTCCGGCCAAGCTTTTTCCCTTTTACCGAACCCAGCGCCGAGGTGGACATTCTGTGCGTCATCTGCCGTGGAAAAGGATGCAAGGTGTGCTCCGGCACAGGTTGGCTGGAAGTTCTGGGCTGCGGGATGGTCCATCCGGCGGTGTTTGAAAACGTCGGCTATGACACCGGACGGTATTCCGGGTTTGCTTTCGGCATGGGCGTGGAGCGGATCGCCATGCTCAAATACGGCATCAATGACATCCGGCTGTATTATGAAGGGGACATGAGATTCCTTAAACAATTCTAAATAAGAATCCATGAGCCCGAAGCCAGAATAACCCCAATGGGAATATCGAATAATGAACAAGGAATATCGAATGTTGAAGTTTAAAACCTTTCATTCCTACGATATATTTCACTCATTCTGGATTATGAATTCTGGCTCCTGGCTTCTTTGCGGTCAAAGAGTAAGTTAAAATCAAACCAATTACCGAAAACAATGCCTCTGAATATACATAGTTTCATAGAATGAAAGTCAGCTTAAACTGGTTAAAAGAATACGTATCCATTGACGTTTCGCCGAAGGAACTGGCCGACCGGCTCACCATGGCGGGCCTTGAAGTGGAGGCGGTCATGGATCGGTACGAATATCTCAATACCGTTCTGGTGGGCCGGATTGCACTGATCAAAAGCCATCCCAAATCAGACCATTTAACAATCTGCGATGTGGATCTGGGAGGACGCACCATTTCAGTTGTCTGCGGCGCGCCCAATGCCAGGGTCAACATGAAAGTTCCCTGCGCCCTGCCGGGAACCGTCCTGCCCGGCGGCTTAACGGTTGGAGAAAATACCATCCGGGGGATTCTATCCGCAGGCATGCTGTGCAGCGAGGCCGAACTGGAGCTTGGAACCGACAAATCCGGGCTGTATGGATTAAGCCAGGATATGAAAGAGGGCGACACACTGATCCGGGCATTAAATCTTTCTGATACCATCCTTGAGATCAGCCTGACGCCCAACCGGTCCGATTGCCTGAGCATCATCGGCATTGCCAGAGAGGCGGCCGCATTATTGAACAAGCCCCTGCGATGGCCGGAAATCAGACTTCCCCAACCACATGGCAATATATCGGATTTCACTTCAGTCACGATCAACCGTCCCGATTACTGTCCGCGATACGCCGCCCGTCTTGTCGTGGATGTGTGCGTGTCCCCCTCCCCTTTCTGGCTTAAAAACCGGCTGATCTCCGCGGGGTTGAAACCGATCAACAACATCGTGGACATCACAAACTTTGTCATGATGGAGACCGGCCAGCCCCTGCATGCCTTTGATTTCGACCGGCTGGCTGAAAACCGGATCGTTGTCAGAACAGCCCGTGAGAATGAACGCTTTAAAACACTGGATGGCAAAGAACGTATTCTGACAGATGACACACTGATGATCTGCGACGGGAAAAAACCGGTGGCTATTGCAGGCGTCATGGGCGGTGAAAACTCTGAAATCGAGCAGTCGACCACCCGGGTGCTGATTGAAAGCGCCTATTTTAACCCCATTTCCATTCGCAAAACCGGCAAACGCCTGGGATTGAGCACGGACGCATCCTATCGATTCGAACGCGGCGTTGATCCTGAGGGCACATTAAGAGCCGTCAACCGGGCCGCCCAGCTCATTGCGGATATCGGCAACGGCAAACTCATTGACGGGTGCATCGATGCCCATCCCAATCCCGTTGCCCGGGAAAAAATAGTTTTAAGCGTAGCCCGCACCAACCGTCATCTGGGCACAAGCCTTAAGCTTTCTCAAATCAAACATCATCTGGAATCCATTGATTTTGCCGTCGAAGAAAAAGATGCGGACACGTTATCCGTGCTCCCGCCCTCATTTCGGGTGGATGTGAGCCGGCCAGAAGATTTGATGGAAGAAGCCGCGAGGCTTTGGGGCTACAACAATATCCCCATGACATTTCCCTCGATGTCAGCCGGCATCGGCCTCTCAAACAAAGACATTGAAATCAAAAATAAAATAAAAGACCTTATGGCCGGCATGGGATTTGCCGAATCCATCCACTACAGCTTTATCGCCAGATCCTGCTGCGACCGCCTGGGGCTTGCCGCCGAAGATGACAGACGCCGGATGCTTGATGTGCTCAATCCCCTGACCGAAGATCAGGCCGTCATGCGAACGTCTCTGATCCCCGGGCTTCTTGAAAGCGCAAACCGGAATCAGTCCTGGCAGATTAAAAATTTGAATCTGTTTGAGCTTGGAAAAATATTCATCAGCAACGGCCAGGATAGTCAGCCCTCTGAGATTGAAATGCTTGCGGCATTATGGACCGGATCAAGGCTCACCCCCACATGGCATAGCAAGTCGGAGCCTTGTGACTTCTATGATTTAAAAGGTGTTTTGGAAAACCTTTTGTCGCTTCTGGGTTTGGCTCATCCGGAGTTTTCCTTGCTGCCGGCAGACGTTTGCACGTACACAAAGCCCGGGCATTCGGCAGTCTTATCAATCCAGGGCAGGCAGATCGGCATGATCGGCGAAGTCAGTTCTGACGCACTAAAAAATTTTGGCATTAAACAGCCGGTTTTCATGTTTGAGCTTGATATCAGCGCACTGATTCCCCTGGTGACCGAATTTGCATCTTTTGAAGCGCTTCCGAGATTTCCCGCCGTAGATCGAGATATCACCTTAATTGTTGACAATCACGTGCAAGGAGGGGATATTGTAAGCCAGACCGAATCCTGCGGGGAAGCATGGATGGAGCAGGTCTGCATTTTTGACATATATAGGGGAAAACCGATTCCAGAGGGCAAAAAAAGCATCTCTTTAAGAATCACTTACCGTTCGCAAGAACAAACTTTACTGGACAAAGACGTCAATGTCATTCACCAGCGCGTCACGGACCGGCTTCTGAAAGTTTTCAACGCATCCCTTCCGGTCTGATTTCAGCAACCTTCAGGGGCATGAAATTCCGATGGAGAATCCTACGCCTGAGGGAACGCAGATTCCCGACAAGCTTTATTTCAAAATCGGCGAAGTGACCGATATCACGGGATTGGAATCTTATGTGCTGAGATTCTGGGAGTCCGAGTTTCCCGCCATTGCTCCCAAACGCACCGAATCCGGCCAGCGGCTCTATCGGAAATCCGATGTGGAATCCATCCTCCTGATCAAAAATCTTTTATACGTGAAAAAGTTCACCATTGAAGGCGCAAAAAAATTTTTAAAAGACGCCGGCAAACAAAAAAAGTCTCCCCCCCCACCCGCCGACATTGAAGAGATCCGTTCAGAATTATTGCACATCAGGAACTTGCTGGAAGATCATTAACATTTCCAACCACCACTTATCCCTTATTCATAGTTATTTTCTCAAACAGACCCTTCACAAATGCAGGCTTCCTTAAGGAAAAAATTTTAATGTCAATAACTTCGTAATATATCCAACATATTTATTGCACTTGACTCTATTTTATTCATATTAAACTAGATATTTTGAAGATTATGGAGGCTGACAATATGGCGCACCAGAAAGTTTACAGCATATGCGGAATGTGCACGGTCCGCTGCCCCATTGTGGCGGAAGTTCAAAACGGCCGTGTTATTTTGATACGGGGAAACGTCCATGCACCGGGCATGAGCCGGGGCGTCTGCGCGCGCGGGGCGGCTGGGATCGCGCTGGTGGAGGACAACGAGCGTCCGAAATCCCCCCTGATTCGAACAGGGAACCGGGGGGACGGGCGATGGCGGAAGGTTTCCTGGGACGAGGCCTTTGATTATGTTGGAGAAAAGCTGACAACAATTTTTAATGAGCATGGAGCCCGCAGTCTGCTGCTGACAGACCGGGGCGGCCCTTTCCGGGATCTGCATCGGGCTTTTCTGCGCGGGGTCGGGACTCCCAACTATTGCAATCATGACGGTTCATGCGCCCGCAATGTGCATCACGCCGCCCTGTCGGTTTTCGGAGCGGGCCGCAAGGATGTGATGTATGACTTGCAAAACGCACGCCACGTCGTCCTTCAGACGCGCAACCTGTTTGAGGCCATCAATGTCAGGGAAGTCAATGAAATGACGGCCGCCATCGAAAATGGCTGCCGATTATCGGTGATAGACATCCGCAGCACCGTTTCCGCGACAAAAGCCCATAATTTCTTCCAGGTCCGGCCCGGAACCGATTATGCCTTTAATCTGGCGGTCATTCATGAACTCATTGATCAAAAATTGTATGATGCCGGGTACGCAGAAAAATATATCGCGGACTTTAACAGGCTGGAAGATTTCGTCAGGCTATGCACCCCCCAATGGGCGGAGAAAGAAACCGGCGTTTCAGCCGATCGCATCCGCATTTTTGCAAAAGAACTGGCCGATGCCGCCCCTTCGGTTTTATGGCATCCCGGATGGATGACCGCCCGGTACAAAAATTCTTTTTATGTTTCCCGGAGCATTTATATCATCAACGCCCTGCTGGGATCCATCGGCGCCAAAGGAGGACTTCCGATCACCAACAAACCAGGGGATTTCGGACGAAAGGGCCTGAAACAATTTATGGATCTTTATGAGAAGCCGGCGGAGAAAAGAGCTGACGGCGCAGGATGGAAATATCCCCATTTTGAGTCCGGCCCCGGTATCACCCAGCTGGCGTTAAAAGCCGTTGAGACCCAGGAACCCTATCCCCTGAAAGCCTATATCGCCTACCGGCATGACCCGCTGATGGGGTTTGCCGATCCGGATCATATGCAGAAAGTTTTTTCCAACCTGGACCTTATGGTTTCCGTCACCTTCACCTGGTCGGACACTGCCTGGCATTCCGATGTGGTGCTGCCCCTGTCTCCCTACCTGGAGCGGGAAAGCATTCTGGCCTGCAAAAACGACCTTCTGCCTTATTTTTTCGTCCGGAAAAGAGCGGTGGAGCCCCGTTATGATACCAAAGCAGACTGGGAAATCGTCTCCGGCCTTTCCAAACGTTTTGGTTTAAAAGATCTGGTCTTTGATCGTGTGGAGGATCTCTGGAATTTTCAACTTCAGGGGACCGGGATCAATATATCGGATTTTGATGAAAAAGGATTGGTGCTGCTGGGAGAAAAATCCTCATACAAGGATCGGGACAACCTGAAGTTTAAAACATCCTCCGGAAAAATAGAAATCATCAGCAACACGCTTGAAAAAGCAAAAATTCCTTCGCTTTCTCCCTATGAATCTCCCCTCCGACCCCCCAAGGGTACCTTTCGTCTGACATTCGGGCGATGCGGACTTCACACCCAGGGCCATACGGTCAACAATCCCATGCTCTTTGAACAGATGCCGGAAAATGTGCTCTGGATCAACCGGGATTCCGCTGAAAAACAGGGCATAGCCGACGGCGATCTGGTTGAAGTCGGCAACGC
>JALOPH010000313.1 GCA_025453995.1 Desulfobacterales bacterium
GTCGAGTGGTATGCCACGGAAAAAATCAATGTTCATGATGCACCATCTTTAAATTGGAATGCGTCCCACAATCAAGTGGAACATATCCGCAAGCTTGGGATCCTTCTCAAAAACCATCCGGCATTTTACGATCAGACAAAAATCAAGTGGATACAACATGGCAACGGAGAATTTATTGCCCTGGTGCGCCATCACATACCCTCAGGAAAACAACTTCTCATAGTGGCAAACCTTGATGACCATAATTCCGTTGAGGCTTCATGGCATCCTGAACAAGCCGGTATGACAAGCAATATTTTAAAAGATCTGATCACCGGGAAAGATGTTTTTGTCCAAACCGCTGAAAACCTCGTTACCTGCTTTCTGAAACCGGGAGAAGTTCTTTGCTTATCAGAAAATTCAGAGGAATTGAAACTCCTGGATCAGACCGGATCGAACCCGTTTGAAATTCCCCATCGAATCCGACACCAGTTGCTGCGCGCAAAAGCCCTGGACATCTTCAGGATTTACAATGATACGGGAGGCTATAAAAATTTTGATCCGGATGACGCTGCGCGCAAACTGGCAGCAGATCCTATCCGATTTTGCCGAAACGTCAACCCGGGGAGCCGGGAATCCAGGGTCGTCACGTGGCAGTGGCCCAGGGACCGGAAACGTGAAGTCATGGTGCCACCGGACCATTTTCTGGCCGTTTTTGCGGAAAAACCTTTCCGCGCCGGAGTTATGGACCAGGACTTTTGTATCCGGCAGGAAGACAGCATCCGAAGAAATGACGGTTCTTTTTTTGCTATATTCATGCCTGTTTCTCCGCCGCCGACATTCACCCGTTATTCACTTAATCTCACAGTGTTCAGCAAAACCCCTGCCCAACATATTCAAGCACCGCTGCTTTTTCTTCCCAAAACGTCGGATGTTCTTGTACAAAGACATTTTAATCGAAAAGATATGTTGACCGGTCCGCGACTCTACCTGGATACCAATCAACGGGGAGGCATGCTCCGGGCCGATATCCGATGGGGAGAAATACAGAGCAAATATGACGCTGTTCTTGCCGGAAATCTCAGTCCCGACTTTCCAACGGACCGTCAGATCATGCTTACCCGCTGCCGGGCCTGGCTGGTTTATCAGGATTATTCCCAGGAAATCTGTTTTGATTGCTTTGATTCATTTTCCTATGATTTTAAAGACCGGGCGCGATGGCGATTCAACGTCCCCAGCGGCCAGGGTGAACATGTCGTACTCGATATTTTCATGAAAATGATCCAAAGGGAAAACACCGTTCATATCCTTTTTCATCGTTGCCCGTCATCAAAAGTCGAGGGACGGCTTCCGGACCCGGCAACCGTAAAATTGATCGTGAGGCCTGATATCGAGGACCGCAATTTTCACGAAACCACAAAAGCATATCTTGGTCCGGAAATTCTATGGCCCCAAGCCGTCGAAATTCAGGAAAAAGGGTTTTTGTTCTCTCCTCAATCTCAATACCGGCTGGCCATGGAAATTTCCAAGGGCAGATTTACTTCCGAGCCTGAATGGAATTACATGGTCCACCATCCCCCTGAAGCCGAGCGAGGACTGGATCCACACTCGGATTTGTTCAGTCCCGGATATTTTGCCGGCGAACTGACCGGAGAAGATACCGTATGTCTGACTGCAAAAATCGAAACGGTTTTTTTCGCAAAATCAGACGATTCCCATAAAACGTCTTCATATTCGCCGTCATCTTTCAGACAAACAGATGACCAGGACCCGGTGTCAGGGCTCCTGGATGCCCTTGAACATTATATTGTCCACAGAGAAAAGCTTTACTCGATTATTGCCGGATATCCCTGGTTTCTTGATTGGGGACGCGACACACTCATCGTGACGCGGGGTTTGATCGCTGCCGGAAAAACAGAAGCTGCCCGCGCTGTTTTGTCTTTATTCGGACGGTTTGAAAATAACGGCACCATTCCCAACATGATTCGGGGTGATGATGTGGGAAACCGTGATACCGTCGATGCACCTCTCTGGTTCTGTGTTGCATGCGCTGATCTGGTTCGTGCTGAAAAAAATGATGGTTTTTTGGACCTACAATGCGGAGAAAAAACCATCCGGCGGATTTTAATATCCATAGTCACTCACATGATGATCGGCACCGATAACGGTATCCGCATGGATTTGGAATCGGGCCTCATTTTCAGCCCGAGTCATTTTACATGGATGGATACCAACTATCCGGCCGGTACCCCCAGACAGGGATACCCCATCGAAATTCAAGCCCTGTGGTTTGCTGCCCTGGCGTTTGTCTCTGAAATCGATTCGAGTGAAAATTCCAAAAAATATAAAACCCTTGCCGATAAAGTGAAACGATCCATATTGGATCTTTTCTGGATGGATTCATCCGGATACATGTCCGACTGTCTCCATGCCGATTTTAATGAACCGGCTTATTCTGCACGTCAAGACGACGCTCTTAGACCAAACCAGTTGTTTGCCATCACTTTGGGCGCTTTGGAAGACAAAACCTTAATCCGCCGTATGTTAACATCCTGTGAAGAACTTCTGGTTCCTGGAGCGCTTAGAAGCCTTGCGGACCGACCGGTACAGTTGCCTCTGAGAATCGTCCATAACGGCCAGGATTTAAATGACCCGACACATCCTTATTGGGGAAAATATCTTGGGGATGAAGATACCCAACGAAAACCGGCCTACCACAACGGGACAGCATGGGCGTGGCTTTTTCCAAGTTTTTGTGAGGCCTGGGCCAAAGTTTATGGAATCGAGGGGGAAAAAACCGCCCTGGCGTATCTTGCAAGCAGCATAGATCTTATGAATACGGGGTGTGTGGGCCAAATCCCGGAAATCCTTGACGGTGATGCACCCCACACCCCTCGCGGATGTGATGCCCAGGCCTGGAGCATCAGCGAAGTGCTTAGGGTATGGATCCAGCTATCCCGGTGCGTGATTCCCAAGCGCCGTTGCAACTAAAAAAAACTTGTTAAAAACATCAATAAGCAATAAATTAACCCTTAAATCAACCGGTTCCTGTATCATTTGATTTGGCGCCTGCAATAAGTTTATACTTATATAGTGCCGGTCATTTGACTTGATACTTTTATCAAAATTGTATATTATAAGCTCCCGAAGCTATTTTTGCAGAAAGGAGCATAGTCATGGGGAAAGGC
>JALOPH010000127.1 GCA_025453995.1 Desulfobacterales bacterium
CGAAAACCCCGGCCGCCCTGGTGCGATGGGGGACCACCCCTTCCCAACAGACCGTTTCCGGCACGCTGGAAACCATCGTATCCATCGCCGAATCCGCCCTCATCAAGCCGCCGAGCCTGTTTGTGGTGGGTGATGTGGTGTCGTTGCGGGAGTCCATGAAGTGGTTTGAAAACCGGCCCTTGTTCGGCAAACGGATCGTGGTCACCCGGGCCCGGGCCCAGGCCAGCGACATGGTCGCCCGGTTGACCGGGCTGGGCGCGACCTGCATCGAATGCCCGGTGATCAAGGTGGTCCCGGCTGATGATTACCGGCTCCTTGATCATGCCATATCCCGGATCAAAGAATATGACTGGCTGGTCTTTACCAGCGTCAACGGCGTGGATTGTTTCTTCAAACGGCTGTTTGAAAACAAAAAAGACGTCCGTGCGTTAGGTCATTTAAAAACCGCGGTCATCGGCCCGGCCACGGCCGAGCGGTTGAAAACATACGGCATCAGCGCCGACATCCTGCCCGAAAGCTTCCGGGCTGAATCCATCATCAACGCGTTTAAAAACCAACCCATATCCGGAAAGAAAATCCTGCTCCCCCGGGCAAAAGAGGCCCGCACCATTCTGCCCGAAGAACTCACCAACATGGGCGCTTTCGTTGATGAAATCGCTGTTTACAAAACCATCCTGGACGGGGACCAGGGGCAGGCACTGGTAGAAAAGCTTGAAGCCGGGGAAATCGACATCATCACGTTTACCAGTTCATCCACAGTGACCAACTTCAAATCATTGATCCCGGCTGACCGGTTTGACGAATTGATGAAAGGCGTCACCATTGCCTCCATCGGCCCGATTACGACTGAAACGGTATATTGGGAAGGTATAAGGGGGCAGCAATATGATTGGTGGACTTCAATGTCACCGGAATTTTGCGGAATTTAGAATTATTGATTTAACATCCATGTTCTGATATTTTCTCATTAAAAAAGAGGTAAAATATGCCGTCTAAAAAAATGCTTCAAAAAGAAATTGACGCCTTGCCGGAAGAATTGGCAGACGAGGTGTATGATTTTGTGAATTACTTAAAAAGCAAACAAGTTAAAGAAAAAATGGAAACAACATTGCTCAGCGAACCTTCATTACGCAAGGATTGGCTGACTGCTCAAGAGGATGAGGCATGGCAAAATTTGTAAAGGGAGATGTTGTTGTCGTTCCATTCCCCTTTTCAGATTTGACACAAGCCAAACGACGCCCTGCGCTTGTTGTCGCTGAACTTGCGGGTGATGACTTCATTTTATGCCAGATAACCAGCCAGCACACTCACGATGCGTATGCAATTCCCCTTATAGATGAAGATTTTAAATCAGGCAATTTAAACAGACAAAGCAATATCCGTCCAAATCGTGTTTTTACTGCTGACAAAAAAATCCTGCTTTATCAAGTCGGTCATATCAAAAAGCAAAAGCTCGCCGAAACCATTTCTAAAATTATCGAGATTCTTAAGAGTTAATTGGGAAGGAGTTCTCCTTACTCTTTCTTGAAATCTTGCTCTGACTCCCACAAATCCCTTGACTGTTGGGCGGTCAACCAAAATTCCGGAGCACGAAGCGTCTACTTTCTTATACACATGTCTGGTAAATCTCATGGTTTTCTTTTCCATCATTGCGCGTATCACCCGGTAGACCCCTGTATTGATTGCAATTTTGGAGGCGGCTGGTCCCTGGCATTTAACTTGCAATTGTTTTCCGATGCATCAAGTAAGTGCCGGGATAAAGCGACCTTATAAATGCCAGACCGGAAACCGCATCTTTTGGCCAAATATTGCGTTCTCGAAATTTTTTGATCCTCGACGTAGCGCCGCTACGCCTGCGGTCAAAAAATTCTTGCGGCCTTGTCTTTGACCAAAATCTGCACTTTCCGTTCAGACATTAAATAGATCTTGCCTTGTATCTTAACCGCAAATTCCAGAAAGAGAGGTGTCTGATGCCGAAAGAACAGCTGCCGCTTGATACAATCACACGGTTTATAGAAGAATTCCACCACCAAAAAATAGCCAATGGCCAGTCCCGCCCCATGAATGGATCAGATCTTCTCCGAATCATTAAAATCACTGATTTTGAGAATATCGTTAAATGCGTGAAAAAAAATGAAGACATGTATTGCAGAGTTTCCCAAGTCGAATCAAAAATGTTAGCCATCCTCACCCTCAGGGATTTTTTTAAAGTCCTCATACCCCATATCGCCGACATCTTCAACATTTCCTATGTCTGGATTTCCGTGATTGAAAAAAGCAGCCTGGCGGATCTGATCAGCCGGCGTATTGATTCAAAAACAATCAGTAAAAAAGTCAGCTTCATTAACTCGCGCGATTTTAATAAGCTCATCATGACCAACAGCAAACCGGTCATTGTAAATAAATACCTTTCCCCTTTTTCAATTTTCTTTCCGGAAGGGCAGAGTTTCCCGGTGCGGTCCATGGCTTTTGTTCCCATTCATATCGACGGTGTATGTGTCGGCACGCTCAATTTTGGGGATTTCGCCTCCACTCAGTTTGACCCGGACGAAGATAAATCGCTGGTCGAATCCATCATGGCGAAAATATCCCTGTGTCTTTCAAATATTTCAGCCCACGAACAGGTAGCCTATCTTTCAACCCATGATGTGTTGACGGGGTTGCTGAACCGGACCACATTTGAAAAACTTCTCAATGACGAACTGGGCAAATCCGGGGACATAAAGAATATTTTCAGCCTGGTCCTTATGGCGGTGGACGGGTTTAAAAATATCAACAGCCGATGCGGATACGGGTGCGGGGATGCGGCGTTAAGACATATCGCTCAGACGCTTAAATCCAATATCTCCCGGACGGATGTTGCCGCCCGGTTTTCAGGGGATCACTTTGCCCTGATGATTTACGGCAAACGGGCGGATGCGGCCGAAGAGGTGATGACCCGGATTCAACAAAGCCTTGACGCGACTCCTTTAAACTACAACCGGATCACATTGAAGACCTCGCTGAGCTACGGAATTGCATCCGTGGAAAAGGAAACCAATATCCGGCCGGAAGCACTTCTCAAAAAGGCCGACGAATGGAAGCTGGCCGCAAAGAAACAACGCAAATCACGCGAAATAAGCGTTGTGATGCGCCCCGAACTCCGGCAGGTTCATGCATCATAAGCGGATTGAAACTGCGACCGAAAAACAACGTGACCCGCTCTGTCCCTTGACCTTTGGGCTGCCGTGCTCCTCGATCCTGCCGGGAGATTGATAATTCGTCCCGCTTTAAACCACTTAATGGCGGGCCTCAGTGCGTTCCCGCAGGGGCGAATAATGATTCGCCCCTACTTTGACCCGAAATCAATCGGCTTTAACGCGCTTGTGATATCCACCGGTTTTTGGATCAGCTTCTGGTCCAGCATGATTTTTTCGGTCTGCGCCCACGCTGCTTCGTCAATAGACCCGATGACAACGTCTGCGGTCGGGCGGATCAGCGCCCTTGTCACATCCAGCTGCTGTTCGTGTATGGACCGGGGCGTGCCGGGGTCGAATTTCTGCAGAACAGCCACGGCTTTTGCCTGATTTTCAGGCGCCAGGCTCTCGCGCCATCCCTCCAGAAGGGCCTTTAAAAATCGTTTCACCAGATCGGGCTTTTCCTGTAACGTCTTCGATCCGGTGACAACTGAATTTGCCACAAATTTCACGCCGAAATCCGCCGGATTAAAATAAGCGGTTTTTTCCCCGGCTTTTTCCAAATGTTGACTGATTATCGGTCCCTGGGCGTTCCGGTACACGGGCCACATGTGCACCTGACGACGGTAAAACGGCGTGTAATCATAACGGACGCTGAAAAGCCGCGCATCCGAATCCGCAATATGCGCCCCGGCCATGAGCGCGCGCAGAATGGTTTCATCATTTCCCCCGAAGGTTACGCCAATGACCTTGCCTTTGAGATCCGACACGTTTGCGATCCGGATTTCCTGGGGACGGTATATCCACTGCAGGGGGTTAACCTGAAACAACTGGGCGATTACCACAACCGGCGATCCCTTGGCCCTGGCGCGGATCACCTGGTCGGCCGAAGCCTCGCCGAAATCCGCATAGCCCAGCTCCAGTTCGCGAACGGCATCCCGCTCAGGCCCGCCGGATTTTATTTCCACCAAAAGGCCCGCCTGTTTGAAAATTTCATGCGCATCCGCATACAGCGCGCCGACCACGCTCACATTGGTCAGCCATTTCAAGCGATAGATGATCTTGTCCTGTGCATATGAATCGCCCCATGCCGGCGCGGTCATGACCGGCAAAATCAAGATTAGCAGAAAACTTTTTTTTATTCTCTTATACATGAGATTGCTTCGTCGCATACGCTCCTCGCGATGATAAACACTCTATCAATTGCCTGTCCAGGCTTTTTGGATAACCGCACCGCAAAGCTCCAGCAGCCCCTGATAAACAGCAAGGATGATGCCGATCAGGAAAAGGGCGATGAGAATTTTGGACAGGTCGCTCTGGTATAAGGCAATGCGGATGCTGTACCCGATGCCGGCATTGGCGGCGATGAATTCCGCCACAATCGTGCCGGCCATGGCCAGCGTGGCGCTGCCGGCAATCACCGTGGTCAACTGGCTTAGATTCTCAAACGCCCGGATTTTTACTTCGAGCTGCCACCGCATCCGGCCGGTGGCCCGGTAGAAATGCTCGACGTCCTCAACCGGCTTGGACATGATCCCCAGAACAGACAGCAGCACCGGAAAGTAGCAGATCATGGCCGCGATCATCAGGCGGGTTGTGAATCCATCGCCCAGCAGGATAAACAGAATCGGCGCCAGGGCCACGATGGGATACGCCTGAATGTTGTATACGGCGACCTTGATGAACGACCCGAACCACGTGGACCGGCGGCCGGCAATGCCGATCATAAACGCCAGGGCCACGGCCAGAATCTGGCCGATCACCGCAACGGCCAGGGTGTTGAATGTATCCAGACTGTACCGGTGGTATTGGGCAAGAAGCGTCTGACAGATGCCCGACGGCGCGGGAATGACGTAATCCGAAAGCCCCAGGCCGTATTTTACCAGCATCAGGCCGCTGATAAACAGAAAGTAAATGATGAAAAACTGGATAATGCGCCTACGCAGCATTCATGATCTCCAGAAGGGTCGCGTCCAGTTGAGAACGGGAAAGGGTATGGCCCTGTCTCAGGTTTTGCCCTTTGACCCTGGTTGTATGCACTGTTTTGTTGTCATTGCCAAAAACCAGTATATCGTCGCAGAATCTGGCGACCTCCAGGACATTATGGGAGATATAGATAAAGTATCTCTGGGCAAACATCTCCTTGATGCTCAGGATGATCTTTTCGCGGGTCGATTCATCCACACTGGCCAGGCTTTCGTCCATGACCAGCAGACCGCAGTCCTGGAGCAGATAGCGGACGAGGTTCACCCGGTTCTGCTGCCCCATGGAAAGCTTCCCAAACCGCGAGCCGACGCAGTCTGAAAGGCCGAAAGCCTCGATCAGTTCATCTTTTCGGGATCTCATGGAAGGGGAAATAACCCGGCCCAAATGCCGGTCCACGGAAGACCAGCCGGGCAGCCGCTCCATGTTGCAGGAATAGAGCAGCGTCGTCAGGCCGCTCGTTGAGACGGTTCCGGAAAATTCCGCGATGTCTCCGGTGATGATTTTGGCAAGCGTGGTTTTTCCCACGCCCGATGGACCGAAGAACGCATGAAACCCGGGCCGCGCCAAATGGAATGACAGGCCGGAAAAAAGCCGGCTTCCAGCGCCCGGATATGCAAACCCGATATTTTCGCAAATCAGCGGCATTAATCTATACTGTGGAGAATTGCAAAAGATTCAATCCAGACCTTGACGCTTGCCAATCATAAAAGAACATTTCCATGTCGGGGAAAATATAGCTGAAATCATCATGAATGACAATAAAATTAGCCGTCTTTTCAGATAAATACCAATTGTTTCGCGGCGCTGCCGCAAATCTGTAAAATCAGGAACCATACTTTCTTCATGGCAATTACGTCCTTGACAACTACACCGCCGGCAACAGCTCACCAAATCTCCCCTGACACCTCTTTGCCAACGAGGGGAAAAACCTCCGGAATTCTAATTCGTGCCTGAATGATTTTTTGGGGGATTTTATATTTGCCAGGCCCCCACAGACATAAAAACCCCCTGGGGATATGATCCCAGAGGGTTTCAGGTTAAAAACTATGCTTCTTGCCTTTTTTGATGGGCTCTTTAAAAAAAGGAAGCCGCTTTTCAAAATTATTACGAGGTTGTCATTTTTTACCCGTTATCTTTCTGCTGTTATTAAACGCGTTCACCCTTTTTTCAAAGGTCTTGAGATCCTCCTCATATTGCGTGATTCTATTGTTTAAATCCTGAATCTTCGCCGAGTATTCGATGCGCTCCTGCGATTTGGCATTTTTCTTCGGGGCCTGGGCCTTTATCTCCGCCCGCTCCGCCTCAAGTTCCGCCCTGGTATTATTGAGTTCCGCCTGGATCCGGTCAAGTTCCGCCGCGGTTTCCGCCAAGGTTCCCTCCTCAAAGTCCACGGCAATTTGCTCCTCAGCGTCCGGCTGATCCGTTTTGCCGCCCGCATCCATGCGTTCAGGCTCAGAGGGCTCCGAGGGTTGGAGGTCGTTTTCATCAAGAGGCGCTTCATCCGCCGGTTCATTTGAAACTTTTTTTTCTGACTTAAAAGTTTTCATTGCCGGCTTCTGGTCCTCCGGAACTTGAGAAATGTCATCCGTATACCTCAGATTTCCGCTCTGATCGGTATATTGATAGTATTCCGCAACCGCTGCCGTGGCGAGCAACATAAACCCGCATATGAGTATGATTGTTCTGATCATTGCATCTTCCTTCCCGTCCGCATTACCGGCGACCCTTTTTGTATGGTTCGCACAACACCACTTCCCCTTCTTTGTTAAGGATCATGCCGACACTTGATCCCGGACTGTCCCCGCTTATTTTGGCATTGGCTGCTTTTTTAAAATAAGTATCCCCCACAACAATGCCTTCAGTCTGCACATCATCGACCGTCCCGATAAAATCATACATCTTCTCAACTTCTTTGGTAAAATTCCTGTCGCCCTCCAGCCCCACGCCGGGAATTTCCTTTATCTGAGATTTTGTCCCGGTGAGCGGCGCTTCTTCTTTTTTTTCCTCTTCTCCAAAACAGACCGTTGTTGCGCACAACATCAGGGCCATCAGCGCGGTCAGCGCAAGGATTATTTTTGATTTTCCAGATCGGTGGAACATATGGCATCTCCTTATTAATATATTTTTAGTCCGGGAGGGCGTAAAGCCCTCCCCTACAGTGACGAACGGTTATTGAATCACCCGCCAGAATTGAAGCCCGACCAGGTTGGGGGGCACATCCTCAGATGGTATTTCTGCCTGGGAACTGGAAAAATAGAGGGTGTCGCTGATTTCAATGCCCTCGAACAAGATCTCATCAAATTTTTTACCTGTGGGCGGCACTTCGTCGATCAGATCATCTTCATCAAAATCATCATCATTATTCAAATCAAACTGGGGCTCATCCAGCTGGCCGCCCGTGCATGCGCTGACCATATACAGGACAGAACTGCCGCCGGCTTCGCACGGAGATTCTGATGGAATGGTGGATATCAAAACAGCCACCCCCATGCGCAGCGCGGGTTCCCGAATCCCGCGCTCACCCAAAGCCGGAAGGTCGAAAAACCAGCCCATATGGATCCCCGGATGCTCTGTGTCCTCCGGATTATACCAGTCCACCGGATTGTCGCTCAACACCACCCAGTCGCTGGAATCCGATACCACTGTCTGGCCTTGAAGCGAAGTTCCGGAAATATTCGTCACACTCCGGTCGGTCCCCAGAACGCCCAGGTATTTGGTTTGGGCCACACTGTATCCGGCTTTTTCTTCCCAGATATCGCCCCAGTCCCAGATGCCGTAAAAAGACTGGGTGGACGTGTCGCCAAAATCAGAAGAGTTCAAATATTGGCCGGTTCCGAAAATCACCATGAGTCCCGCGCCCGATCGGGAAAAAGTTGATTTGGCGCAATCAAGCATGACTTCCGGAGCTGCCGTGATCGCCTGGATATTGTTATCGGCGTTTCGAACTGAAATCAATGGCCTGGGCGCGCTTCCCTCCTGGTAATAGACCTTCCAGCCGGCAGATGCGCCCCTGAGATCAAATTTCCACATGTTTCCCTTAAGATCGCCGGCAAAGGCAAAATCTGCATACCCATCGCCTTCCACATCCACCACCTTGGGGGTGGCCAGTCCGTTGCATCCCGCGACCAGGGTGTCGAGTTTCCGGATCACCGTGCCGTCTTCCGGGTCCAGAACATAAAGGACTGCCTTCTGGCCCACGCTGTCATATCCATTGCCGAAAATCACCACTTTGCCCGCAGCTTCCGTGTTTGCGATAATGGCCTGGCTGAACGAGTACCCCATGTCGTTGTCTGTTGAGGGAGGATACTCCCAGAGCACGTCATCTTCAGACATCGCGGCCGGATCAGTCACATCAAGGGCAAAATACCCTTTTCCGCCCTTGCCCAGTCCGCATACCAGAATATCCGAACCGTCCACATCGCCCACTGCCGCCGAACCGTCCACATAATATTTATGACTGTAGCCGGGCACAGCCAGGTCAGAGAGGTGATCATACACCAGGCCCGGCACATAGCAGAAGACTTCATTGCCGTTGGACGCGTTAACCGCGTGGAGCATGCCGTCATTGGCGCCGATATAGATCATCCCTTTATAATAGGTGGGCGCGGAATGAATGATATCGCCGATGGGCTGGGTCCGCACTCTAAACGGCCCGCCAAAGGAGACATTGTTGGAGGTGTCCCCGCGGATAAAATCCACGAGCTGGGCAGGTTCATGGCCCCTGTTTGCCAGAAGCGTCTCCTGGGCCTCTGAAATATTGTTGAATTCGAACAAAATACCGCTGGAGCCGTTATAGGAGAGAATCTTGCGGCTTCCCCATGCCGGCACGTGCTGACTGGCCCGCCAGACCGGATCACTCACCGCGCCGGTCTCCACATTGACCTCCAGGGCATTGACTTCGCCGAACCAGCCCGCGGTATTGTATGTCCCCTGGTAAATCATGGTGCCCACCAGCCGTTGAATGGAACTGGTGGCAAGAGAGGCCGATGATCCCAGCCGGCTTTCAATGTCCTGTTTCAGTTCATTCATGGCATCCACCATTTCCTGGGGCGTTGACGCATTGACATACCTTCCCCTGCCGTTGATGGCCGCATGATACAGGTCATCCACGGTGGTCAACTGGTTTGCCACAGGCGTGGGCCATGTGGGGCATGGTCCCAGGGGACAATCCGGATACGCATCCTGATCAACGGACCCTTCCACGCCAAAAGCCAGGGTATAGGTTACCAGGTGCTGATGATCCGCCTGATCCTTTGCGTTAATGGGCACATCATTGTTCAAACCGGGATTTGTGGCGGAAACATAGGGTTTCAGGTCTTGTTCGTAGTAATGCATGGCCACGTCCGCCAGGGTATTCGAGGCTGTGTCGCCAAACGGCGAACCGTCAAATGCCGTGTTGTGATCCCCGTCCGCGTTTCCAACACCATTTTTAATCAAAGGGTCAGTGCTATCGTTATCAGGAAATTCTTCATTCCAATATCCGTCGGTCATGACAATGGTAAAGGCCTGCTGGCAGGCGCCGCCTTTATCCGCGATAAAAAACGGATAGGAATTGTCGGAAAAATTCGTAGACGGCAAGGGCGATGGTTTTCCATAGGCGCCCCTGAAGTAATTGCCGATATTATTCAACCCGACGCGAAGGGGGGTGCCGCCGTTGGAATCCATGGTGAACAATGTCGTGAGCAGGGAAGTGGACTGATCCTGGAGAACATCGTCGATGGTCACCCGGACCGGCACAGCAGGCTGACGGATGCCGCCGTAACTGTCGCCGTAGTGAATGGAGAGCAGGCCGATATAAACCCCCTGCATGTCGGAGATCACCTTGCTGATGGCGTTTTTGGCCGTGAGTTCCCGGCGGCGGTAGAACGAATACCAGTTGGCGAAATTCTGGCGCTCCTGGGTATAGGTCCGGCCGGTCACGATCCCGGCGGCGGCCGCTTCGGTTGGGGTCAGCAGAGTCAGTTCATTGCTCTCCACAATGGCGTCGCCGTCATCCACATACCTGTAATATTTGATGCTTCCGTTAATGTTTACCAGAAAGGTTCCATTGGTGTTCTGGGTATAATAATGGGCCCGGTTGATGACTATGTTTAAGGTGCCGTGGGGC
>JALOPH010000010.1 GCA_025453995.1 Desulfobacterales bacterium
TGTTCATGATGTCATTGTGATCTTTCCGCGTGACTTTGGAAACCACGTTCTGCTTGAGCCGGGAAAGGGACCCGAAGGGATCGATCACCCCGTGACGCAGATAAAACTGGCCTTCGGTGATATAGCCGGTGTTGTCCGGAATGGGATGGGTGACGTCGTCGCCCGGCATGGTGGTGACCGCCAGGATGGTGATGGAACCCAAGCCCTCAATGTCCACGGCCTTTTCATACCGTGAGGCCAACTGGGAATACAGGTCTCCCGGATACCCGCGATTGGATGGAATTTGCTCCATTGAAATTGAAATTTCTTTCATGGAATCGGCGAAATTGGTCATATCCGTTAATAGCACCAGGACCCGTCGGCCGGCTTCGGCAAACCGCTCGGCCACGGCCAGAGCCATATCCGGCACCAGAAGGCATTCCACCACAGGGTCGGATGCCTGGTGCACAAACAAAATAACCCGGTTCATCACGCCGCTTTCTTCAAAGGTGCGGCGGAAAAAGGTAAAATCGTCAAATTTCAATCCCATGCCGCCCAGAATGATCACATCCGCCTCCGCCTGCATGCCCACGCGGGCAAGAAGCTGGTTATACGGCTCGCCTGGAACGGAAAAGATAGGGAGCTTCTGGCTCACCACCAGGGAGTTGAACAGGTCGATCATGGGAATGTTGGTACGGATCATCTGCTGTGGGATAATGCGGTTGGCCGGATTAAAGGAAGGACCGCCGATGGGGATATCCTCTTCCACCGGTTCCGGGCCGCCGTCAATGGGAACCCCGGACCCGTTGAAAATGCGGCCGAGCATGGACTCCCCGTATTTGACCTGCATGGGGTGACCGAGAAACCTTACTTTATCGCTGGTGGAAATCCCCTTTGTCCCTCCGAACACCTGGAGCGTAACATTTAGCTGGCTGATTCGGATAACCTGTCCCAGGGTGGATTTGCCGGGGGATTCGATCACCGCCAGTTCTCCCAGACCCACGCCGGTGGCTTTAAGGGTCGCGATATTCCCGGTAATTTCATCGATTTTTGTAATAATTTCTCTCATGAGTGCCTATCCTTTATATTAACACGCAATAAACTCTTCGATTTCTTTTTCAAGCGCCTTGAACCCGTCACTTTGCCAGGCGGATGAATTCCAGTTTTTAAACAAGGAGGTCAGGCGGAAGAAAATGGACCGGGCATCATCCTTGTCCGCGGCTTTTATATTTTTCGTTAAAATCCGGAATACTTTGTCAAGAGCATGGGACTGGCGTTCAATGGTTGTATAAGCATCGACCTTGTCAAAGGCGTTCTGCTGGAGATAAACGGCGTCTAAAAATTCCGCTTTGAGCACGCTGATGAAATCATCCAAGGACGTTCCTTCTTCACCCACCACATCCATACGTTTTTTAATCTCGTTGCCTTCAAAAATCATTTTCTGGGCGGCGTTGATGCGGGAAATCCAGTCAGGCGCTATCTTGTTTAAGCTCTCGGCCATTTGATCTAAATATTTGGACCAGGAAATCAGCGGGTCAATGGCGGGAAACCGCCGGGCGTTGGACCGAGCCCAGGTCAGGCCGTGAAATGCGCCCACGACCGCTAATGTGCCCTGGGTCACCGGCTCTTCAAAGTTGCCGCCGGCCGGAGAGACTGTTCCGATCACCGAGACCGAACCCGTGCGTCCGTCTTTAAGTCGCACATAACAGGCGCGTTCATAGAATTCCGCGATTCTGGACTGCAGATACGCAGGAAACGCCTCCTCGCCCGGGATTTCTTCCAGACGGCCGCTCATCTCCCGCAAGGCCTGGGCCCACCGGGAAGTGGAATCAGCCAGCAGAAGAACATGCAACCCCATCTGGCGGTAATATTCGCCGATGGTGATGGCCGTGTAAATGGACGCTTCCCGCGCAGCCACGGGCATGGAAGAGGTGTTGCAGATGATGACCGTTCGTTCAATAAGCGTCCGGCCGGTGTACGGGTCTTCCAGATGGGGGAATTCCCGGAGCGTTTCCACGACCTCGCCGGCCCGCTCGCCGCAGGCTGCCACGATAATAATGTCCACGTCCGCGTATCTTGAAATCAACTGCTGCAAAACCGTCTTGCCTGATCCGAAAGGTCCGGGAATGCAGGCGGTGCCGCCCTTTGCCACCGGATAAAACGAATCCACGATCCGGCATCCGGTCACCAGCGGCTCCACCGGAAGCAGCCGTTCCTCGTAATGTCGCAGGGGTATCTTGATGGGCCATCGCTGAATCATGTTGAGCTTTGTGATGTTTCCCTGGTCGTCTTCCACTTCAGCTATGGTATCGTCCACCGTATAAGCCCCTTTTTCTGACATGCGGACAACTTTGGCCTTACCGATGAAATTAAAGGGCACGAAGATCTGATGAGTGAATTTGCCTTCCGGAACCGATCCCAGCACATCGCCGGCGGAGATCCAATCGCCAACTTTGGCCTTTGGGGTAAACTCCCATTTCACCGACCGGTCCAAAGCCTCAAAATAAACGCCGCGTTTTAAAAACAACCCGGTGGCGGATGAAAGTTTGGGCAGGGGATTTTGCAGACCGTCATAAATCTGCCGCAACAGCCCCGGCCCCAGCTCCACCACCAGAAGATCGCCGGTAAATACCACCTCATCGCCGACCCGGATTCCCTTGGTATCTTCAAAAACCTGGGCATTGCATAAATTTCCCCGGATACGGATCACTTCGCTCTTGAGATTGCTTCCGTCTGAAGCGAGAATAAAGGCCACTTCATTCTGCCGCACGCTTTGTTCAAATGAGGCGGTCACCATGTTCCCGTATGCAGCAACCACCTTACCTTTAACAACAGACATATTAATGTTCCTCCAATCGACGAACGATATTCATCCCTTTCTCCTGGCTCATGGATAGTTTCTTTTCCAATATTTCCAGTTTGAGTATATAGGATAGAATTGCATTAAAATGAAACGGGTCATTCCCCGCCTGGGTTTCCAGATATTCCCAGATGATTTGCTCGATTAAATCCTGCCGCTGGGGCGGATAATCCGTTGACAGGAGATTTGAAATCCAGGGGTATTCATCGCTGAGCCCGAAATCTTCCACACTCGACCTCTCCAGATTGGAAACCCATTCATCCTCTCCCACCAGGTAATGCGCCAGGTTCCATTCTTTCTGGCGGGCCCGGAGCGCAGCGATGATATTCCGCAGGTTGCGCTCAAAAAGGAAATATTCTTTTAAAAAAGGATAGCGGGATTGCGTGATGGCATGGTCATAATAGGCGCCGTATAAACGATCCGCGTCCTTCGGGCCGTATTTATCCGGCGCCAGCCCACGGATAAAATCAAGGATAAACTGCGGTCCTTCCTGGGGTGATTTGATCTGATCCTGCCAGAAATCATTATCGTAAATGGAATTGTCCATTTTGACTGATTTGCCGGACAGGAGTTTTTCCACCATGAAGACATCCCGGCTGAGCAAAATCAGCTTGATTTCCTGCATGTCTTCCGGCGGGATCTCATACTGGCCGCTGATGAGTTCCGTCAGCCCGATTTTGACTTTACGGTCATCTCGTTGTAATTCCGGCAGATATGCAACGAGAAAATAATATTTCATTTATTGTGCGCCTTCCCTATTGTGATAATTTGAGGGTTGTAAAAAGTTCCCTAAATTTCGGGGAGAGGAATTCAATAAATAATGACAAAAAGGCCTCATCTGAAAAATCCAGCCGGACATTGCCGTCCTTTTTATCCACCTGAAATCCGAACCGGATACCATTGGACTCCATGACCAGGATATCCTTGGACGCATCTCCCTTGCCGTGCCGGACCATCAAATCAATGGCATATTTTTTCAATGATTCCTGGACACCGCTGGGCAGCAGAAGCGCTATATCTGGATTTTCAGGATTGGCTGCATATGTTTTGACAAACTGGGAAAGGAGATCTTTGAGAAAACCGGCATCGCTGAGTTCGTCTGCCAGCCTTTCTTTTAGAGGCAATGTCAGCAGATTCTTTTCCAGCACCCGCTTGAGATTTCCCACAAATTGGGATGCGGCAATTTCCATTGAAGACTGGAGACGTTTGAGAATTCCTTCTGATTCGCTTTTGGCCTTTAAAATAATAGCGTCAGCTTCCGTTTTTGCCTTTGCCAGAATCTCGCCGGCTTCTTTTTGGGCGGATTCAACTATCTGGGCAGCAGAATCCTCTCCTTTTTGAACGCCCTGCTTTTTTAAAGTTTCGATCAACTCCTGCAATTTATCTGTGGCCATGCCCGGGGCACCTCCTGTGCGTTTTGGTTTAACGGTTCTGTCTTGAGAACAGACTCAGTTTTTTCCGGCTGACAGCAAAACCCGTATTCATAAATAAAATTTTAAGGGCGGAAATATCTCAAATATAAATGGAGTTGTCAATAAATGCTTTTATTTAAATGCTTTTATTTTTCGTTTTTTGTAGACAGGGAATCTTAATTAACGGATAAGTATAAAAATTTAAAAAATATCGCGGTATCTAATATAGTTGAATATTTTTTTAACACTCAACTTAATCATCTAAAGCAGATTAATATGGAAATTCCAGACCCATTTAAACCTCTTGTGAAAAGAGCTGTATGGAAGAATCAGGCCAGTTTGCCGGATATGTCCGGGGAAGAAATGGAATCCGAATGCTGTATGGCGTTCCTATTGGCTATTCAGAGATGGAATGGCGCTGAAGGGAAGCTTTCCGCGTGGGTAAGATTGCGGGAAATTTAAAAGCCGTCAACAGAGCCGTCAATAGTAGGGATAATAGAAATGAAAAACCGAGCAGCTTTATACCACTCGGTTTCATTGTATTAATGGCGGGAGCGACGAGACTTGAACTCGCGACCTCCGGCGTGACAGGCCGGCGTTCTAACCAACTGAACTACACCCCCGCAGAATATGGTTTTAAAAAGAGCCTGTCGCATATATGGTAGGCGGAACAGGGCTCGAACCTGTGACCCTCGGCTTGTAAGGCCGATGCTCTCCCAACTGAGCTACCCGCCCGTCTTCATCATATTTCAACGAACCTGCTACCTAACAGTTTGGCAATTTCATGTCAAGATAAAAATCGTTATCCGTGAACCGCTCATTTGCAGCTATCATGTGCTATTGAATGATGTTTTCCTTATGCAGCTGATTATTTTTGGCTGCATTTTCACATAAATTTTCAAGCGGTTTTGTTTTGATTTTATAATCCTGATTATATAATTTTTTCCCATCCGTTTCAATGATCGACTGCGTCACCACATCATCCATATGCTCGACCGGAATGATTTTAACCTGCTTAGCCACACTTGCAGGAATGTCCTTTAAGTCTTTTTCATTTTCTTTGGGGATGAGCACTTGCTTGATGCCTCCCCGGTGGGCGGCCAGGATTTTTTCCTTCAATCCTCCGATGGGCAGAACCCGGCCCCGCAAGGTGATTTCGCCGGTCATGGCCACATTGTGATTGACCGGCAGCTTGGTCAACGTGGAAATGATAGACGTGCACATGGCGATTCCCGCGGACGGGCCGTCTTTGGGGATGGCCCCTTCCGGAACATGGATATGGATATCATATTTTTCAAAAAATTTCTGATCGATATTGAAATGTTCGGATCGTGATCGCACATAACTAATGGCGGCCTTGGCGGATTCCTTCATCACATCCCCCAGCTTTCCGGTGACATTGAATTCACCTTTGCCGGGCATAATCACGCTTTCCACAAACAAAAGCTCACCGCCGAACTGGGTCCAAGCCAGCCCGGTGACAATGCCGACCTGATCTTCTGTTTCAATCTGGCCATGCCGGTATTGTGGGGGGCCCAGATATTTTGCGACTGAAGTTGAAGTGATGTTCATCAGTTTCTCAGTCTCATCTTTGTTTTTTTGTTTAAGAACTTCTTTGGCGATTTTTCTGCAGATGGATGAGATTTCCCTTTCCAGGTTCCTGACTCCGGCTTCACGGGTATAATCCCGAATCACCGTGTATATGGCGTTGTCCGAAAATTTGACGTGTTCGGCATCCAGTCCGTTGCTCTGAATTTGCTTGGGAACAAGGAAATTTCTGGCAATATTGAATTTTTCTACTTCCGTATACCCCGGCAAACGGATGATTTCCATGCGGTCCTGAAGGGGCAGCGGAATGTCGGGCAGGGTGTTTGCGGTGGTGATGAAAAGGATGTCCGACAGATCGTATTCAACATCCAGATAATGGTCATTGAAGCTGTAATTCTGCTCAGGGTCCAAAACTTCCAAAAGGGCGGCCGATGGGTCTCCCCTGAAATCCATGCTCATTTTGTCAACTTCATCTAAGCAGAAGACCGGGTTATTCACGTTGACCTTTCGCAAAGACTGGATGATTTTGCCGGGCATGGCGCCGATGTATGTCCGGCGGTGTCCCCGGATTTCGGCCTCATCCCGGACTCCGCCCAGAGATAGCCGGACGAATTCCCTGCCCGTAGCCCGGGCCACGGATTTTGCAAGGGATGTTTTTCCCACTCCGGGCGGACCCACCAGGCAAAGGATGGGCCCCCGGAGTTTTTTGACCAGCGATTGCACGGCAAGATATTCAAGGATGCGTTCCTTGGGTTTTTCTAATCCATAGTGATCTTCATCTAAAATTTTTTGTGCTTTTTCAATGTCCGTAAAAACTTTGCTGCGGTTATGCCAGGGAAGGCTGATCAGCCAGTCAATGTAATTTCTTACCACCGTGGCTTCAGCGGACATGGGAGTCATCATTTTGAGTTTATTTAATTCCTGACGGGCTTTCCCATTGGCCTCCTTGGACATTTTTTTACGCTTGATCCGCTTTTCCAGCTCTTTAATGTCATCGTCGCCGCCTTCCTCACCGCCCATTTCCTTTTTAATGGCCCGCATCTGTTCATTGAGATAATAGTTTTTCTGGCTTTTCTCCATTTGTTTCTTGATGCGGCTCTTAATTCTCTGGTCGGTCTGGAGAATGACGGTTTCCTGCTTGATCAGCTCAATGAGAAGGAGAAGGCGTTCTCGGGTGGACATGGTTTCAAGAAGGGATTGGTTGTCCCGGGTCTTGAAAGAGAAATGGCCTGCAACCGTATAAAGCATTTTCACCGGGTCAGTGATGACGGCAATATTGCTGACGGTTTCTTTGGAAATGTTTTTATTTAATTCTGCGTATTCTTTGAAATTATTTATAATGTTCCGGAGAAACGCTTCTTTTTCGCTTTCATTGATATCCGGCTCGTCTATGATTTCAAGGCTGACTTCAAAAAAGCTTTCATTCGGCTTGAATTCAATGATTCGGGCCCGATATTTGCCTTCCACCACGGTTTTCACCGTGCCGTCCGGCAGGCGCAGCATCTGAAGGACTTTGGCGATGGTGCCGATTTTCTTGATATCGCTTTCTTTGGGGTTTTCCTTGCCCGGGTCAGATTGCGTGGAAAGCAGCAGATATTTCAGCTCCGTATGCATAGCCTCGGAAATAGCGTTGATGGATTTTCCCCGCCCCACAAAGAGGGGAGAAATCATGTGGGGAAAGACCACAATGTCCCTTAATGGAAGCAGGGGCAGTGTCAGAATGTGAGAATTCGTCCTGGCGGAGGAATCGTCTGTTTTGAATATTTTGGGTATATTTATCATATAGCTGAGGAATTCATTGAGCCTGTTTTTTGGGTTTTTCAAACAGCAGAATCGGTTGTTCGCTGTTTAATATCACTTCTTCACCGATGACGCATTCCTTTACGCCGCCGATGGAGGGAATTTCATACATGATGTCGAGCATGGTTTTTTCAAGAATGGCGCGAAGCCCCCGTGCGCCGGCGCCCCTCTTGATGCTTTCTTTGGCGATTGCCGAAAGAGCGCTGTCCGTGAACCTCAGGTTCACCCCTTCAATTTCAAAGAGTTTCTGGAATTGCTTCATGATGGCGTTTTTCGGCTCCGTCAAAATTTTGATCAGAGCCGATTCATCCAGGTCGTCCAGAGTGGTCACCACGGGCAGACGGCCGCAAAATTCGGGTATCATGCCGAATTTGATCAGGTCTTCGGTTTCAACCATTTTTAGGATGTCGCCGGCGCGCTTTTCGGTCTGGCTGACGACTTTGGCGCCGAACCCCATGGTTTTGGACCCGATCCGCCGCCGGATAATCTGATCCAGCCCCGTAAATGTGCCGCCGCAGATGAAAAGGATGTTGGATGTGTCGACTTTGACAAAATCCTGCTGGGGATGCTTGCGGCCCCCTTTGGGCGGCACGCTCGCCATTGTCCCTTCGATGATTTTCAGCAGCGCCTGCTGAACGCCTTCGCCGGAAACATCCCGGGTGATGGACGGGCTGTCTGAAACCATTGCGATTTTGTCTATTTCATCTATGTAGACGATGCCGCGCTGGGCTTTTTCCACGTCATAGTCGGCGTTCTGAAGCAGATAAAGGATGATGTTTTCCACATCCTCGCCCACATATCCGGCTTCGGTGAGCGTGGTGGCATCGGCGATGGTGAACGGTACATTCAGAAACCGGGCCAGTGTCTGGGCTAAAAGCGTTTTCCCGCAGCCGGTAGGGCCGATGAGCAGAATGTTGCTTTTCTGGATTTCCACGTCATTGGTGTTGACGGAAGTGTCGAGCCGTTTGTAGTGGTTGTGCACGGCAACGGATAGAACTTTTTTGGCGAAATCCTGCTGAATGACGTATTCATCGAGTTTTTTCTTGATTTCAGCAGGGGTCAGCAGCCGGTTGGCAATGTCGGTATCCTTCACCGTTTCTTCTTCAATGATTTCACTGCACAACTGGATGCATTCATCACAGATATAAACCGCGGGGCCGGCGATAAGCTTTTTAACCTCCTGCTGATTTTTCCCGCAGAAAGAGCAAAAGAGATTATCGCCGCCATTATGGCCTTTTGATGGCATATTAAGACTCCGATTGTATTATTTTATCAAGATCATCCCGGTTGTTGATGACATGATCTATGATCCCGTATTTTTTGGCTTCTTCGCCGGACATGAAGAAATCCCTGTCCGTGTCTTTTTCAACCTGTTTTAAATCTTTTCCGGTATGATGGGCCAGGATCTGGTTGAGCCGTCCCCTGAGCCGGATGATTTCCTCGGCCTGAATTTTGATGTCCGACGCCTGGCCCTGGACGCCGCCCATGGGCTGATGGATCATGATGCGGGAATTGGGCAATGAATACCTTTTTTTCTTTGAGCCCGCCGCCAGCAGCAGAGCGCCCATGCTGGCCGCCTGGCCGATGCATACCGTGGTGATATCCGGCTTTATATATTGCATGGTGTCATACACCGCCATGCCGGCAGATACGGAGCCGCCCGGTGAATTTATGTAAAAATTGATATCCTTGTCCGGGTCTTCGGATTCAAGAAACAGCATCTGTGCGATCAGGAGATTGGCAACTTCGTCGGTGATGACCGTTCCTAAAAAAACAATTCTGTCTTTGAGCAGCCGGGAGTAGATGTCGTATGCTCTTTCACCTTTGCTGGTCTGCTCTATTACCATTGGTATCAGTGGCAAGGGAAGTCTCCTTTTATTGCAAATTTTTACTTAGGTATTTGAAGATGTATTATCCTATGAATTTGTTTCAGGTTCAACTTCTTTGACGTCTGCATTGTCTATTATAAGGTTAAATGCTTTTTTTTCAAGTAGCGTCAACTTAAACCCTTCTGCTTTGTCGGGATTTTTTTTGTAATAATCTTTGATGATCTCGACTTTCTGGCCCACAGCCGAGGCAAATGTTTCATATTCACTTTCCATTTCCGTATCTGATATATCGAGTTTTTCCTGTTCAATTATCTGAGACAGAAAAAGATGCCGGCGAACCTGTTTTTCCGCCACATCCCGGTATTGTGTTTCCATCTTTTCCCGTGTCAGGCCAACCTGCTCCATGGAGATATTGCTCTGGGCAAACCGCATGGCCGTATCATAAATAATATTATCCAGTTCAAACTGCACCAGTGTATCGGGGATTTCAAAACTTTCAGTCAGCAGCTTTTCGAACACTTGCTCCTGCAATTCCTGCTGGACACGCTTGTCATAGCCTTCCTGGAGGCTTTTCCGGATTTCGGCCTTCACTTCATCAATGGTTTCATATTTACCAAGCGATGCTGCAAATTCATTGTCAAGCTCCGGAAGTTTCTGTTCCCGGATGTCTCTGAGCGCCGCCTTGAATGAAATATCCAGTCCGGCCAGTTTTTTATTATGATACGTGTCCGGGAAATGGATCGTGAATTCTTTCTCATCACCTGATTTCATGCCTGCTATCTGTTTGTCAAAATCATCGGAAATCATGCCCTGGCCGATTTTTAGCGTGTAGTTCTGGGTTTTTTGGGTTTCTTCAAAGGGGGCGCCGTCTTTGAACCCTTCATAATCAATGACGACAAAGTCTCCATCCCTGCACGGGCGGTCTTCTGAGATCTTTACATATTGGGCCACCTGACGCTGGAGCAGTTCGATCTGCTTGTCAATTTCTGCGTCCGAAACCTTGTAAAGTTTTTTATTCAGTTCTATTCCCTTGAAGGTGATCGGCGAAAGTTTGGGCTTGAGCTCAACTGTGACATGGTAGGAATAGGCGCTGTCCGGATTGAGCTCTGTGGGTTCGACTTTGGGTGTTCCGATGACGGCGAGGTCCTTCTGCTTGATGGCGTCAATGAGTGTGCTCTGGATCAGGTTGCTTGCGACTTCTGAATGCAAGTCTTTCTTGAAAACCCTTTCCAGAACCGGGCGGGGCGCCTTGCCCGGCCGATATCCCTTGATTTTCGCGGATTTTTTGAGGTTGACGTATGCGGATTCAATCTCTTTTACCACAGTATCATGGGGGATATGAATATTGAGTTTCTTTTTTACCGAACTGATATCTTCTATCGTAATTTCCATCACAACCTGTCCTTTCTATAAGTGATTTTAAATGATTTTTTTGTATTTGTATATCTGCTGGTGCGAGAGGGGAGACTCGAACTCCCACTCTTTATCAGAGCTGGATCCTAAGTCCAGTGCGTCTACCAGTTCCGCCACTCTCGCTGGTGATGATCCGTATTCCCGCGGGCAAATGTCGCCGGGAATGCGCGTCTGGCTGCGATTTATATTTTTGATAAAATTAACCTGTTGAGATTATATGATATTCTTATGAATTTAGGATCGTTGTGGTTAAATTATTATCTATTTATAGAGGTGTCAAGGAAAATAAAGCCAACACATTGATATGACGACATACAAAAATTGCTGGTTTTTTAGAACATGGAGCTGATGTATTTCTTTTCCTGATAATCACCTCAACAAATTTGAAAAAAATTGATTTATCGGCTTGAAAGTGTTTAAAAACAATGGTAGGAACTCCAATCCTTCATTGATCGGGCGGGGCGTGGCGCAGCCTGGTAGCGCGCCTGCTTTGGGAGCAGGAAGTCGTAGGTTCAAATCCTATCGCCCCGACCATATCGTAAATCATTATTAAAATGGGTTTCTTAATAAATTGGAACATGGGGGGGGGTAATCCTTGCCAAAAAGCGGCCAGTTCAACCTCCCACCCTTCTGGTTGATCTAAACAACAGGCCCTTTCAAATACTGCCGGGAACACGGAAAACAGCCTTTGAGACCATCGGCAAGCCGGCGTTATAACCGCTTCCGACGACCCAATATCAGTTTGCCCGATGGGAAAAAGCGTTGCCAGTCATATGGTCAGCGATCGACAGGGACAGCAGAAGAAACTTGAGTTATTATTCTGGAAAGGTTGAACAGGTCAAACGCCTTCTTTAAAAGTGAGATTTGAAAACCCCCCGCCTATTATTTCTGGTGGCCAACACTTTGGGCAATAGAGGTTAATACCGCATTCAAACAGTGCTTATCCGCCTGGGGTTGGTATTTTGAAAAATCAACCCGTTATGTTTCACAACTTTATATTTCACTTAAAAAAGATTCACGAATTGATCCTGTTTCAAAATTGGCAGTTTTTATGATATTGTGATCATGGCATGAAACATTTAATTCGCAGAGGCTTTTATTTTGTGATAATGAAATGAAAATCAGATGCCCGGCAATAAAGCTTCCACACTCTGGTTTGTGCACTCTTAAAAAATGGACGCAAATTCACATCCTTCTAAAAGAGGTTTATTGAATGGAAATATATAAAACTACCCAAATAAAAATTGAAGCAATCAGAGATGTAATAAAAAACACAGAGCCGCTGGATAAAAATATTAAAGTAGTCCTTTTCCTGTGTGGAATCCTCTTGCTGCCGTATTTAATCGCAATATTTTATATTTTAAACCGTAGAAAAATATGGGGGACTAAAAAAATCGAGCAAGCCTGGAAATACCTTCATATGGGATTAGGTTTAACACTTTTGCTTTTCTTATTGTCGACCCTTCTTTAAAAACTCAATCCAGCACGAAGATTGTGATCTCGGGAATTAGGGATGCCGGGTGTCTCTCCCTGACCAGCCGCAGGAGCCATTGATTTTGGCCCCTTAAAATTTGCCAGTGGATCAATGGATTCAAACCAATTATAGATTCGTCTTTTCCGTGCTTGTATGCTCCTTTGGAGATGGCGACAGTTCGCCGTTGTCAATCTTACATCGACATGATGCCAGTTTTCATTATTTTTTCAGCCTTGATGTTTATCTTTCCGAGTATTGAAGGGCTTTTTTTTCTGGATTTTACTCTCAGGAGCTTGTATATCTTCACATAAACCGTAAGACAGGTCTGGCAGGGCCTTTTTTATAACCAGGCGGGCTCAACGTGGCAGATTACAAAATTCGCAAATAAGCCCCAAACGAATGCAGGAGCGATATTACTGATGAAAAACAACAGATTGGTTCATACCGGATTGTTCGCATTGTCGGCATTGATGATCACGTTTGTATTGATTATTCCCCAAAATGCCGGTGCGGCATGAGCGGGGGCATTGCTGGCCGTGGATGTCAGCCCCGATGGCACAGGAACGATAAAAATAGAATGTTATAAAAATGCGATGTGGAATGTCGAGAATTATGATTACAAATATCCTGCAACATTTAGTTGTTTTGCGTTGAACGATAAAATGCGATTCACCGCCCAGCCGAAGACCGGCTATAAATTCAAAAAATGGCTGGGAAATGACTGGGACGGGGATGGCGATCTTGACCTGCCCTCTGGCTTCAATTCAAATCCGGATGAGTTTTCCCTGACCCATAATGGGACACGGATCGAGGCTGTTTTTGAAAAGATTGTCAATCCGACTGTCAATGCAGGTGAAGACCAAGAAGCCAAGATAAACACCAGTGTAACATTACACGGATCGGTCTCAAACCCCAGCAGCTTACCTTTAAACTACCTATGGACCCAAAACAGCGGAATCAGTGTTTCAAATTTTAAAAATGGAACTACGCTCACTCCGTCCTTTATTACACCCAATGAGTCAACCACGCTGGTATTCAAATTGGAAGCCAGAGATAAAAGCACAAGCGTTCTTTATGACACCGATGATATCGCCATCGAGGTAAAAAAATCCCAAAAATGGTACAAGGATAAGGATGGAGACAGATATTCAGATGGAACATGGCTTAATGATGTCGACCGCCCTTCGAAAACCTATTACCTTTCTTCTGAACTGACCGCCATATCAGGTGATTGCAAAGACAATAATGCGTTGATCCACCCCGGCGCCACTGAGATATGTGGCGATGGAATCGATCAGGATTGTGATGGCAAAGATCTTTTATGCGATGTCGCGCCCTCGGCCCCCTCTGCATTGGCTCCGAACGCGGTATCCTATAAAAAAATCGTGCTGACCTGGACGGATAAATCATCTAATGAAGACGGTTTCATCATTGAACGCAAAAAAAATGGGTGCAATTCTTCAGCAGCTTGGAATGAAATTGCAACAATTGGCAAAAACATCAATTCATACAATGATGTTGAAGCCGAACCTGATACCCGGTATTCATACCGCGTAAAAGCATATAATGTGTTTGGCGATTCCCAATACAGCAATTGCAGCACAACGATGACGAGCGTTTATGGGAGCCCAAACGCGCCTGCAAATTTTGATGTAACATATTACTCTTCATCAAAAGCGGCGCTTGCCTGGACCGAATGGTCCTCAAATGTCACAAAATTTGAAATCTATAGAAAGGCCGGTGCTGGCCCGTGGAGTTTACTTGCGGCTGCAGCTCCGGACGCCCTTAATTATATAGATAAAACGGCAACGGACAATCAAACGGCCGTTTCCTATTGCTACTATGTCCAGGCATGCAATGACTCCGGATGCTCGCCCCCGACTTATGCCGCCTGCCTGCCGTTCAAACCGACGGCGCTCTCAGCAACCAAAGGGACTGACGGCAAAATCATTCTTTCATGGACTGACAACAGCACCAATGAAAGAGGGTTTGAAATATACAGAAAAAGTGGAGGCTGCTCATCCTCTTCATCTTGGGAGCTTGTAAAAACGGCCGGAATGAACAGTACCGGCGCAACTGACGGCGATATTGCATCCGGAACGACTTATTCTTATAAAATTAGGGCGTATAGTCGATCTTGGGGATTGCCTTATGCTTACGGGCATTCGGCATGGAGTAATTGTTCTTCAGCAAAGGCGCCATAAATGAGTTCCGGATTATATTGACATTGTCTGACAAAAAAGGAGGCTTCCGCAGCGGAAGCTTCCTTTTTTGTCGTCTCAAGATGAAAAACCATCGGCCGTCATTCTCATTTCAATGAATGTTAATATAACACCCTCCTGCTTTTATTTTTGTTCAAGGGAGGCACATTGTATAACAACCCTTAATTATTAAGGAGAATACATGCCTTCAAAAAAAACAGACGCCGCGCCGGTAAAAAAAAGCGAAAAAAAGAGTATCAAGGCCCCTGCTTATACAAACCCCAGAACCGGTATGGAGGTCGAGGATATCAAGCAGGACCTGGCTGAAAATCTGTTGTATGTTCTGGGCAAACCGCCGATACTTGCAACCCCCCATGACTGCTACAAGGCTGTAGCTTACAGCACCCGCAATCGTCTGATGAAGCGATGGATCACATCCGTTGAAAACTTTTTAAAATCAAAGGCCAAAGCAGTTTGTTATTTTTCCGCTGAATTTCTCATCGGCCCCCAGCTCTACCGGAATCTTATCAACCTGGATATCTATGACACGATGAAGCAGGCAGTCAAGGAATTCGGACTGAATTTAAGCGACATCATCGAAGAGGAACAGGAACCGGGCCTGGGCAACGGCGGACTTGGGCGACTGGCAGCCTGTTACATCGAGTCCCTTGCAACCCTCGGGGTAACGGCTGTCGGATATGGAATACGATATGAGCACGGTATTTTCCATCAGAAATTTCATGATGGATGGCAGATCGAACTGGCTGACAACTGGCTCCAGATGGGGAATCCCTGGGAAATTCCGCGACCCGACCGGACTTACCTTGTCAAGCTTGACGGTTATACTGAAAGGAATTTGGATGACAATGGGAACAGCCGCGTCCGGTGGGTCCCCGGCAGGATCATCAAGGGCATGGCCTATGATCTGCCCATACTGGGATACAAATCGGAAACCGCCTGCATGCTGCGCCTATGGAAGGCGGAAGCCCATGAATCATTTGATTTTCAGGACTTTAACACCGGTGATTATTATGGCGCTGTTGAATGCAAGGTAGCGGCGGAAAATATCACCAAGGTGCTTTATCCCAATGATGAGCAGCTTCAGGGCAAGCGGCTGAGGCTGGAACAGCAGATCTTCTTTGTTTCCTGCTCCCTTCAGAATATGATTGATATGCATCTGATCAAGGAGAAAACCCTGGACAATTTCCACGAAACTTATGCCGCCCAGCTAAATGATACTCACCCCGCCATTGCCGTTGTCGAACTTATGCGCCTTTTTGTGGATGAGCATTGCATGGAGTGGGAAAAAGCCTGGCGAATTACCCGGAAGACCTTTGCATACACCAACCATACCCTGCTCCCCGAGGCACTGGAGAAGTGGGCGCTTCCCCTTTTTGCCAGTGTGCTGCCGAGGCATCTGGAGATCATCTATGAGATCAACCACCGGTTCCTGGAAGATGTCAAACTTAATCATCCCAAGCATATCGACCGAATCTCGGAACTCTCGTTGATAGAGGAAGCCGGTGAAAAATACGTTCGCATGGCCAATCTGGCCTGCGTCGGCAGCCATGCCGTCAACGGCGTGGCCGAACTCCACACGGAACTCTTGAAAACCCACACATTAAACGCGTTTTACCAACTGGCCCCCGAAAAATTCAGCAACAAGACAAACGGCGTCACGCCCCGCCGCTGGATCGCGCTTTGCAATCCAAGACTCACCAGTCTGATCAATGACTGGATCGGAGAGAGCTGGCTTAAAGATCTGGAAGAGCTTCGGCGGCTTGAATCTTTCATCAATGATGAAAAATTTCTCTCCCAGTGGTGGCTGGTGAAACAGAACAACAAGCGGGAACAGGCCGAATACGTATTTAAAAAAACAAGGGTAATCTTGAATACGGATTCTCTTTTTGATGTTCAGGTAAAACGAATACACGAATACAAGCGGCAGCATTTAAATGTGCTGCATATTCTCACCCTTTTCAACCGGATAAAGAAAAACCCAAGGATGGATTGCACGCCCCGCACCTTTGTGTTTGGCGGAAAAGCCGCCCCAGGATATTACATGGCCAAGCTGATCATCAAGCTCATCAACTCAGTAGCGGAAGTCGTCAATGCGGATCCGGATGTTGCGGAAAGGCTCAAGATCGTGTTTATCCGGAACTTTAATGTCAAGCTCGGCCACAGGATTTACCCTCAGGCCGACCTGTCGGAGCAGATTTCCACCGCCGGCAAGGAAGCCTCCGGAACCGGCAATATGAAGTTCGCCATGAATGGGGCATTGACCATCGGCACACTGGACGGCGCAAATGTTGAAATCAGACAAGAGGTCGGAGCTGAAAATTTCTTTTTGTTTGGCCTGAATGCGAAGGAAGTGGATGACCTGAAATCATCCGGATATTCTCCCATGGATTACTATAACCAGAATAAAGAGCTCAAAGAGGTGATTGATCTGATCGGATCAGGACTCCTTTCCAGAGGAGATAAGGCTTTGTTCAAACCCCTGGTTGACTCTTTATTATATGATGACAAATACATGCTTCTTGCAGATTATCAGTCTTATATTGATTGCCAGGAAAAAGTGAACCAGGTGTGGGCCGATCAGAAATTCTGGACCCGACTATCCATTCTAAACGCCTCAAGAATGGGCAAGTTTTCCTCAGATCGCGCCATACGGGAATACTGCCGGGATATCTGGAAAATAGATCTGCCATAATGGATTTTTATATTTTCTTGAGAACTTACTGGCCGCCCGTGTCCCAGAAGCTGATATTATGACATTTGCGAAGGCTTGATCAAACGGCGCTTTTCTTATAGACATTTCAACAGGCTGAATAGAATCACAGGAGATGAACTATGCAGATAAATGAAGGTATGATTGACAGATTATTAAGGCTTGTCGCGTCTATTGCCATTATTGTCTTGTTTCTGATGGGAAAGCTGCCGGGGAATTGGGCCTTATTGCTCATTTTCAGTGGCTCATTTTTCATGTCCGCCATTACCGGGTATTGTCCGCTTTATAAACCGCTGGGGATCAATACCTGTAAAAAATAGCAGAACAAAATGATCATAAGAACATCAAACGGCCAAACTTTTGACACGGATTCTGATCTCTCGGCTGCGGAGCGCCATATCCTTCAGAAACTATTTGCGTGGAAATCGTTTGTGCAAACCATAAAAGAGTTCCAGGAGAAAAAAGACCGTTCGTTCAAGTCAGGATGGAACAATTCCGGACCCGTCGCCGAAAGCCAAGCCATGCGCATGATTATTCAGGATATTGAAAAGGAGGTAGCCGCCCGATTGAAGGGCATTGCCGTCTCTGAAACCGGAGCATGCAATGGGCCTTAATTGACAATTCACAATTGATAATTGGCTATTCACAATTTATTTTTGTTTGATTCCTGAAAAAATTGTCAATTGTGAATTATTAATTGAGAATTGCTAACGAATACTTATTTAATTGCCTCATAGCCTTACGATGATGTAATGGGCAGCGACACGGAAAACGTGCTCCCCTGGTCTGTTTTACTGGAAACAGTGATGGTTCCCTGATGGGCCTCGACGATGCTTTTGACAATGGCGAGCCCCAGGCCGGTGCCGTTAATAAACCGCGTTTTTTCATTTTTCACCCGATAAAAACGATCAAAAATACGGCTTAGATCTTCTTCCGGAATGCCGAATCCGGTATCGGATACTTGAATGCGGGCGTAATTTTTATCTTTTTCCACCGACGCCTTGATTTTCCCGCCTTCGGGGGTATATCGGATGGCGTTGGTAATCAGGTTGGAGACCACTTCTTCAATATTGGTCTTGTTGCCCACAATGCGAATCGACGGGTCGGTTTCACGCATTGTTAATTCCAGCGACTTGGCTTTCGCCTGCTCCGCGTAAAAGTCAACCTGGCGTCTGACCAGTTCAGCGATATTAAACTCCTCCTTTTCCTGGTTGATCAAGCCGGATTCGATTTTGGACAAATCCAGCAGGTCCGAGGAAAGCATGGTCAAGGCCTTTATTTTATCGGAGGTGCGAAACAGAATTTCTTTTTGCTTTTCGGTCAGATCCCCGGCCAGTCCGTCCATCACCACTTTCAACTGCATGAGAATGGAGTTCAGGGGGCTCTTTATCTCATGGGCCACCATGGACACAAAATCCGATTTCAGCTGATCAATCTTTTTTAACGTGGTAATGTCATGCAGCACCGTCACTGTTCCCAGATTCCTTCCGAGGCGGTCTCTGAAGGGGATGCACCGAACACCGATGATCAGTTCATCTTCTTTTCGTTCTCCGGGGATGGAAAATTCTTCCGTCAATTCCACAAAAGTATCGGATGCCTGCTGGAGCGCCTGGTCGATCATTGCCAGCAATACGGCTTCTGCAATGATTTCGGATATCGGCCGGCCGATGACGTCACTTTCCGTGCAACAGATCATTTTCAGGAATGCCGGATTGGCCAGAGCCACTTTTTTCTGGTTATCCGTGATCAAAACACCGTCGCCCAGGGAATTGATCATCACCCGCATCCGGGATTTCTCCGTGGCGATATCCTGAAGGGTCCGGATGTATTCTATGGCTTTGCTGACAACCAGCCTTAAATCTTTTGGCGAAAACGGCTTGGGCAGAAAATCAAACGCCCCTTTTTTCATGGCTTCTATGGAATGTTCAATGGTGGCATATCCGGTGATGACGATGATCAGCGTATCGGGATGCAGGGATTTGACACTTGCCAGCACGTCAAACCCGGATATTCCCGGCATCATCAGATCCAGCAAGATAATATCAAAATGAGCGGCCTCGATTTTTTTCAATCCGATTTCACCGTTCTCAGCGCAGTCAGCATCGAATCCTTCTTCAATGAGCAACCGCTGACAGGCGTCCCGGATTCTCTTCTCATCGTCTATGACAAGAACCGTGGGCTTGAACGAGATCTCTGATAAACCGGGCTTTGCCCCTGAAGTTCGATCCTTTTCCTCTGTTGGAGACACTTTGCTCTGTTCCTGATTCGACATGGACTGTTCTCTTTTTTTAATGGTCACAACCACATTATCCGTCAAAAACTAAAAAATTTCATCATCGGCCGGGACATACTGGGGGAATTCAAGAATAAAGATCGTTCCTTCAGGGCCAGTTTCCTTGACCCGGATCTTTCCGCCGTGCTCTTCAACAATGCCATAGGTAATGCTTAACCCCAGCCCGGTGCTTTTCCCGACCTGCTTGGTTGTGAAGAACGGGTCAAAAATCTTGTTTAAATTTTCCTTGGGAATCCCGCACCCGGTATCTTGAATCTCCAAAAATACTTTTCGCATGCGCTTGTCCCGGTATGTTCTGATGGTGAGGGTGCCTTTTCCATCCATGGCGTCCGCGGCATTGATCACAAGGTTGATGATTACCTGATTCAGCTTGTTCGTATCAACGTTGACGAGCATCATTTCATCGGATAACTCTTTGACGATATGGATGTTGCCGAATATTTTCTGGTCCCGTGTAAGGTTTAAGCTGGTTTCAACAAGGGTGTTGATGTGCGCGATGCTTTTGCATGAATCGGTCTTCCGGCTGTATACCAGCAGGCTCTTGACGATTTTTTTACACCGGTTGGCGTCATCGATGATAAATTCAAGATCGGTCTTGATGGGGTCATGATCGTCAATTTTCTCGAGTATCAAATTGGCGTAAAAAAGGACACCCGTGAGGGGATTGTTGATCTCGTGGGCCACGCCTGCCGCCAGTTGGCCCAAAGATGCCATTTTGTCGGATTGGGCCAGCTGTTTTTGCGTCTCTTCCAGGCGCCGCTCGACCTCGATCTTTTTCCGCAAATCGTTGTAGATCGCCATGGTCGCGGTTTCATTCCCCTCATCATCATAGATAATGGCTGCTGACATTTCAACGGGGACTTCTTCGCCGTTAACGTTGATAATGCTTGTCATCGGAATCAGCAGCCTTCCTTTGCCGCCGGTTCGCTCATCCCGAAGCATTCGCATGATCTCTTTGGCCTTGCCCGGAGGATAAAGCTGTTCAACGTGCTCGATTTTTAATTTGCCCTTTCTGCTTTCCCCCAGCAGCTCTCTGGCCACCCGGTTCATGATCTGGATATTTCCTTGGATGTCGGCGGCAATGATGGCGCTGGCGGAGCTGTGTATGACCCGGTCGATAAACTCCTTGATGCCGCTCAGTTCGCTTTCAAGGGATTTGATTCGCGTGACATCGCGGATGCTTTCAATGATGTAGGCAATCTCGCCGTTTTCATCAAGGATGGGGGAAAAAACGCGGTCCTCCCAATGCTTTTGGCTCCGCAGGGTGAAAGTATGCCCGGATTTATCATGGATTACCTGAAAAACAGGACATGAATCAGAACCGCACGGCGTGTCCTGCGAATAAAAGAGTTCGAAACATTTCCGGCCGATGACATTATCCAGCTCAATTTGAAATGATTCCAAAAACTTTTTATTGGCGCTGATCAATGTTTTATCAGGCTTCAATATAAGCGTTGGATAAGAAAGGGAATCAAAGACCCTCAGGCGCCAGTTCAACTCTTCCGATATATCTTTAATATTGCTGGTCACTTTTGCTGTGCTTACCTTTTCAATATATTCCGAGTCAACCATACATCAGGGTGTTTCAAAAAAATCCGAAAGGGCTTCCTTCGCCTTCTGGCTCATGCCCGCCGGGACCACCATGGTGATGGAAGAGCCGACGCATCCTATCAAAAGAACAGGGACGGATCTGTGCCGCATGGCTGAAAACGTGTGAGCCGCTATGCCGTAACGGTCGCCGAAATGCGGACCGTGAAAGGAAATAATATCCGAAGACGCCATAAAATGACAATAGGGAATCAGTTCTTTAGGGAAAATATCTGAAAAGACATGTTGTTTTGATTTCTCAGAAACAGGGGCTTCAGACTCAAGCGCGATAAACAGGCGCACCAGGCCCTCCTGAGAAACAAACGAGGACGCATAGTGAAACCGCATGCCCAGATCTTCCAGGCGCTGGATATGCCCGCCCCATTCGCAAAGGAGATCGGTACGGATATCGAATCGGAATAACATGGCATTTGCGCGGGTCTGAATCGCGTAGGTTTTGATCTTTTCTTCAACATATGCCGCCGCGGTTTCCGGTTCTTTTTTAAAATACTTTATAAATTCATCCATATTGACTTCCTGACGATACGGCGTATGGGATCGCGGCAGATCAATATGGCTTGCAAGTGATGCGGCAATCGCTTCCTGGTCCTTGTAATCAATCGTAAACGACACCATGGAGGGGGACGACGCCAGATGATAAAATTTATACTTCTCGACGCCGAAAAAATAAAGAAGACAACCAAGTGATTTTAGACGAAACTGGTGAGGATATACCGAAAGGATGCCGGCAGAATGGATACAGTCGAGGTGTTCTTGGCGGGGGGATTTCAGCCGGTCTAATTCTTTGACTGAATCGAAAGGGTCCGGCTCCACGCAGCAGACAATATGCTTTTTCTTGTCAAAAAAAGCGGCGCTGAGAAACAAAATGTTGATTTTGTCATCGGAAAACTGCTGATAAAGATGAACAGGACCAGAATCGGATGCTTGGGTAAATGATTGATGCAGCAGCACGTGGCGGCTGCTCAATTTGATCCCATTCATCTTTATCGCGTTCATAAGGCAAACGCCTTCGGGAATCAGGAACCCAGATGGTCGCGAACAATCTCCATCAGCTTGTCCAAATCAATGGGCTTGGGTATATAGTCATCGGCCAAAGTGGTTTTACCGTCATGATGGGTGTAGCTGGTTGTCTGGACAGCGTCAGCGACCGCAGTCAAAAGAATAACGATAATTCCTTTATATTGATCGCTCTTTTTGATTTCATCGCAGACCACCCATCCGTTCTTGCGCGGCATCATGACATCGAGAATCACCAGCGCGGGCCTCTCTTCCTTGATCTTTTCCATGGCTTCAACGCCGTCATAAGCCTTGTTGACACGAAATTTTTCGGATTCCAGCTTCATGGAAACGGCTTCAACCAAATCAGGGTCGTCATCCACGACCAGTACCAGCTGTTTTTCACTCATATGCATTGCTCCTTGTCTTTGCTATTTGAGAAACTTTATATTCAGTTTTGTTAAACCTCAGGCCTGGGAAGCAGGCCAGCTCTTTCAACGATTTCGGGAACTTTCTGCTCCCACTCGATGGCCATGATATGGAACCCGTGAACCCCTTTGACCGTTTTCAACCTTTCGATGGATTCCACCGCGATCTTGACGCCTTCTTCCGCCTGTTTTTCCTTGGGCACGCCTTCCATCCGCTTGACCACATCATCGGGCACATCCATGCCGGGCACTTTGTTCTTCATATATCGGGCCATGGCTGCAGTTTTCATGGGTGTGATTCCGGCCAGGATATGCACTTTTTCATCAAGCCCCCGTTCACACACCCCTTCCATCCATTTTTCAAATTTATCCAGATTATATATACACTGCGTCTGAATAAAATCAACACCGGCTTTAACTTTTTTGGCAAGCCGCATGACCCTCAGCTCAAACGGGTCGGCAAAGGGGTTGGCCGCCGCGCCGATAAACATCTTGGGAGGGCCTGCGATATCCGCGCCCCCCTGGAATTTTCCCTCATCGCGCATTTTCTTAACGGTTTGGATCAGCTGAACGGAATCCAAATCGTAAACATTGGCTGCCATGGGATGATCGCCGAATTTGGGATGATCGCCCGACAGACAGAGCATGGTGTTGATGCCAAAGGAATACGCGCCGATGATGTCGCTCTGCATGGCCAGACGGTTCCTGTCCCTGCAGACCATCTGCAGAACAGGGTCAAGCCCCATCTGTTTTATAATTACACTGGCCGCCCAGCTGGACATGCGCACCATGGCGGTCTGATTATCCGTGACGTTGACCGCATCCACACACCCTCTGAGCATTTCCGCCTTTTCTTTGACTTTTTCAGGCAGCGCGCCTCTGGGCGGGCCGCACTCTGAGGTGACCGCAAGTTTACCAGACGATAATATTTTCTCTAATCTGCTTTCCGTTTTCATGATGCCAAGTCCTCTCTCACTATTTTTCTGGGTCCCCCGTCCCGGCTGGTTCGCCAATCCTTTGCTTCCATGACTTCTTCATAGCGTTTTTCAATGCCCAAGGCCTTCATGCGGTCCCATATCAACTGCCATGCACAGTCCACATCCTGGCTGATTTCGCATTTACCCCGTGTAGACCCGCCGCAGGGACCGTTCATCAGTCGTTTGGAGCACCGGGCGATGGGGCAGACACCGCCGGTAATCCCCAGCACGCAGTCTCCGCATCCCTGGCACCGCTCCGACCAAACACCCTGGCGTTCGGATGCGCCCATGAACTTGGTGTTGACCGCCGGGAAAACGAGTTTTTCCTTGTAGCGGGCCGCAATGGTCTGAACGCCGCACCCGCATGCCATCGACAAAACGGCGTCCACGCGATCAACGGAATTGACCAGTTCTTCGACATATTCGGGATCACATTGCCGTTCAAGGGTGATTTCTTTTATGTCAAGCGTTTTACCTTGTTTGAAAAAATGCAGTTGAAGGGCCGATGCGAGCAATCCGACTTCCTTTCGACCACCGGCTGCGCAGACCGTCACGCACTCATTGCAGCCGACCAGAAGGATGCTGTTAAACGGCGCGACAGAGGCGATAATTTCTTCCATTGGTTTTTGTTCTGCGGTTATCATTTTTACATCTCCAGATTTTTCGATTTATTCACCCACTGCCGATGATTTCTGATCAACGGCAAGCTTAATCGGATTCGGACCCAGTTGACGGATTTTCTCCGTAAACTCAGCGGCCGTCTGGGCAAACCGTTCGCCCATTCCCGCGGACATGGTGATCATATCCACCCGTTCGCCCGACCATCCGATATCATTTAAAATTTTCTGAACATATTTCACCCGGTGCTTGGCCCGGATATTTCCGTTTTTAAAATGGCAGTCGCCTTCCAGGCACCCTGCCACATACACGCCGTCCGCCCCTTTCTGAAGAGCTTTCATGATATGAATGGCGTCCACTTTGCCGGTGCAGGGAACCCGGATGATTTTCACATTGGGCGGATAGCAAAGACGCTTGCTTCCCGCCATGTCTGCCGCCGTGTACGCGCAATAATGACAGCATAATGCCACTATTTCAGGTTCAAATTTTTCCATCAGTTCAACCTCTCAAACAGGCCGTCTAATTTGGCCAGAATCTGATCATCTTCAAAAGTCATTAATTGAATCGCCTTGGCCGGGCAATCCGCCGCGCAAATCCCGCATCCATGGCATTTGGCCGGATCAATCTCTGAATATCCGTCCGCGTTGATAAAGGGAATGTCAAACGGGCAGGCCCTCACACAAACCAGGCATGCGGCGCATTTGGTTCCATCGACCTTGGCGACGGCGGCGCCCATATTGATCACCTTTTTCGACAACAGGGTTTGAGCCCTTCCGGCTGCAGCCTGAGCCTGGGTGATGCTTTCGCGGATGGACTTGGGCGAATGGGCCGCGCCGGCCGCAAAAAACCCCCTGACCGCCATATCCATGGGCCTCAGCTTCACATGCTCTTCCAGATAATACCCGTCATCGGTTCTGGCCAAGTGGAATGTCATGGCCAGATCTTCGGTGGTTTCATCATCAGCGATCAGGCCGGTGCTCAACGCAAGGCAATCCGCTTCAATCTGAATATTTTTTCCCAGGATCGGGTCTAAGGCTTCAATGATCAGCCCGTCGCCGCTGGCTGAAACTTTCGGTTTGTGGCCGAGATCAAACCGGATGAATTTGATATCCGACTTTCTGGCTTCCCGGTAATAGTCTTCCTGAAATCCATATGTCCGCATATCCCGATACAAGACGAATATCTGAGCGTCAGAGCGCAGAGCCTTGATCCTCAAGGCGTTTTTAATGGCCGTCTGACAGCAGATCCGTGAGCAGTTCGGGTTGTGGGGCTCCCTGGAGCCCACGCACTGGATCATGACGATATTCTGCCAGCTTTTGACTCTATCCGGCGCATCTTCTATCACCGAATCCAGATCCAGCTGAGTCATGATGTTCTTATGCTCGCCCAGCATATATTCTTTGGGACGGTTGGCCAACGCGCCGGTGGCCAGAATCGTCACACCGTGCTGGATCTGCATGTAATTCATCCGTGGCCCCATCTGAATGCCGGTCGTATAAAGTCCGGGCATCCCGCTGTGGTCGACGATGATGGCTCGGGTCAGCACCTGAATCCGCTTGTTGGACTGGGTCCGCTCGATCAAATCCGCCATATACGATGCCACATCTTCGCCTTCCAGCGTCTTACGGATGCTTTTGGCCAAACCGCCCAACTGGGCCTGCCTTTCCACAAGATAGACCCTGAATCCCTGGTCGGCCAGTTGCAGCGCGGCGTTCATGCCGGTCACGCCGCCGCCGACCACCAGCACATTCTGGCTCATGGGGAGCGTATAATCCACCAGCGGTCGGCTTTTCCGCACGCCGGTGACGCCCATTTGGATCAATTTCCGGGCTTTCTGTTCGGCGTCTTTAGGCCGATCCATATGCGCCCATGTGTCCTGATCGCGCAGGTTTACGATTTCAACCAGATATTTATTCAGGCCGACCCGTCGCATCAGATCCTGGAATTTGGTCTCATGGGTTCTCGGAGAACACCCGCCGATCACCACCCGATTGAGATTGTTATCTTTGACAAATTTTTCAATTCTTTCCATGGATTCTTTGCTGCAGCCATATCCCACGGCGTCTGCTGTGACAACGCCGGGCAGGGTTTTCGCATATTCAACCACCGCTTTAACCGGGATGACGCCCCCTATGTCAAACCCGCAGTTGCAGACAAAGACGCCGATTCTGGGCGGTTCACTGGATATATCCCGTTCGGGCGGAAGTTCTTCCTCGTCCTGGTCAGCCAGATTTGCGGGCAGGTTCGAACTGGCCATGAAAGCCGCGGCGCTGGCCTGAACCATTGTCTCGGGGATGTCCTTGGGGCTTTCATACACACCGCACACATATATGCCGGGTTTGGATGTGGCCACCGGCATAAAACTTCCGGTCTTGGCGAATTGATGCTCATTTAAATCAATCCCGAGACGGTTGGCAAGCGCCACTGTAGATTCCGGCACGCGGAATCCCGTGGACAAAACCACCATGTCAAACACTTCTTTCTGGAGCCGGGCTTCTTCATCCGTCGTATAGGTGATGGAAAGATTTTTTGTGGCCGGGTCTTCGATGATCGAATGGGGACGGCTTCGTACCAGCTTTACATTATATTCCTCTCTGGCGCGGTTGAGATATAATTCGTAGTCCTTGCCAAAAGTTCGCATATCCATGTAAAAAATCACGGCTTCAATGTCGGCTGCAAACCGCTCCTTGGTCACAATGGCTTCCTTGAGGGCATACATGCAGCATACGCTGGAGCAGTATGGCACATCCCCTTTATTAAGCCCCCTGGAACCGACGCACTGGATCCAGGCGACGCGCTTGGGCCGGACGCCGTCAGACGGGCGCTGAAGTTGCCCCATGGTCGGGCCCGAGGCCGACATGATCCGCTCATATTGCAGCCCTGACACCACATTGGCGTATTTCCCGCCGCCGAAGTTATCCAGTATCGCCGGATCAAAAAGTTCAGCGCCGGCGCTCACAACCACGGACGCCACAGACATTTCAGTAACCTTCGGCTGATCATCGGCTAAGATCGCATTGGCCTTACAAACCTCCTGAAGCGCCTTCATGTCCGTGACTTTGTCGCGATCGATGGAGAATGCATAGGGTGTGGCCTGGGGATATCTCATGCAGGTGGGGGCCCGGGGGTCAAGTCCCGGCGTAAACCTCACCCAGTTGGGAAATTTTTCATAGCATTCCCCGCAGGCAGTGCACTTGGTGATGTCGATATAGCGCGGCTGGGTTTCCAGGGTCGCGGTGAAATCACCGGCTTCACCCTTTAACTCCCCCAGCGTGGTCAACGGCATCAGTTCCAGATGGAGCTGCCGGCCGCTTTCAGAAAGATGCGGGGAAATGGTGCAAAGATCACAGTTGTTGGTCGGAAAGGTCCGATCCAATTGGGTCATCAGCCCGCCGATGGCGAATGCCTTGTCGATCAGAACCACGTCCCGGCGGGATTCGGCCAAATCCAGCGCAGCGCGGATGCCGCCGACGCCGCCGCCGATGACGAGCACTTTCTTATTATTGGAATTGTTGTTTTGAATATCACTGATTTCTTGCATGTGTAACCTACGATATATCAATGGGAATCCATCATCAGAAAATATTTCTCATCAGATGTTCCCCGAGTTAACTATTAGAGTCCCGCGCTCTCAAGTATGGCAGGCAACCGGTGCTCCCATCCCAGCGTGGAAATCTTGATGCCCTGGGTCACTTTTTTCAGACTGGCCGCCATTTCGCCGGCGATCCGGACGCATTCCACTTCGCGATCCGGCGCTTTACGGATGCGGTTGATGATCTCTTCGGACATGCGGGTGCTGGGATCATTGATGGACATATATCTTGCCATGCCGACGTTCTTTAGCAGAAAAACGGTCGCCACCACCGGGACATTCAAGGGTTTGAGTTTTTTGACAAGCTCTGAATAAAACGCCATGTCAAAAATGGGAGGCGTCATAACAAACTGAGCGCCGGCAGCCACTTTCTGCCTGGCTGCTTCGATTTCCTTCTCCATCATGGCATCATCGGCAAACGGCGCAATGGCGCATCCTGTTGTCAGATCCGGAGCCCCTTTAAGCTCAAAACCTGCCAGATCAACGCCCTCCTGGAGCGAACGGATCATCTTCAATATGGCCAGTTCATCCAGGTCGTCCACAGGCTTTGCTTCCCGGTGATCACCGTTGGCCATTTCCTCGCCGCGCACCACCAGTAGATTTTGAATGCCCAGGACATGAGCGGCCAGTATGTCTCCCTGCAGCGCCAAACGGTTGCGATCGCGGCCATAGACGTGGATAACCGCTTCAAGACCCTGCTGGCGCATGAGCATGCCGCCGGCCAGAGAACTCATTTGCATAATCCCATTGTCCATGTCCGGGATGATCACCGCATCAACGCGGCCTTTGAGTCTGCGTGCATTTGCGACAAGATCGGATATATCGACCCCTTTAGGGGTGTGCACCTCAGCAAACACGACGAAATCCCCGGCTGAAAATCTCTTTTTTAAACTCATAATCTTAATACCTCATAGTGTTTTTGTTGCCGCGATATTTTAAATCATTTCATCATAAAGCAATAAAAGGTTATTTAAAAAGCATATTCTCAAAATATTGTCAAGAATAAGGATGGTTTTTTTTGGGGTAATATTTTTAACTTGCATCCCGATAGGCTAAAAAATAATTAATAGCGTCGGTTATCCGCGCCACTCCATGTCATCCACGGTTGTCTTGAAATCGGCCTGGGCGATGGTCATGGGTCCGGCCGCTGCCGCGGCCTGTTTCTGCTCATCCGTCGGCTTGCCCACGTAGAGGAGCCTTTTCTGGGGGCACTTCTGGCTGGCTTTGATCAGACCATCCATTTTTTCCGGATCATAATGATCGTAATCTACAGTTGAAAGATTATTCTGAATGGTGATGATATCCGACATGCGTGCGCAGGCCCCGCACCCGATGCACCCCACCATGCATACGGCCTTTACGTCTTTGCCCTTGTCCTTGTTTGAGCATGTGACCGCCAGAATCCGTTCATCGCGGAAAGGCGCGAGAGAAATAATATTTCTCGGGCATACCCGTGTACAGGCGCCGCACCCGATGCACTTATCGTAATCAATGGTGGCCAGACCGTCCACCACATGAACAGCATCATACTTGCAGGACTGGATGCAGTCTCCAAATCCAAGGCAGCCGTATGTGCACCCCTGAACATTGGCGACCAGGTTTGCATTGGAGCATTTCTGCACCCCCCGGTATTCGGTTCTCATCAGTCGCTGTTCATAATGGGCGCCACAGTGAACGACGGGGCGCCAGGGAATGGTTTCTCCGGCTTCAACACCCATGACGCTGGCAAGCCTTTCAGCGCAGGACTGACCGCCCACAGGACATTTATTGACGCCGACTTCATCAACCACAATGGCCACTGCGTAATCAGAGCACCCCATAAAACCGCACCCGCCGCAGTTGGCCCCCGGGAGAATACCCAGAATCGCTTCCACGCGTTCATCGACTTCCACGCGAAATGTTTTATCCGCCCATCCCAGTACAAACGACATGATCAAGGCCATCGCCAGCATGGTCCCGCCGGCAAGCCCTATGGTAATCAGCATGACAAAAAACCTCTTTTTAATTAACCTTCTTCATGAACTCCTGTTTTTCCGGCATCGCATCAGCCAGCATAACAGCCGGGTCGGCAGGATTGCATTGCGCCTGTTCCGCAGCCGGCGTCATGGCCTTTCGAAGCCCTGAATCCACGCCGGTAAAACCCATAAACGCCATGGCCAGAATGCCTGCGACGATCAATGTAATGGCGGCTCCTTCAAGCGGTTTCGGTATATCGCAAAGTTCGAGCTCTTCCCGGATT